>CAMBFX010000006.1 GCA_945865695.1 Chryseobacterium gleum | reverse complement strand
AATTAAAAATTAGAAATTAATAATTAATAATGAAAGAAGCGTCGTTCGAAAGGGCGGTGCTTTTTTTATCCTTCGATACGCTCGTGCCTCGGTTATACCGATGTGACATTTAAAATAGTTCAACCCTCTTTTATTATTTAAGTCATAACTAAATGTCAATCTTTATTAGCCATTGTAATTTTAAATTTTATTTTGGACTAAAATTTAAATACAATTGGTATAACAACCGTAATTATTATCCAAGTAAAATTTTGTTCTACCGCAAACAAACAGAATTTGTCCTGCCTCGATTTATTAAAGGATTTGAAACAGAACTAGAAAAAGCAATTTGATTGACCAAACCAAAACTATTTGCGTGAATAATAAAATTTGGATTTGTAAGGGCATTAATTGCATCCGTACAGCTTGGAAATGTTACTTGTGCAAATAGATTTATTCCAATCGAAAAAAGAATAAAAGCGTAAAGAATTTTAAGGCTAATCTTTTAATTTTAGGTTATTTTTTAGCGCAATCCTCTGATTTTAGCTGGATAAACTTATCTACACCTTGTATTCCTGCATTAAAACAAGAAAAGGTATAACCTTTTTCATTCATCCAATTTGTAAAATCTGATTCTGTATAATTTTTATCAGCATTAAAAATGACAAAAACAATCTTGCTATGAGAATCAACTCTACTTATTTTAACACCATCCTTGGATTTCAAAAACTCATTTAGTTCAGTTGCTTTTTCACGATTTTCAAGTGAAGAAACATAAAATTGAACAAACTTATCAGGTCCAATTCCAATATTAGCGGCAAAGCTTCCCGTTATCAAACTAAGGAAAGCTAAAGTAAAAAAGATCTTTTTCATGTTAATTAGGACGATAATATTCATAAATGGTTGTTTTTAGACGTTTAACTTTTTAAAGATAATCATTTATTTCAATGGTATGTAATGGATTAAAAAATCTAAAACTAAAAAAAGGGAAGACCATGTCTCCCCTTTTTTTAACAAAAGTGAATCTGTATGTTTTTATTTTAATAGTGTCACATGGCCTATATGATCATGCTGTAAGTTTTTTTGGTCTCTCGTTTGAATTTTCCAAACGTAAACATCCGTTTGAGATAATATTCCTTTATATTTTCCATCCCAATGATTATCTGGATTTTCAGTCTCAAAAATCAATTCACCCCATCTATTAAATATCATGAATTTGAAATGATCTCTATCAATTCCTATTCCTTGAGGGAAGAAATCATCATTAATACCATCTCCATCCGGTGTAAATGAATTCGGAACATAAATTACATATTCACCTTCGATAATAATATCGTAAGAAATAACATCGGTACATCCGAATTGATTAGTTGCTGTTAAAGTAATTGTATATGTTCCAGTATCCCCATAAATATGAGTTGGATTCATATATGTACCACTTGTAGTTCCACTATGCGTTCCATTGGCAATATTTCCACTTCCGGCCGGTAAAATATTTCCATCACCAAAATCCCAACTATAAGCAGAGCCACCTGCTGTTGTATTGGTAAAATCAATAATTGGATTTAAAATGGTAGTAGTTGTTGGCGTAAATGTGAAATCAGCAACAGGTACAGGAAAAACAGTAACCATACCAATATTACTTGAGGTCGTTGAGCAACCATCTGCAGTGGTAACTGTTACACAAACATCATAAGTTCCTGCTGCAGGATAAAGGAAATTTCCATTTGGATTTGCACTACTTACATCAATAATTCCATCGCATTGGAAGTCGTATTCATAAAGAACTCCGATATCTGAATTGGTAATGAATTGAGCTCCGAATGGTGCACATCCAGATGGATCAACCACATTTACAAATACAAGAGGTAAAGGACTTACAGTAACAATTACGGAATCATTTATTGGTGAAGTACAACCATCTGAAAGAACTACATAATAAGTGGTCGTAGCAGTAGGATTTACATTAATAGTTGAAGAGTTTCCTGTAACTGTAGAAGTCACTGGATTTCCAGAATCATCTGTCCAAGTAAATGTATAAGGGCCTCCGTTCCCTCCAGAAGCATTTGCTGTTAAAGAAGTGCCAGATTGAATACAAATATCCGTATCGGGTGATAACGTCAATGTTAATGGAGGTCTTACAGTAATGATCACACAATCATTGGGTGATTCACATCCATTAGCATCTGTAACATTAAAACAATAATTGGTAGATACAGCAGGGTTTACCATAATTGGACCGACACCAGTCAAACCAGGATTTATCCAGTTAATCGTGTAAGGAGGCGTTCCTCCTTGACCACTAGCCCATACTTGTGTTGAATCTCCAAAACAGATGGTAGCATCCAAATCTCCAATTGCATTTAATTGACTTGGTTGAGTTACGTTGATACATTGTGCAGCAGGACATGCATTTTGATCGGTGATACTTACGCAATAGTTTCCTGCGGCTAAACCTGTTGCTGTTTGTGATGTTTGAGTTCCAGGATTCCAATCATAAATAATGGTTCCGGTTCCTCCTGTTGTATTGACTGTAGCTGTTCCATTATTAAGCCCAAAACAAGTTGCAGCAGTAAATGTCATTCCTGTAATACTAGGACCTGCTTCATCAATTATAGTATTAGATGAAGTAGCTATACACCCATTATCATCAGTAATATTTAAGGTAATTGGACCAGGACAAATTCCAGTATTATTTGGAGTTGTTAAACTTGCACCAGTTGACCATTGATAATTATAAGGAGCAGTTCCTCCAATGATATTTGAAGTAGCTTCACCATTACATTGCGTACATGTTGAATTTACAACAGCAGTTGAAACTGTTAAATTAGCTGGCTCAATAACATCGTTAATTAAAGCAGTAAAACAGCCATTCGCATCTGTTACAACTGTTGTATAGGTATTAGAGCAAAGATTGGTAGCTAATGGTCCTGCACTGACATTTAATGTCCAGCTATAGGTATAAGGTGGTGTTCCTCCTGCCCCAGCGGTACTAATGGAGCCATCGCATACACCAAAGCAACTAATGTTGGTTACTGAATTAGTATTAGCAGTGACCAATGTGGGTTGGCCCAATATATTTGTTGCTGTAGATGAACATCCATTTCCATCAGTAACTGTTACCGAAATATTTCCTGCGCATAATCCAGTATTATTAATTGAAGCAGGTGCACTTCCAGCTGTCCATAGATAAATATAAGATCCATCACCACCACTTGCCGAAACAGTAGCCAACCCATCACAAGCTCCAAAACAAAGAGGATCTGTTGTAGAAGTAATGGCAGCCACCACTGGTGCTGGTTCTAAAATAAATTGTGTTAAAGAAGAAACACACCCTGTAGCATCTGTTACACTAATGGCATAATTATCTCCATCTAAATTTGAAACTGTAGTTAGGTTTGTATAAGGTGGAATTATAGCATTCAAACCATCAAACCATTCAATCGTTAATGCGCCTGTTCCACCTGCTGCAACAACTGTAATTGATCCATCATTTGATGGGTTACAAGTTTCATCCGTAAAGCTTACTAAATTTAAAGTAGGCGCTGCAATATCATTAATGCATATTAATGAATCTTTCACACAACCATTTCCATCCGTAACAGTTAAATTATAACATCCTGCAACAATATTAAAGGCACAAGCGGTTGTCTGTAAAAATGCATCATCCCATTGATAAAAATAAGGTGCTACACCACCAATAACATTAGTACAAATTTGGCCGTTTGCCTGCAAACAATTTGAATTTTGCGCAGTATAAGTAAAATCAAGTATTCCTGGCTCAGTAATTACAACTGTTGTATTTGCCGTACATCCATTATCATCAATCACTGAAGCAGTGTAAGTGCCTGCACATTGATTAGTAATATTGGTTGTAATATCAAAAGTTGGGTTATTCCACTGAACAGCGTAAGGCGTAACTCCACCAGAAATATTTACAGTAGCTTGTCCAATACAAACATTATTACAAGTTAAATCTACTTTCGAAGTTCCTAAGACAATAGGATTGGGAGTTGTAATGGTAATATTACTTTCTGTTGTACATCCATTAGCATCGGTTATTGTTACTGTATAAGAACCCAAACAAAGATTGGTGGCTACTTGATTCGAACTACCATTACTCCATAGAATTTGATAAGGTGCAACCCCACCAGCAATATCTACTTGTGCAAAACCGTCACAAAGACCAGAACAAGATACATCACCAAAAATAGTAATAGAAGAAGTTAATAAAGGAGGTTCAGTAATAGTTGAATTAAAAATTTCTTGACATCCATTATTATCAGTTACAGTAACAGTAAATGCTCCTGTACAAAGATTACTTGCTGTTTGAGTAGTTTGAGCGCTTGGATCACTCCACAAGTAAGTGTAGGGTATAAAACCATTATTGGGAGTTACTGTTGATGTTCCATCACAAGCACCATTACAAATTACATTTGTTGAACTAGTACTTCCAGTAATTTGTGTAGGATTTATCAATGAATAATTAAAATTATTCGTACATCCATTTGCATCTGTAAACACTAAAGTATAATTACCACTACATAAACCAGTAATCGAATTAGTATTTCCACCTACAGGATTATTAAGAGCATCTTGCCACAAATAAGTATAAGGAATTGTTCCTCCAGAAGCAGCAAGCGAAAGCACACCATCACAAATATTAAAACATGACGGGTCAGTAGAATTCTGAATAGTTAATAAACTATTTGGTTCAGTAATCGTAATTGAAGTTGATGCAACACATCCAACTGCATCTGTAATGGTAACACTATATACTCCTACTGTTAAATTAGAAGCTGTTGGTGTTGTCTGACTTCCCGCAGAAGCACTCCATTGTGTAGTAAAAATTCCTGTTCCACCAAGCATATTTACGGTGGCAGAACCATTGTTTAATCCATTACAAGTAACATTGGTTTGAGCAATAATTGCTACAGAAGGTCCATTTAAATCTGGAACTGTTACACTCGTATTTTGTGTGCATAAATTAGCATCTGTAACCGTAACTAAATAAGTTCCTCCAAGTACATTATTAATACAACTTGTTGTTTGACCATTACTCCAAGAATAAGTAAAAGGAGCTGTTCCTCCACTTGCAACTACGCAAGCAGAACCATTGGCTTGCCCACAATTTGCATTAACAAAACTGGTATTAAGAACAATTAATGTTGGTTCGTTAATAGTAGTACTTGCTGTAGCGGGACAACCATTGTTATCGGTAATAGTTAAATTATAATTTCCAGCACATAAAAAACTTGCTGTAGAAGTTACTTGTGTTAATGGATCATTCCATAAAAAAGTATAAGGTGATGTTCCCCCACTCACAGTGGCAGCTGCATTTCCATTACAAGTACTTTTACAAGTAGCATCGTTTGGACTAATATTGACAACAAATGGAGCAGGCTGCGTTACAATCGAAGTAGAGGTTGCTGTACATCCATTTCCATCCGTTACAGTCAATGTATAACTAGCAGCAGTTAATCCAGAAATTGTTCCAGTTGTAGGCCCATTTGACCAAGATAAATTATAAGGTGTAGTTCCACCGGAAACTACTGAAGAAACTGAACCATTATTTCCGCCTGGGCAAGTAGTTGCTATTGGTGTAGTATTTACTATTAAAGCGATTGGTTGAGTAACGACTGTATTAGCTACTACAACACATCCATTTCCATCGGTTGCAGTTACGGTATAGGTACCTGGACCAACACCTGTAGCAACTGCTGTATTTTGTATAGGAACTGTATTCCAGCTATAACTAATCGGAGCGGCACCACCCGCTAAATTAGCGGTCATTTGTCCGTTTGCAGCACCGAAACATGTTACGTTATTATTTGTGATTGCAGTTAAAGTTCCAGCAGCATTATTTCCAACAATTGCTGTTGCCGTTGTAGTACATCCGTTAAAATCGGTTACTGTTACAATATAGGAACCTGGAATCAATCCTGTAGCAGTTTGTGTGGTTTGAACCGGTGTAGTATTCCAGCTGTAAGTATAAGTTGATGTTCCTCCTGCTGGTGTTGCCGTTGCAGTTCCATTTGCAGATCCGCAATTGGCATTGACAACATTTGTTATTGCAGATAAAACTGTAGGTTGACCAACTACCACTGTTTGACTAGCTGAACAATTGTTTGCATCAGTAACAATCAAATTATAATTTCCTGCGCACAAACCTGTTTGATTAGCTCCAGTACCTACCGTTACCCAATTAAAAACTAAAGCTCCTGTTCCGCCTGTTGCTGTTGCATTAACTGAACCATTACAACTACCAAAACACAAAGCATTAATGGAAGTAGCACTTGTAATAGTAATTGCCGTAGGTTGCGTAACCGTTGCGGTAGTTGTAGCTGCACAACCATTAGCATCAGTAACTGTAACATTATAAGTTCCTACTCCTAATGCAGGAATAGTAAAAGTTCCACCTGAAGCAGCAATTTCAGTTCCTGCAGGATTACCTGTAGTAGTTCCAGTCCAACTTACGTTATAAGGCGCAGTACCACCTGAGCCAGTAATAATTGCTGTACCATTGGTTGCTCCAAAACATAAAACAGCTGTGGTTATATTAGCAGCAACAACTGGCGTCGGTTGTGTAATAGTAATATTCAATGCGGCAGTACAAGTTCCAATATCGCTAACCGTTACTGTATAAACTCCAGCTGGCATTCCTGTTATATTAAAAGTTCCACCAGAAGCCGCAATTTCCGTTCCTGCAGGATTACCAGTTGTAGGACCTGTCCAACTTATATTGTAGCCAGGTGAACCTCCTGTTGCAGATACAATGGCAGAACCTGTAGATCCTCCATTACATAAAACATTTACTTGCGAAACCAATGTTGCTATTGGAGCAAGATTAGATCCAACGATGATAGTGGTGTTTGCTGTACATAAATTTCCATCTGTTAACGTAACTGTATAACTTCCTGCAGCTAATCCTGTAGCATTGGGTGTGCCTTGTCCTCCTCCAGGAGCTGGTGCCCATACATATGAAAAAGTATTTGTTCCTCCAGATGCCACGACACTTGCAGTTCCATTACTTACACCACAATTTGCATTTACAGATGATGGAACTAAAGTTATTGCTGTAGTTTGAGTGATGTTAACGGTAGTCGTTGCTGCACATCCTTGTGAATCGGTAACTGTGACATTATAGGTTCCAATACCTAAACCAGTCATATTAAATGTTCCACCGGAAGCAGCAATTTCTGTTCCCGCTGGATTTCCAGTGCTTGTTCCTGTCCAACTTACATTGTATGGAGCTGTTCCTCCCGAGCCGGTTATTAATCCAGAACCCGTTAAACCACCATTACAAACTACATTCGTTTCTAAATCAGAAGCTGTCACTACCGTAGGTTGAGACACAGGAACCACCAATGTAGAAGTACAACCATTCGAAGTAGAAACGGTAATAGTATATGAGCCTGTAGTTAAACCTGTCATATTAAAAGTTCCACCTGACGCAGAAATTTCTGTTCCTGCAGGATTACCTGATGAAGTTCCAGTCCAACTTACATTATATCCTGGAGTTCCATTTGACGCTGTAACTAAAATTGAGCCCGTACTACCGCCAAAACATAAAGGAGGAGTCGGTGGAGCTGTTATAGTTGGATTTGCATTGATAGTGATGTTTAAAGTTTCTACATTGGTACAAGTACCATTAGAAACAGTTAAGGTAACTGTAATTGTTCCTGCACCACTATAGGTTACAGCAGCAGGGGTTACACCGGTAGCCGTTGCAGGAGTTGCACCTGCCCCAAAATTCCAGTTATATGAAGTAATTGATCCGCTCGAAATAGTTGAAGTAGATCCAGAAAAAGAAAAACTATTTCCAACTAAACACTGTGCAGCAATAGGAGAAATATTAGCATCAATAACAACACCTGTATTTATAGTAACTGTAGTAGTTGCTGTGCAACCATTAACATCAGTTACCGTTACATTATAAGTTCCAGCACCTAAACCTGTCATATTAAAAGTTCCGCCCGAAGCGGCAATTTCTGTACCTGCAGGATTACCTGTTGTGGTTCCTGTCCAGCTAACATTATAGCCAGGTGTGCCTCCAGAGGCGGTAATCACAGCTGAACCGTTCAACAAACCCGAGCAGGTAACTGCCGTTGGGACATTTGATGCAACGACAGCAGTTGGTACAGTAACGATTACGGTAGTGGTAGCGATACAACCATTGGCATTAGTTACAGTAACATTATAAGTTCCTGCTCCAAGTCCGGTCATATTGTAGGTTCCACCAGAGGCAGCAATTTCTGTACCTCCAGGATTACCTGAGGTGGTTCCTGTCCAGCTTACATTATAGCCAGGAGTTCCTCCAGTAGCAGTAATGGTAGCCGTAGTTGTTCCTCCAAAGCATAATGGGTTTACATGAGCCTCTGTAGCGGTGGTTAATGTAGGTTGAGTTATTGTAACTGTTGCGGAAGAAACACAATTCGCATTATCAGTAACAGTTACAGTATAAGTACCTGCAGCAAGGCCCGTTACGGTATTTGCGCCAGCCACATTAGTAATTGTTTGTATTGTAGTTCCTGCGCCATTTACCCAAACATAATCCCAAGGGCTTGAGCCTTGGCCAGTAGCGGTGGCGGTACCTGTTGCAGCACCATTACACAAGACATTTACCTGCGACATAATGGGAGGTGTACAACAAATTTCTATTGCAGAAAAATTGGTAGCATTATCATCATTACATCCGTTACTAAGCCAAGATCCTGATTCACCATCACCACTCGTATTAACAGTAACATTTAAGCTTGTGCCGGGCGTACAAGTACCAACGGTCATGTCCCAGCAAAATGTCCAAGAACAAGTAGTTCCACCACAATCATCACCAAAATTATCTGAAGCCGAAGTTCCACCATCAGGAGTGTCAAAATAGAAACCTGGTCCCCAGCTTGTTCCATTTACATTTCCAATACCTGTTGGATAATATAACCAATCACCGTTAGAACCTGGGCCAGGAATATTCTGCAAAGTATTTGCCGGAACAGGATTTTGAATTCCACCCGACCAACCAGCACCAAAAGTTATTTGAATACCATGAAGCCAGTTTGTATTAACCTGAGTATATCCAGTAATAGTATAACAAAAGGTAACCGTTTGTCCAGCAGTATAACCACCATTTACAGGAGCAGGAGATGCAGTCATAGCTCCAGCAGTTAAACAGTCATTACAGTCAATATCATTATCAAGAGATAAACTAAAGCTCGCATCGGTTGCAGAGGCAGTACCTCCACTTACTTGAACCCAATATTGTTGGCCAACAACTGTTTGAAGAACTGTAAAAGAAGCTGAGCCACCATTGGGTACATTCATACAACCCCAAGCAGTTAAATTGTTACAACTACCTGTCCAAATAGCAACACTTGCATTGGGAAAATTAGCAAGCGCAATATTAACTATTGTACCTGAGGCTGTAAAAGTATACCAGGTATCTAAAGCAGGAGCAGATTGTTGGCCACCACCACTACATCCCGTTTGATAAACATAAGGAGTTGCACCAGTAGCACCAACCGTAGTTTGACTATTTAAAGTGGTAGCAGCACCATTCTGTAATCCCGAGGTACAGGCACCAGGTGTAGGTAGCGTACCCATGTTGGTTGCACTGCAGGGAACGTTATTTGCCGGTTGCGCGAATACAACATTAAAACCTCCACAACAAAAGAGGCCGAGTGCAATGGTTAATTTGAATATTGACTTTCTCATTTTATCTGGATGTTTTTTTAGCATTAGAAACTGGGCGTATTTCAACAATTATATCATTCTCAGCTAGACTGAAAACAGATTCATATCGTTCTAAAGAAAAATCTTGGGGGTATTCGTAAGATTGATCGATTATGATGTTTTTGGATAATAAAGATTCTGCCGAAAAGACTTCTACGATTACGCCACCTTCAAATTTAATAGTGAAGGATTTAGATTGAAGTCGATAAAGGCTAAGATTTGCTTTATCAAGTGCTCTAGTGTAAGAACCTAAATCGGTTGTTAACTCAGGATTAGTGATTTTATAGGTTTCCTTTTCTTTCTCGATCAAGGATTGATTTTGAGCAGAGGCAGAGAAAAAGCCTAGGCTAAAAAGAAAAAGCAGGCTTAAAACAGCCGGATTAAATAATTTATTTTTCATAAAATGAATTTCATTGTTTTTGATAATCAATTGATTTCATATAATTAACGTACTAAAACGAAAATTTTCGCACTAAATTGACGATAATTTTTTTTATGGTTGCCTAGGAATGTTACAAATATAACGGAACTTATTCGCAACATTATCATTTAAAAAGAGAAACGGTTACCCGATTCTCTTTCACAAAATCAAGTGGAAAGTATTTTACTTCAATAATGTTACGTTGCCAATATATTCGTGTGGTAATGTTTTGTGATCTAGGGTTCGGATTTTCCAAACATAAACATCGGTTTGAGACATTACTCCTCGATACATACCATCCCAACCTAAATCAGGATTTTCTGTCTCAAAAATCAACTCACCCCATCTATTGAAAATCATCATTTTGTAATTATCTCGATCAATTCCTATTCCTTGAGATAAGAAATAATCATTTATACCATCTCCATCTGGTGTGAATGAATTCGGAACATAAATTACATATTCACCTTCGATAATGATATCGTAAGAAATAACATCGGTACATCCGAATTGATTAGTGGCTGTTAATGTAATTGTATATGTTCCAGTATCACCATAAATATGAGTTGGATTCATGTATGTACCACTTGTAGTTCCACTATGCGTTCCATTGGCAATATTTCCACTTCCAGCCGGTAAAATATTTCCATCACCAAAATCCCAACTATAAGTAGAGCCACCTGCTGTTGTATTGGTAAAATCAATAATTGGATTTAAAATGGTAGTAGTTGTTGGCGTAAATGTGAAATCAGCAACAGGTACAGGAAAAACAGTAACCATACCAATATTATTTGATGTCGTTGAACAACCATCTGCAGAGGTAACCGTTACACAAACATCATATAATCCAGCTAAAGGATAGGTTGAAGTTGGGTTGGTATTAGCCGTATTTGCTAAATCAATTGTTCCATCACATTGGAAATCGTAATCATAAGTGACTCCAATATTTGAGTTCACAATAAATTGAGCAGTGAAAGGCTCGCAACCATTTGCGTCAACCACATTCACAAATAATACTGGCAATGCATTAACAGAAATTAATGTTGAATCAGTTATTGGTGTTGTACAGCCATCTGTTAATGTTACATAATACCAAGTTGCCACGGTAGGGCTCACAACAATCGTAGATGAGTTTCCTGTTTGTGTTGAAGTAATTGGATTTCCGTTATCATCTGTCCATGTGAACGTATAAGGCCCGCTATTTCCTCCTGATGCGTTAGCAACAACTGAAATAGATCCTAGATCACAAATTTCAGATGGAGGTGTTAACGTCATTGTTAATGGCGGTGTAACCGTAATTACAACACATTCATTTGGAGATGCACATCCATTTACATCTGTAACATTGAAGCAATAATTTGTTGATACAGCAGGATAAACCATTGTTGGCCCTGTTCCGACCATACCTACAGTACTCCAATTTATTGTATAAGGAGCGGTTCCTCCTTGTCCACTAGCCCATACTTGTGTTGAATCACCAAAGCAAATAGTTGCATCCAAATCACCAATAGCATTTAATTGACTTGGTTGAGTTACGTTGATACATTGTGCAGCGGGACAACCATTTTGATCTTGAATACTTACACAATAATTTCCTGAAATTAACCCAAAAGCAGTTTGTGTATTTTGTGATGCAGGGTCATTCCAATCATAAATAATTTGTCCAATTCCACCATTAGTGTTTACCGTTGCAGTTCCATTACTCAATCCTGAACATAAAGGTGGAGTAAAAGTCATTCCGGTAATGGTTGGTCCTGCCTCATCAATAACCGTTGTACTTCCAGAAATGGTACAACCATTTCCATCAGTGATGTTTATTGTATGTGCTCCTGGACATAAACCAGAATTTGTAGGCGTTGTTAAACTGGCTCCTGAAGACCATTGATAATTAAATGGAGTTGTTCCCCCACTTACAATAGCGGTAGCTTCACCATTGCATTGAGAACAGGTTGAATTAACCGTTGTTGTTGCTACTACTAGTTGACCAGGCTCACTAATGTTATTAATCAAAGCAGTGAAACATCCATTTGCATCAGTAATAATGGTTGTATAAGTATTAGGACAAAGATTAGTTGCTGTTGGGCCTGTACTCGCGCCTAATGTCCAATTATAGGTGTATGGTGGCGTTGCACCATTAGCCGAAACTATCACCGAACCGTTACAGAAACCAAAACAAGTTACATTAGTAGCTGAAGTTGTATTTGCTGTTATTAAAGTTGGCTGAGTAATAGTTGCACTAGTTGTAAATGAACAACCATTTCCATCAGAAACTGTTACTGAAACAGGGCCAGCACAAAGACCAGAATTATTAGCAACTGTAGAGGCTGATCCTGCGTTCCATAGGTAAGTGTAATTTCCATCTCCACCACTAGCAGAAACAGTGGCTGTTCCATCACAACCACCAAAACATAAAGGTTGGGTAGTTGCAGTGACTGCAGCAAAAACTGAATTTGGTTCAAAAATAAATTGAGTCAATGAAACTAAACACCCTGCAGTATCGCTCACAGCAACGCCATATGTATCTCCATTCAAATTATTAACTGAAGTCAAATTCGTAAATGTGGGTATGAGTGTATTTGCTCCATCATACCATTCGATTGTCAAAGCACCTACTCCGCCACTCACTGCAACTGCTATAGTACCGTCGTTCGCTCCTTGACAAGTTACATCAGTAAAACTTACTAGATTAATTGTTGGGCCAGCGATATCATTGATACAAATCAAAGAATCTTTCACGCAACCATTCCCATCTGTTAAAGTTAGATTATAACAACCGGCTGTAATATTAAATGCACAAGCGGAAGTTTGAAGGAAGGGATCATCCCATTGATAAAAGAATGGTGCAACGCCTCCAATTTGATTGGTGCAAATTTGGCCATTTGCTTGATTACAATTTGAATTTTGTGAAACATATGTAAAATCAAGAGCAACCGGTTCTGTAATTGTAACTATTGATGACGCTGTACAGCCATTATCATCTGTAACTAATACAGTATAGGTTCCAGCACATTGATTTAAAATTTCTGGATTCGTATCAAATGTTGGATTGTTCCATTGGTAATTGTAAGGAGTAGTTCCTCCACTTGCAACTACACTAGCTTCGCCAATACAAACATCATTACATAATAAGTTTACTTGGCTTTCAACTAATACTAGAGGATTTGGAGTGGTTAAAACAATTGTACTTAATGAAGTACAACCATTCGCATCTGTTACTGTTACATCATAAGAACCTGTACAAAGATTGGTTGCCACTTGATTGCTTGATCCATTACTCCATAGAATTTGATAAGGAGCAACGCCACCTACAAAATCTATTTGTGCAAATCCATCACAAGAACCAGAGCAAGAAACATCTCCAAAAACAGTAATAGAACTTGTAAGTAATGTAGGTTCAGAAATAGTTGTATTAAAAATTTCAAAACAACCATTGTCATCTGATAAAGTAACATTAAAAGCTCCAGGACATAATCCATTTGCAACCGAAGTTGTTTGGGTAGCTGGATCATTCCAAGAGAATGAGAAAGGAGGTACTCCATTAATTGGAACAATAGTAGCGGTTCCATCACAAGCTCCATTACAAATTACATTAGTAGAAGAAATTGTTCCTGTAATTTGAGCCGGATTAATTAGAGTATAATTCATGTTTTCTGCACAACCATTGGCATCAACTAAAGTTAAACCATATGTTCCATTACATAATCCAGTAATAGAACTGCTATTAGTTCCAATTGGATTATTTAATGCATCTAACCAACTAAAGCTATAAGGTGTGGTTCCACCTACAGTAGCTAAGCTTGCTCCTCCATCACAATAATTAAAACAGCTTGGTTGATTGAAAGATTGGATATAAACGATATCATTTGGCTCGGTAATAATTACAGAAGTAGATGCATTACATCCAAGAGCATCTGTAATTGTTACACCATAGGTTCCTGCCGGTAAATTAGAAGCAGTAGGTGTAGATTGACTTCCAGCAGTAGGATCCCATTGTACAGTGAAGAATCCACTTCCTCCTAACATATCAACCGTTGCTGTTCCATCGGCAAGACCGAAACAAGAAACATTGGTTTGTGCAATTATTGCAGCTGAAGGACCATTCAAATCAAGTACTGTTATTGAAACTGTTTCTGTACATCCATTTGCATCTGTTACATCCACAACATATGTTCCTGCAAGTACATTTGTTAAACAAGAAGTAGTTTGACCAGTATTCCATAAATATGAATAAGGTGCAACACCACCAGAAGCAATAACACAAGCAGAACCATCCGCTTGTCCACAATTCGAATTAACAGATGTTGTATTTAAAACTAATAAAGTCGGTTCAAGGATTGTGGTTGTTCCATTGGTGATACAACCATTATCATCCGTAATAATTAAATTGTATGTTCCCGCACACAAAAATCCAGCACCTACCGTAGTCTGATTTAATGCATCATTCCATTGATAATTATAAGGGCTTGTTCCTCCTGTCAAGTTAGCTGTTGCACTACCTGTGCAATTATTTTTACAACTAACATCAGTAGTAGTGAATGTAAGTGCAAAAGCATTGGGTTGAGCGACAACAGAAGAAGAAGTAGCAATACATCCGTTTCCATCTGTTACAGTAATCGTATAAGTATTCGCTGTCAATCCATTAATATTTCCTGTGATTGGTCCATTTGACCAACTAATTCCATATGCTAAAGTTCCACCTGCAATGGTTGATGAAACAATTCCATCATTTCCTCCTGGGCAACTAACATCCGTAGCAATAGTTGAAACCGTTAATAATGGCGGTTCTGTTAAGGTTGTTGTTCCAGTTACGATACATCCATTGATATCAGTTACTGTTACTGTATAACTACCCGGTCCAACACCTGTAGCAACAGCGGTGGTTTGAACTGGAACAGTATTCCAGCTATACGTAAAAGTGGGCGACCCACCAACCATTGTGGCAGTCATTACACCATTTGCTGCACCAAAGCAAGAAATATTGCTAGTGGTTACAGCATTTACTGATCCTGAAGTATTGTTTCCTACAGTTGCAGTAGTGTTGAATGTACAAAGATTCGCATCAGTCACAGTAATATTATAAACACCAGGTATTAGTCCTGTTGCTGTAGCTCCTGTTTGAACAGGGGTAGTTCCCCAGCTAAATGTATAACCACCCATTCCACCCGAAGGAACAACCGTTGCTGATCCATTAGCAGACCCGCAATTTGCATTGACTACAGAAGTGGTTCCAGAAACTGCTGATGGTTGCCCTACTAGAATTGTTTGTGTAGCAGAACAGTTATTGGCATCCGTCACAATTAATGTATATGATCCTGCGCATAATCCAGTTTGATTTGCACCTGTTCCAACCGATACCCAATTAAATACTAAAGTTCCAGTTCCACCAGTTGAAGTTGCATTCACAGAACCATTACAGTTCCCAAAACAAAGAGCGTTAATTGAAGTGGAACTCGTAATTGAAATTGCAGTTGGTTGTGAAATAACAGCAGTAGTTGTAGTAGTACAACCATTAGCATCAGTTAAAGTAATATTATAAGTTCCTACTGTCAAAGCAGGCATTGCGAAAGTTCCTCCAGAAGCAGCGATTTCAGTTCCTGCTGGGTTACCAGTGGTTGTTCCTGTCCAACTCACATTGTAAGGAGCATTACCACCAGTAGCAGTAATGATCGCTGATCCATTATTCCCTCCATTACATAAAACATTATTGGCCACATTTGAAGCAGATAAGGCAGTAGGTTGTGTAATGGTAACATTAAAAGAGGAAGTACATGCATTGACATCAGAAGCTGTCACTGTATAAGCTCCAGCGATTAATCCTGTAATATTATAGTTACCTCCTGAAGCAGCAATTTCTGTTCCTGCAGGATTTCCAGAAGAAGCACCTGTCCAACTAATATTATAACCTGGAGCGCCTCCAGTAGAAGTTACCAAAATTGATCCTGTAGCTCCTCCATTGCAAAGAATATTTACATGTGAAACTTCAGAGGCTGTTGGAGCTGAATTTGAACCAACAATAATATTTGTATTATTTGTACAACCATTCACATCCGTTACTAAAACATTATAACTACCCGCAACTAATCCTGTTGCATTAGCAGTTCCTTGTCCAGCTCCTGGGGCGGGTGCCCATAAGTATGTAAATCCACCAGCGCCACCGGAAGCAACAACAGAAGCAGTTCCATTGGAAGCTCCACAGTTTGCGTTAGTAGAAGATGGGGTAAGTGTAATTGTGGCAGGTTGAGAAATAGTTACCGTTGTAGTTCCTGTACATCCATTTGCATCCGTTACTGTAACGTTATAAGTTCCGACAGCTAAAGACGTCATATTAAAAGTTCCTCCTGATGCAGCAATTTCTATACCTGCTGGATTACCTGAAGTTGTTCCTGTCCAACTAACATTATAAGGAGTTGTGCCACCTGAACCTGTAATTACAGAAGAACCTGTAGAGCCACCATTACATAAAACGGGGCTAACCGTATTTGAAGCAGTAACTGCTGTTGGTTGTGTTATAGTCACAGTAGTAGTTCCTGTACAGCTGTTTGCATCAGTAACAGTAATGTTATAGGTTCCTACGCCCAAAGATGTCAGATTGAAAGTTCCTCCTGAAGCAGCAATTTCTGTTCCTGCAGGGTTTCCTGTAGTTGTTCCTGTCCAACTAACATTATAAGGAGCCGTTCCGCCTGAAGCAGTAATAATGGAAGAACCAGTTAAGCTTGCATTACAAGTAGCATTTACAACAGTATTAGAAACTGAAATAGAAGTTGGTTGAGTAATTGTAACATTTACTGTTGCGAAACATCCACCAGCATCAGTTAATGTTACCGTATAAATACCAGCAGACATTGGTGTAACATTGTAATTACCTCCAGAAGCCGCAATTTCTGTTCCTGCTGGATTTCCAGAAGTTGGACCAGTCCAACTAACATTATATCCTGGCGTTCCTCCTGTAGCACTTACAATTGCAGAACCATTTGTTCCTCCATTACATGATACATTTACTTGTGAAGCTAAAGAACCAGTTGGAGCTGAATTTGCATTTACAACAATATTTGAAACAGCAGCACAACCGCTGGCGTCAGTAACTGTTACTGTATAACTTCCAGCAGCTAAACCATTGGCACTAGCAGTACCTTGTCCACCTCCAGGAGCTGGAGACCAAACATAGGTAAATCCACCTGCACCACCTGCTGCCACAACACTTGCCGTTCCTGTACTAGAACCGCAATTTGTATTTGTAGAAGAAGGCGTTAAAGTAATAGCAGCGGGTTGTGTGATATTTACTGTAGTGGTTGCTGTACATCCATTTGCGTCGGTAAAGGTTACGTTGTAAACTCCAAGACCTAATCCTGTTATATTAAAAGTTCCGCCAGAAGCAGCGATTTCTGTTCCTGCGGGATTTCCTGCAGTTGTTCCTGTCCAGCTAACGTTGTAAGGAGCAGTTCCACCTGTTGCAGTAATTAATCCTGATCCAGTTAAGCCTCCATTACAAGCAACATTCGTTTCAACATCCGTTGCAGTAGTTAAAGTTGGTTGTGTTACCGTTGCTGTTGTTGTAGCTGTACATCCATTGGCATCCGTTACAGTAATAGTATAAGTTCCTGCACCTAAAGTCGTCATTGTAAATGTACCTGCAGAAGAAGCGATTTCTGTTCCTGCTGGATTACCAGTGGTGGTTCCAGTCCAACTTATACTATAGGGAGCTGTTCCATTGGTTGCAGTAACAGTAACTGAACCATTGGTTCCTCCATTACAAAGAGGAGAAATAAAAGTATTAGAAGCTGTTAAAGCTGCTGTTGGTTGAGTAATTGTTACTGTTGTTGTAGCTGTACATCCGTTAGCATTTGTTACTGTAACATTATACGTTCCAGCGCCTAATCCTGTCATATTGAAAGTTCCGCCTGAGGCAGCAATTTCTGTTCCTGCAGGATTTCCTGAAGCAGTACCTGTCCAACTTACATTGTAACCTGCTGTTCCTCCTGTAGCAGTAATTACTGCAGAACCAGTTGTAGCACCAAAGCATAAAACATTTGTTACAGAATTGGAAGCGGTTGTTAATGTTGGTTGTGTAATATTTACAGTTGTTGTCGCAGTACATCCTGCTGCATCTGTTACAGTAACATTATATGTTCCCGCACCAAGAGCAGTCATATTAAAAGTTCCACCAGAAGCAGCTATTTCATTTCCTGCTGGATTTCCAGTGGTAATGCCTGTCCAGCTTACATTATATGGAGCTGTTCCGCCTGTAGCAGTGATTGCACCATTACCCGTTGTTCCACCATTACAAGCAACGTTCGTTTCAACATCTGAAGCGGTAAGTAAAGTTGGGTTTGTTAAATTAACTGTTGTTACAGCAGTACATCCATTTCCACTTGTTACAGTGATAGTATATGAACCAGCTCCTAATCCTGTCATATTATAAGTTCCGCCAGAGGCAGCGATTTCATTTCCTGCAGGATTTCCAGTTGTGGTTCCAGTCCAACTTACATTGTATGGAGCTGTTCCGCCAGATCCAGTAACAGCAATACTTCCTGTTAAACCACCATTACATAGTGGATTTACGGGCACAGTAGCTACGTTTGGATTTGCATTAACAGTAATATTTAAAGTTTCAACATTTGTACAAGGTCCATTAGAAACTGTTAATGTAACTGTCATCGTTCCTGCTCCACTATATGTTACTACAGGAGGATTTACTCCTGTTCCAGTAGCAGGAGTTGCCCCTGCACCAAAATTCCATGTATAAGATGTAATTGCTCCACTAGAAATAGTTGAAGTCGATCCTGAAAAACTAAATGAGTTTCCTGTTAAGCATTGTGCTGCGGTAGGAGTAATATTTGCATTCAATACTACACCTGCTGCAATATTTACAGTTGTAGTCGCTGTACATCCGTTCGCATCTGTAACCGTTACATTATAAACTCCAGCACCAAGACCAGCCATATTATAAGTGCCCCCTGAGGCAGCAATTTCTGTTCCTGCAGGATTTCCTGAAGTTGTACCTGTCCAACTTACATTGTATAATGCAGTTCCACCTGTGGCAGTAATTGCTCCGTTTCCTGTTGTTGCTCCAGAGCAAGCAACGTTGGTTTCAACATCCGAAGCTGTTAGCGTGGCAGGACCAGTTACTATTACTGTTACAGTAGCAGTACATCCATTGGCAGAAGTTACAGTTACATTGTATGCTCCAACTCCTAAACCCGTCATATTATAAGTTCCACCTGAAGCAGCAATTTCTGTTCCTGCAGGATTTCCTGAAGTTGTACCTGTCCAACTAACATTATAGGGCGCTGTTCCGCCTGACCCTGTAATGGTGGCTGTAGTTGTTGTTCCTGCGCATAATAAATTGGAGTGAGCTTGTGTTGCTGTGACAACTGTTGGATTTGTAATGGTTACTGAGTTCGTAGATGTACAACCAGTATTATCAGTAACAGTTACGTTATAATTTCCAGCAGCCAAACCTGTAATATTATATGTTCCTCCTGTAGCTATCATTTCACTTCCACCTGGATTTCCAGAAGAGGTTCCAGTCCAACTAACATTATAGTTAGCTGTTCCACTAACTGCGGTAACTAAAATAGAGCCATTTCCACCAGAACAAGCAGGTTGTGTTGCAACAGCATTACTTGAACAGGTTAAAATGGCACAATTGCTGACGCCAGATCCACCTGTTTGTGAAAAATCAATCTGGCCTGATTGGTTAGAGAAATTAGTCATTAATAACATGTACCATTGTCCTGCAATTGCGTTTGGAATATTTGCTGTTTCAGTTGCTGACCCAGAGTAAGAACAATCAACAATATTTCCACTTGGGTAGGTAGCAGGAATTGTTGTACTTGGAGCAATGGCTGCACAAGCTGCTGCAGTACTTGTGAAAGGGCCGTATAAAATAAAATCTACGTCAATCGGTAATCCTGTTCCTGTTGCCGTTTGAGACATAAAAATATCTATTGGTCCAGAGGTTGCAATATTCAAATAATACCAAACTGGATTGGGGGTTGTAAACAAACAAGCGTATTGTCCCAAAGATGGAGTACCAGTGGTATTACAATAATTATAAACCGTAGCTGTACAAAATGGATCAGCTGTTGCACAAGAAGAATTTGCTCCACCACTACAAGGAAGTGGGGGTGGTGGGCCAGTTCCTGCCGTCATCGTGATTGAAGTTGTTATACAAGCTGTATTAGTTGCACATGGACCACAATTTACATTCCAATGAAAATAATAGGTTCCTCCTGCAGTAGGTGTAAATGAAAGTGGAGCCGTTCCGAAAGCTACTACGGGTCCATTTGGCGTTCCGCTATGAACAGTAACACAACCTCCACTACTCATAGCTATGCTATAAGTATTGCCTGCTACTAATCCACTAACAGTGCTATATTCCGTTTGAAAACTACATGTGCTTATCGTAGCTGATGCCCCAATTGAAGCAGGAGCAGTTGCTGATCCAAAAGAAGACGTATTTGTACATTGGCTATAAGAAGTAAAGCCAGTCCATAAAAACATTAAAAGAAAATAAAATTTTTTCATTTTTATGATTGGTTATTTTAGAGAATAAGTGTCTTTAATACTAGTAATACCTGAAACAATGATTTGGAAAATAGGTTTAACAGTAACGAATTCAGTTCCACTTTTGCATTTTACGTTAACATTTCCAATAGCATCGAATGTAACTGAAATAATTTCATTCATTTTTTCAGCTCGATCAAGTAAAATTTGACGTTCACTTTGGTCTAAACCAGTTACAGCAACTTCATAATTAAAAATGACTCCTGAATAGATGGGGAGTCCATCATATTTATTTTGATCAATTTTAGCTTGAACTTCAATTGGCATTTTGGAATAATTCTGCGCTATAGTCATTTCGGTTAAAAGCAGAAAGGGAATCGTAAGGATTCCCATCATAATTAGCTTCTTTATATTTGTCATTCGTGTATCGTATTTCGTTATTTTATTTCAATAATGTAATTGTTCCACTGTATTTCTCCATCTCGCCCTGTTTATTCGTGAGTTCTACTATCCAAAGATAAGCTCCTTGACCACATGTTTCACCATTGTTCATATTTCGTCCATCCCAATGTAAATCAACCCTATTTGTTTGGAAAACTATATTGTTTTGACGACTGTAAATAATCATCTTGAAAGGAAGATTCAAATACTTTAATGCTTCAGGAATAAAAGCATCATTTATTCCATCAAAGTTAGGGCTAAATGAATTAGGTGCAAGTAAATTGTAATCTGTACTAATTTCTACATTTTTAATTTCTGTTGAACTACAACCATTTTCATTTTCTGCCAATAATTGAACTGGGTAGTTTCCTTTATTGTTAAATAGGTGAGTAGTTTCGTTTCCTTGGAAAGTAAAATTATCTATTGACCAAGTATATTTGATATTCTTTTCGGGAGATAAAACTTGGAATTTCGTTTCTGGATAAAATGCGTCACCTACTTGTTCGAATTTAAAATCCACTGAAGAATTTTCCTTTACAATAATTTCTACAGACTTCTTTAATTCTGGATCTAAACATTGGTTTTTGTATTCTGTTTTAGAGGTATGAATTAATTCAATTTCATGAGTTCCCAAAGTTAAATTCTTAAGTGTAATCTCTTCATTATTGCTAACTAACACACCATTCAACATCCATTGAATACTTACTTTTTCAGATACTGAAGAGGATACTAATTTAACTTCTGAACCTTCGCACATCTCTGTTTTTCCAGAAATAATTGGATAAGATATTGACCATTTTTTTTCTGAAATTTTTAAGTCGGGAATATGATTTGTAATAATTGGATTATTTTGATTAATCGAATTATTGTTTGAATTTGAATTACTTGAATTTTCTGTCTTTACTTTTTTAGTTTCTGAATTTTCAATCTCTTTATTATTAGTTATTGGATTTTCTAAAAATTCATTTGAATTATTATCCGTATCAATAGAAGAATTAGAATTATTATTTAATTTTTCATTATCAATTGAGGTTTTCTTTTCTAAATCCCCAGCAGTTTTATTTTCAACCATTTTAACTTTAGTTGAGTTTTCTGTGATTATTGATTTTTCATTTTCATTATTTGATAAGAAATAAATCCCTAATGAAATTAAACAAATAAAACCAGCGGCTAAAAACCATTTGGTATATGAATAAGAAGAAGCTAATTGAGATTCTACTGCAGTCCATGCAGCAGGATTATAAATGGCTTCATGACCAGAAACTGTTTCTTGAATTTTTTTGTCGAATGAGGTCAAATCATTAGAATGCACGTTATCCAATTTACTATCAATATTGTTCCATAAAGAAGCATCGAAAGGAACCTCGAAATTTTCGAAGGAGTTTCTGATTGCATCATCTATATTATTCAATTTACTCATTAATCTATTTAGCGTTTATAAACATATTTTTCTCTAAAATCTTTTTCAAGTTCGCTCTTGCCTTGGACAAATTACTTTTACTCGTTCCGATATTTATATTTAACATTTCTGCAATGTCTTTATGAGAATAATTCTCCATTACATATAAGTTAAAAACGGTGCGATAGGCAGGTGAAAGTCCCTGCATGGCTGCTAGCACTTTTTCTGGACTTAAATTCCCCCACGTTTCATCCGTGTCTGATTTTTTGTCTTCAAAATCGCTATGGTCACCATCTTCGTCTTCTGAATCGTATTGTTTATTATCAAATAATTCAACAATATGTTTCGACTTTCTGAAATGATCAATGGCAGTGTTTACCATAATTCGTCTTAACCAACCTTCGAAAGAACCAGTGAAAGTGAAGTCAACCATTTTTTCAAATGCTTTGATGAACCCCTCTTGCAAGATGTCTTGAGCTGTATCACGATCTTTAGTATAACGCATACAAACTACAATCATCTTGCCGAAAAAGCACTTGAAAAGTTGCTGCTGGTCCTTTCGGTTTCCTGCAATACAGCCTTTTACAAGTTGATTTAATTCATTTTCCGACAGTTTCATCCTTCATTTCAGTTCAAAGACGCAGACCTTTTAACAGGGTTGCCATCTTAGGTTTAAAAAAAATATATTTAGTTATAAGTAATTGATTTTTATATAAATACAAAATCAACAATTTATTTCATAAAGTTAATAAACATATTCAAAAATAAAAAAGGAATTTGAATAATAAGGAGCCATTTCATTTTTCTACCTTTAGAGCTAAAATAAAATCAAAAAAATCATGAAAGTAACTGTAGTTGGAGCAGGAAACGTTGGTGCAACTTGTGCCGATGTATTAGCACAAATGGATGTAGTAAACGAAATCGTATTATTAGACATCAAAGAAGGATTCGCAGAAGGTAAATCACTTGACGCTTGGCAAACTTCTCCTATTCACTTATTCGATACTCGTATTACTGGATCAACCAATGATTATACAAAAACGGCTAATTCGGATGTGGTTGTGATTACATCTGGCCTTCCAAGAAAACCAGGTATGAGTCGTGATGACTTAATTTCTACTAATGCGAATATTGTAAAATCAGTTACAGAAAATATTATTAAGCATTCACCTAATACAATTGTGATTGTTGTTTCGAATCCGTTAGATGTAATGACTTATTGTTCTTATTTAACAGCGAAAATTGATTCAAATAGAGTAATGGGAATGGCTGGAATTTTAGATACGGCTCGTTACAAAGCATTTTTAGCTACAGAATTAAATATTTCTCCTAAAGATATTCAAGCAGTGTTAATGGGTGGACATGGTGATACAATGGTTCCCCTACCAAGATATACAACCGTTGCAGGAATTCCGGTGACAGAATTGATTTCGAAAGACAAATTGGATGCAATCATCCAACGTGCCAAAGTAGGTGGAGGAGAAATCGTTCAATTATTGGGAACTTCAGCATGGTATGCTCCAGGAGCTGCAGCTGCTCAAATGGTAGCCGCTATTGTTAAAGATCAAAAACGTATTTTCCCTGTGTGCGCATGGTTAAAAGGAGAATACGGCCATAAAGATATTTACTTAGGTGTTCCTGTGGTTCTTGGTAAAAATGGTATTGAGAAAATCATCGAATTACAATTGAATGCTGATGAAAAAGCTTTATTAGATGCTTCTGCTAAATCAGTGAAAGATGTAATGAATGTTCTTGATGCAATGAATGTAGTTGCTTAAAGCAAGTAAAATATTTACACTAACCCTGAAACTATAAGTTTTGGGGTTTTGTGTTTTTATAATTTGAAATGACGAATATCAATATTTTTCCAAGATGATTTTCTTAATTTAGCCATTGAATATGATTCATTCTATCTTAGATAAAGCCAAACGTTTTCGCCCATTGCATCAATTGTATAATGCATTTTCTCCGGAGGAATTGCGTCATTTAGATGAGCAGTATAAAAAACTCGGTTTAAAAAAAAGATATTTCGAACCGGTAAGTACCAAAGATTTTTATCAATTAGATCAAACTAGAATTCCTTGGTTGGATAAAGAAGATTCGCGCCAACTATTACCTCATAATTCTTTTTTTAATTCTCTTCCTGAAATTTGCAAAGAACCATTATTAAATTGGTCGAAAAATGGTTTTGCTGTTTTGCCAAAATTTTACAATGAAAGTGAAACAAACATTATTGAAGAAGAAGTAGAGAAAATTTTAAAAAAAGGCAAAGGAACTATGAACAAATATCATAAACTGATGTTTGCTGTTCTGAAATCAAAAAAACTTTTACATACTGTAAATTCGAAACGTCTTACTGAAATTTTAGATTTATTAATGGGGCGAAATGTAAAATTATTTCAAAGCATTAATTTTATTCAAGGCAGTGAGCAGGCTGCTCATTCTGATTTTGTTCACATGGCTACCTATCCAAAAGGTTATTTGATTGCAGCTTGGATTGCATTAGAGGATGTAGATTCTACCAATGGGCCATTGGAATATTTTCCAGGGAGTCATAAATTACCTTATCTACTCTATCCTGAATTTGACCCAGAACATTCGAAATGGTTATTGAATAATTCGGCCTATAAAAAATATGAAGATCAGTTGGATGAAATTATTGCGAAACAATCTTTTGAAAAAATCGAATTTCATGCAAAAAAAGGAGATGTTTTAATTTGGCATGGAAACTTATTACATGGAGGCAAAGCAATTTTAGACAAAGCAAGAACGAGAAAAAGCATGGTGTTGCATTATTTCTGTGAAGATGTAATTTGTTATCATGAAATTACGCAGAGGCCAGCGTTGATAAGGAAAATAGGATGAAAGTATTGAGTATTGAGTATTGAGTATTGAGTATTGAGTATTGAAAAATACAAAAATTCATAAACAATAAATCAGACTAATCATTTTTATTTCGATAAGTTTTAATAAAAATTAAGTCTGACTAAAAGCTCATTGTAAATCCTAAAATTGCATTGATGTTTTGCACCGGATAATTCATGTAACGCTGATATTTCTGCGCTGCGAAATTATAGACATTCAGGAAGGCAGAAATTTTAGAAGAATACCTATACTCTACTCCCAAGTTTAAATCTACATAGGGTTTTAAATTCATAGCGGAAACTCCATTAACAGGAGTAAATCCTTCTACATTTTCATAGGTTAAAACATCACGAGAACCCACTAAATAAAAATCAGCACGAACAATAATTTTATCCATCATATCATAATTCATCCCTAATGTAAATTTGAAATTAGGAAGATTCCATGCAGCAAGTGCATTTGTTATGTAATAAATAAAATAATCACCTCGCAAAAATATTTTTAATCTTTCCTTTTGACGATAATGCATCTGCCCACTAATGTTAATGATATCTACAGAATCATAATCCACTCTGAATTTATTCCCAATAGAAAATAAGGCGTCATTATAAAACAAGGGCAAATTTTCTGTTTTCAAATAAGAAACTTGTGCATTAAAAGAAGTGGTGCTACTAATTGTTCCTCTAATGCCTCCGAAAATATTTATTTTATTATTGGTATTTAATAAATCTATATTACTCATCATAAATGGATTTTCGGTAGTCAATGAACGATAATTATTTCGTTTCATTCCACCTGTTACACCCACATAGGGTATGAACATATCATTGAATAAACTATATCTGAATTCAGCATCTGGATAAAAGTGAAATTTGGCCCCATCATCCTTAAAATCTCCGGTTAAAATCAATCCCACCTTCAAATTCCAATTTTTACCCAAACTTTTTACGTGAGGATTTAATGTTAATAAAACATTATTTTGAGTTGCACCTAATTCACCTTGTTCTAAACAATCTGTGCATCCAGGATAATTAAAAGTTGGAACAAAATTATTATAATCAAAATTAAAATTCAATCCATACCATTCATCATTTACAATTTTACTCAAAGATGTTCCAATTTGAAATCTATTTTCCATTGCGCCAAAATGATCATCCGTATATTGATAATTGATTTCTTCACGGTGATTTAACTTCATTGAATCAGGAGTGAAAGTTCCCATGTAAAGTGTTGTATTTATTTTATTGAATCGTTGTTTGATATCCTCTTTATCAAAATATAATGAATCTCCATTATACCCATAATAATGAACTACGTTTCGATCATAATCCAATGCACCACCAAATTCTAATTTTCTTTCGAAAAACTTGCCAAACAAACCAATTGAATTATCCGAAAAACCTGGATAACCTTGATTTTTTACTCCGCCTTGAGAGGAAAAATGATGAGCTTTTACTCCGTAGGTTCCGTTTTTATTATATCCATCATTAAAATAAAAATCCAAAAGAGGAGTAGTGTAAAAACCAATTCCTCCTCTGACATAAAATTTATCTAACTTTTCCTTCGTTATATCCATTTTCAATTTCGCAGCATTGATTATGGCTGGAGAATATGACGTTTTTACAAATGCAGATTCATTTTGATAAGTCAAATTAGGTTTAGGCGTTAACGTATCTTTAACAACAGGTGATGAAGAAATTCTCGTTGCTTTAGAAATAGGTCTACCTGTAGGCGTATTTATATCCACCTGCTCGTTCATTTGGGCATTTAAAGACACGAAACTTGTACTAAAAATTACAATTAAAAAACAATATTTCATAAACTTATTTATTATCAGGTTTAATTTCTTCTGGCTTCTTTTCAGGATCTCCACTTGGAATTTCTTCTTTAACTTCTTCTACTTTTCCGCCATTTTCAATATCAATTTCAAATCCGCCTCCATCTAAAACTTTTCTTTGCTGATTTTGTAATTCTTCAGAGTCTAAAATCTTTTGCAGCTTTTCTTTGGCTGTTGGAATAATATCATCTTCATAAGAATAATTGTCTATGATGCTTTGAAGAGTAGCCTTTGCTTGAAAATTATCTTCTATTTCCACATAATTATCCGCTAATAAAATATATCCTTTTGCCACCCAATAATCATATGACGGTTTTTGTTTCGCCAAATCAAAAATCTCTTTTTCTGATTTTTTATAATCCTTTTGTAAATAATAAATGTAGGCTACCTGATATCTCGATTCAGCTGCTAATTGATTAGTAGAAGTTTTATAAACCGTTTGATAAGCCGTAATTGCATTAACATAATCTGATGCATTCATATAGGCATTTCCTTTTGCGTAATTTGATCGCAACTTTTCATCCTCAGTAGAGGTTGCATCCTGTAAAATCAAATCTGCATATTTCAATCCATTTGCATGATCACCTAATTTACCATAACAATACAATTTACCTACATAGGCATTATGCAAATCTTTAGGTTTAGTAGAATAAATTTCCATTTTATCATAGCACTTCAATGCCATCGAATAATCCTTCTTTTGATAGTAATAAGTAACCGCTAATCTCCAAGCTGCATTCAAGCTATAGGTATTAGAAGTTTGTGTTACTACATATTCAAAATCGGTAATAGACAAATCATATTGTTTAGCTTCATACAAACATTCTCCACGATAATGATGTGCTTTTAATGCGTGTTTTCCATTGAAAAAATCACGTAAATATTTATTAAATCCTTCAATAGCCTTTTCGCAATCTTTTTCTTCGGTTACGTATTTTACTGCTGCATCATAATAATCATCTTCTAATTTATCTTTCATTTCATCACCCATTCCATACAATTCCACTAATTCTTTATATTCATCCATTCTATTCGTAGCAATGTAAACTGGATTTAATCCATTCAATGCACTGGTAATACTTTCTTTGTCCTTGTATTCCTTTAAAACTTTTTTGTAGAATGTTTCCGACTTCGTATAATCTTTATTGAGGTAATGTAATTGGCCCAAATAAATCAATGCGTCTTTTACTTTAGGATGATTGGGGTAAGCATAAACGAATTCGTTATAATATTCAATTGCCTCCGAACGATTATCATTTACACGAAAAATATCTGCAATCTCAAATTTAGATTCAGCCACATATTTGGAACTTGAATATCCGTTAATTAATTTTTTAAATGTGGCAATAGCTTCTGTTTTCTTATCGGATAATTTATAGGCTAATCCTTGATGAAAATAAGCATAATCAGCATTATCTTGTGAATGGCGTAATGATTGCTCATAATATTTTATTGCATTTTCATTATCAGTTTGTGCATAATAAATATCTCCCGCTCTTAGGCAAGCATCAGCTAATTTTTTATAATCGGTAGCATTGGCTTGAGTAATAAAATTTCTAAAAGCAGCTAATGAATTTTTAAAAAATTCTACATCATATTTTCCATTAGAAAAAGATCGTGAATACCAAGAGTATCCTAAATTATATTGTGCCGTGCTATAATATTCAGAGTTAATTGCTCCTGGTTCTGAAATAAAATCATTGTAGGCTTCAATTGCTTTTTCATATTCAAAAAGAGAATAATTTGATTCGGCAATCCAGTATTTACTTAAAACATTTAATTCTTTATCTAAAGGATAAGTTTTTACCTTTTTCAAATAGGTGATTGATTCAACAAATCGTCCATTCAAATAACTCTCAATTCCTCTATTATAAACCACGAATTGATAAGCAGATTGCATTCTAATATCTTTATCTTTTATTTTATCCAAGGCATCAATGGCTGATTGATAGTTTTTAGTAGTGAGATAAACATTAATCAAAAATGAATAGGCTTCTTCTTTTCTTTTACTATTGGGATATTTTTCGAGATAATTTTGCAAAGCTACAATAGCTTCGTGAAAGGGATTATAAGAAAGTTCATAGGCTAATTTAGCATAACTAAAAGTGGCGTCTTCTTCAATTGTTTTATCAAATGACATTTTTGAAGCGCCTTGAAATGCATTTCTTGCAAAAATTTTCTCGTTTATTTTTAAATAGGCATCACCCATATGATAATAGGCTGTTTGAGCTAAAACATCATCATTACTCACCACATGATTCAATTCAATGGTTGCACTTTTATATTCAGCAGAACGATAATAAGCATATCCTAAAGTGTAATGATCTTGGCGATTAGGTAAACCTGTTGAATTATATTTTTTGAGGTAAGGAATTGCTTCGGGATATTTTGCCAAATTATAATAGGAGTCACCAATCAATTTATTCATTTCTACTGCCTTTTCTTGCTTTACCGAATCAACTAATGGAACAGCAAATTTTACCACTTCATCATAACGATTTTGTCGGAAATAAATCTGTGAAATATAAAATGGAGCAACGCTTTTAAAATTGGCATTATCTTTTAGAATTAAGAATCCAGAAAGTGCTGCTTCATATTTGCCATTTTGATAAGCAATATGAGAATAATAATACAAAGCCGGAATTTGATATTCACTTTCTTTATCTTTAATTTCAAAAAATTTAGTAGCCGCTTTATCATAATCATTCAAAGAAAAATAGGCATAACCTGTCTTGAAATAATATTCCGCTACATCAGCATCGGATAAATCAAATAATTCTACTAATTCAAAATACTCTATTGATTTTTTATATTGTTTGCGATCAAAATAATGCCTTCCTAAATGCATATACACCGTTCGTACTTGTGGACTTTCGGGATGATTCATGATAAACTTTTGTAAAAGATACTCTGCATCTGGATGAAGTAATTTTAATGCACATAAAGCCGCATAAAATTCCGCGTTAATATAAATCTCATCATCAGAATCCAATTTCTCCATCACCAAATTAAATTTATCCTGAGCGGCGCTAAATTTGGATTTATCATAAAGATCCATTGCATCCCGGTAATCGGAATATTGATCTAAGATGATTGCCGTTTTTTGCGACCAGGTAAATTGCCCTGTAAAAAGCAAAAATGAAAATAGGAAGATGAACCTCATAAAAACAGACTTATCCATAATAAAATATTGAATGTTAAAATTACTCCATGCCATGAGGACATAGAATACACCACCTTGAAGTTTTCAACGCTAATCTGTTAGAATTATTCTGTTAGAATGTCGATTGCAGGCAAATTCGATCGAATAATTTGATGCATCTTTACAAAGCGAAATATTAACATGGTGGAAACTGCAATTCTCGAAATAAAAGATGGAAAAATTTTCCAAAACAAAAATCTGATTCTAGATCAGGTAAATGTTCGTATTGAAAATGGGGAATTTGTCTATTTGGTCGGTAAGACGGGTAGCGGAAAAAGTAGTCTTTTAAAAACACTTTATGGCGAGTTACCTTTAACTGAAGGAACTGGAAATATTGTAGGATATGATTTAAAAAAGCTAAAAAGAAGATGGATACCCTTTCTAAGAAGAAAACTAGGTATTGTTTTTCAAGACTTTCAATTACTCCCGGATAGAACTGTTGAGGAGAATTTAAAATTTGTGATGAAAGCTACAGGTTGGAAAGATAAAAACAAAATGACCGCTAGAATTTTAGAATTATTAGAAAGAGTTGGATTATCTGGAAAAGAAAATAAACTACCTCACCAACTTTCGGGTGGAGAACAACAACGAGTTTCAATTGCACGTGCTTTGATTAACGATCCAGTTTTGATTTTAGCAGATGAACCTACGGGAAATTTGGATCCAGAGACATCTGAAGAGATATTGCGATTATTATTTGAGATTTCAAATAGTGGAAGGGCTGTTTTAATGGCCACACATGATTATACCATCATGGAGAAATTTCCTTTCAGAACGTTAAAAACCGAAAATGGTAAATTGAACGATGTTCAACATGCCGCCTTTTTCAATCCTTTACGCCCTTAATCAATTCCTTCATTCTTTCTACAGATTTTTGATTGTTAAAATAAGATTTCAAATGAGATTTTCTTTTTTCAAAATCTTCGCTGGTAAAATTCAAAGAGAATAATTCGTTAATTTTTGAAATAAAATCCTGAGAAGTTTCAGCTTGATGACAAAATTCCCCTAATGAAGTTCCTGTTAGCATCTGACCATTGACAATACAATGTTTGCCTTGCATCAATGAATCAATCAACTTTAATTTAATTCCAGTGGATTGAAAAGTGGGTAATACGCAAATATTCGATTCCTGAATCAAGGTGTTTAATCGTTCGGAAGAAGGATTAGGAATGAGTTCTATGTTTTTAAAATTTGCACTATTTCTTGTTAACGATGCAGATGGATTTTTACCAGCGATGATGCATTTTCGATCCATCTTTGAAAACACATTTTCAATTAACCATTCGGCAGCTACATTATTTTCTGATACAGCTAAATTGCCATGGTATAAAATTGCCTCGTTATGTTTTTCCGAATAATGAAATTTTGTTTCATCAATAAAAACAGGCATTAATTCGCTATGAGAATATTTGTTCTTAAAATACTCCTGATCTGATTCTACGACCGATAAAATTCTATTACAATCTTTTAATACATTCTCATATTCTTTCAGTTTAATACTCTCCCGTTTTAAATACCATTTCTTAAAAATACTCTTTTCAGCCAATGAAAGATGATGATAATAATCATGCTCTACGTTATGCATTCGCACCAATCGTATTCTGTTTTTCAAATCGCGATGTTGCAAATAAAAGCAAACATGAAGTCCTTCAAATAAAACAGGGGCATCAATTAATTTCAAATTATCTACTAATTTCTTGGAGCTTCTGGATACAACAATAAATGGGAATTTTGAAAACAATAAAATCTTGCGCATATCCCGTTTATAATAATAAACTTTATGGCAAAAAGATTCAAGCTCTCGTCTTGGTTCCCTCTCAAAATAAAAAACATGCAAGTGAATTTCTAATCCTGATTCATGCAAAGCTTTAATTCTATTAAAAATTCCCATTACGCCACCGTAATCTGGTGGATAGGGGTTTTCGAGCGAAACGATATGTAATTTTTGGATCAAATTAGTTCTGAATAAATTTCATCTAAAACATTTTTCTGCTTGTCCCAATTAAGTTCATTCATGGCTTTTAAACAATTCGCCTTATAAATTTCCATTGCATTTTTATCATTTATAAATTCTTTAATGAAAACAGCTATTTGTTCTGGGTCATGTGTTTTTAAAATTCTACCCACTTCAAACTGGCGAACAATTTTTCCAATTTCAACTAAATCTGAAACAATAATGGGTAATCCTGCTTTGATATAATCAAAAATCTTATTGGGTAAACTATACAAATAATTGGGATTAGTATTTTTGTCCAACGAAAAGCCAATATCCGCATTCATGGTATATTGCATCATTTGATCATAAGGCAATTTATCCACTAATAAAATTCGTTGAGCTAAAACGGAATCATTTGCAATTTTTTCTTTTAGAATTGGAAAAACATCACCAGAGCCAATAATCACCAAAAAGCAATGGTCTAAATATTTCATCGCTTCGGTTAATTCTTCGGCACCACGTTGAATATTAATGCCAGCCCCTTGAATGATTAGTATTTTTTTATCCTCTGGCAGGTTTAAATCTTTTCTTGATTTAGTTTTTTCTATTACAAACATTTCAGGAAGATTCTTCACTACTCTGAAATTCATTTTGTATTTATCGTTATAGATTTTAGCAATAGAATCGTTAACGGTATACGTTTTACCCAAGTTTCGAAAAATCATTATTTCAAAAATTTCCCAAATCTTTTTTACTGCTTTTCGGTTTTGTAATTCTGGAACTTCTGTAAAATATTCATGTGAATCATAAACTACTTTTTTCCCTTTGGCAGCGGCCGCAAAATCACAAGCTGGAAGTGTGTCTAAATCATTACTCACTAAAAAATCAAATGGATGAAAAAGTAAAAAGAAAAATAAACGAAAATTATACTCCGCATAAAATAAAGCCCCTTTTGTAAACTTTAAATTCATTCGATGAGTTGGATAAACGCGTGGAGAAAGTTCTTTACTATTTTTCAATTTTCGGCCTACGAGTAATACCTCTACTCCTTTATCAGTTAAATAACGACAAACCTTATCCACTCTTTGATCAGTGAACAAATCATTCGTTACGCATACTATAGCTTTTCTTTTCATCAATTTGAATCAAAATTAACGCTTGTGAATATTACTTTTTCAATTTCAAATGTTAGTTATTCATAAAGCTTTGTTGCTTTTAGCATAAACAAACGCATTAGCTTTGAATTTAGTATAATGGTCCAAATAGAAGAAAACATATCGCTTAAGCCCTATAATACATTCGGATTGGATGTAAAAGGACGTTTTTTTGTCCGCATTTCAAATCTGGAAGATGTAAGTGAAGTTTACTCTAAAAAAAATAATGATTTTGAAAAAAAACTGATTATTGGAGGAGGAAGTAATATTCTTTTACTTTCAGATTTTGATGGAATGGTAGTTAAAAATGAAATTAAAGGAATTGAAAAGATAAAAGAAGACGAAGATTATGTTTGGGTATTTGCAGGAGCAGGCGAAAACTGGCATGAATTCGTACTTTATTGTATAGAAAAAAACTGGGCGGGAATCGAGAATTTATCATTGATTCCAGGTTGTGTTGGCGCAGCCCCCATGCAAAATATTGGAGCTTATGGCGTGGAGGTAAAAGACGTTATTGATTCTGTACAAACTTTACAACTCGACAATTTAGAATCCTGTGTTTTTACCAATAAAGAATGTAAATTCGGATACAGAGAAAGCATATTTAAAAATGAAGTAAAAGGTAAACATTTCATTACTGGAGTTGTTTTTAAACTGCATAAAAAACCTGATTTTAAAATTAAATACGGTGCAATTGAAGATGAATTGAAAAACGATGCAGAATCACCCATTTCTATTCGCAAAATAAGTGATGCCGTGATTCGTATTCGTGAAAGAAAATTACCTAATCCAAAAGAAATTGGTAATGCCGGAAGTTTCTTTAAGAATCCAGAAATTTCAAAAGAGCAGGCCGATCAATTAAAAGAAAAATTTCCTAATTTGATTTCATTTCCCATCAATGAAAAAACAACTAAAGTTGCTGCGGGTTGGTTAATCGAAAATGCCGGATGGAAAGGTTATAAAAAGGGAGATTTTGGAGTGCATAAAAATCAAGCCTTGGTTTTAGTTAATTATGGCAACGCAACAGGCCAAGAAATAGTTGAATTATCCATTCAAATTATTCATTCTATCCAAGAAAAATTCGGAATTCAACTCGAATGCGAAGTCAATTTGGTATAAAGAGGCTCATCAATTACTTGTTTTGTTGGTAATTCCTAAAAATATTTTTTAAATCCGCAACATAAACTATTGCTTTTCAAATTATTAAGTGCTCGTTATTTTTACAATAATAAATCCATTTTTTGCATTATTTACTTTTAGATTTCATACATTTGATTGTTGAAAAAAAACAAAATGCGACTACTTGCCTTCTTCTTATTGTTTATTTTACCCGTTATGGGCTTCAGTCAATCATTCATGAACCCGAATGGCTGGAAAAAATACCGCCATGAAATTACTTTTGGCTCTGGCGTATCCAATTTTTTAGGAGAACTAGGAGGAAGAAATAGAATTGGATCTGAATTTATTTGGGATCTCGAAATTCCAAAAACAAGAACAGGAAATCAATTTACATGGATTTACCACATTAGTGCTTCAACTGCTCTTAGAACTTCTTATCGATATGGAAAATTAGAAGGTGATGATAAGTTAACAACAGAACCTTTTCGAAACAATAGAAATTTAAATTTCAAGTCTAATTTACACGAGGTATCTTTAGTTTTTCAATGGTATCTTATTAAAGAAAAAGGCGGGAATAGATATAACTTGAAAAATACAAAAAAGAAAAAAATTGGTGTAAGACCATTAGGTATTGGCGCTTATCTTTTTGCTGGAATAGGCGGTTTTTATTTTAACCCGAAAGGATTGTATGGAGATGTTTGGATTCCTTTAAAAGATTTACATACCGAAGGTCAAGGTTTGCCTGGAGGGCCAAAACAATATAGTAATTTTAGTGTTAGTATTCCAGTTGGTTTTGGCTTCAGTAAAGCACTTAATTTGAATTGGGGAATAGCATTAGATATTTCTCACTCATTTACTTTCACCGATTATATCGATGATGTTTCAGGATATTATTATGACCCTGCTGAATTAGCATCAGCTTATGGAAATCAATCGGCTCTTATGTCTAATCCATCGGATGGATCTATAGCAGACTATTTTGGTACACCCAATTATTATGACCCAACTTCTCCTGGTCAACCACGTGGAGATGCAGACGATCGTGATGGATATCTTTTCGCCATTTTAAGCGTTAGTTATAAGTTTAAAAACAAATCTGGTGGTTATGGTAAAATTAAACGTAAGAGAGTTAGAGCATCATTCTAATAGATTTCCTTTCATTATTAGCTGTAAGTTCGTATGAGTTAAACATTATCAAATAAAATTTATTTGTAGTTTTAATCATTTTATTTATTTCTTCTAATAAAAATGTGTGATTAGAATCTCAATAAATTAAGTTCTAATTTTCCGGATCTTGAAATGCTCGATTAACAGCGAAATCATCATCGGTTAATGTATTTAAAAAAGCTTTCAATTGATTCTTTTCAATGGTTGTTAATCCTACTCCACCATCTGCAACAAATTTCATTAATGGGTCAATGGTGGTTGAATAAACTAATCCAGTGCTATAATGATTAATCACATCATCTAAATTTTCAAACCTTCCATCATGCATATAGGGAGCAGTTAAGGCAATGTTTCTTAAACTAGGCGCTTTAAACTTTCCATTGTCATTGGGGTTATTTGTAAAAAAACCTCTTCCTAAATCCGTGAAAATTGCATCCAAACCATTATTATGAAATTGATTGCTGGTAAACATCGGCTCTCCGTGACAATGAAAACAATCGCCACCAGCAATATTATTGGCTTCATCTTTATCGCGATTAAACAATTCCATTCCCAGTAATTCATCAGTGGTAAAAACTAATTCATTCCTTCTCATTTTATCATATTTTGAGTTTCCCGAAATCATAATTCGTAAGAATTGAGCTAATGCTTTTGAAACTTTAACCGAGTCAATTCCTCTTTCACCAAATGCACGTCTAAACATTTCTGGGTATTTTTCATCCTGAACTAATTCCCAAACCACATTGGGCCAAAGATCTTTCATCTCAATTGGATCTATCACCGGATGCAAAACTTGTTCTTCTAAAGTATTTACTCTTCCATCCCAGAAAAATGACGTTTGCCAACCTAAATTAATCAATGGCATAGAATTCCTAGTGCCGGCTATTCCATCAATTCCAACGGAAACGCTAGCGTTATCTGTAAAAGACATAGAAGGATGATGACAAGTAGCGCAAGACATGGTATTATTTCCTGATAATAATTCGTCATAAAATAATCTTCTTCCTAATTCAACACCTTCAACTGTTAAAGGATTATCAATGGGAATTGGCATAGGAGGCAAGCCCGCAGGAATAACCAAATTATAAGGCGTAGGGCGGTAAATTAAAATCTCATCGTCCTTTTTACAAGATTTAAAAGCGATGATAAAAAGCATAAATAAGAAAAATGTCAACCCTCTTTTCATATCACAAATTTACCTAAAAACAGTTTAATTATGCCGCCTTTACCTTAATTATTATCACCTTTAAAACTAATTTGACTCAATCCTAAAAAAAATTGTTCTCTTTTCTATTAATTGCATTATCTTAATGATTGATAATGATGTCTAGCAAACCACCCAAATATAGCCAAGAGGAAGAACTGAAATGGATTGAGTCAGCTAAACTCAACTCGGCTAATTTTGCGCCATTGTATGACCATTATTATAAACCCATTTATCTTTTTATTTATAAAAGATATCATGATAAAGAATTGACAGCTGATTTAACTTCTCAAGTTTTTCTAAAAGCAATGTTGAATATCCAAAAGTATCAGGATAAAGGTTTTCCATTTTCGGCATGGTTATTTCGTATTGCCTTCAATGAAATGAATATGCTTCATCGAAAAAATTCAAAATACAAAGAGGTAGAAGTAAGAGAAAAAGATGCCATCGAATTTTTGGATGAAATGGACATTGAATTAAAGGAAAAAAATATCGAAACTATTCTTTCTTTTTTAGAAAAAATGGAAGAAGAACAACAACGTTTAATTCAATTACGTTTTTTTGATAAACTAACATTTAAAGAAATGGGAGATTTATTAATGATAACAGAAGACAATGCTAAGATTAGATTATATCGCACTATAGAAAAATTAAAAAAAATGACTGGAGGTCATCTCGAATGACAAAGTATAAGTTAAATAAAGAAAAATTAGATTCGATTCCTTCTAATGAAGAAATTGAATCAAGTAAAGATTTTGGGCGGTTAAGAGCGAATTACGATTCAATCACCAAACGACCGAAAGTTCCATTATATAAAAATCCAATTGCTTTTATTTTTTTAGTGATTGTCATTATCATTTTATTAATGCTTACAGGCGACATTTGAAATCGGAATCGAGAAATGAATTTTGAATTACTCCTTTCAGTAGCGAAACTGTTTTGAATTTTGAATTTCGCAATCTATTCATAAACCACCTTCACCTCCACTCTTCTATTCCTTGCTTTTCCTTTTTCGGTTGTATTCAATTCAAGAGGATTGGTTTCTCCCATGGCAACCAAGGTAATTTTTGATGCTGAAATATTATTCTTCATCAATATTTCTTTAACATATTTAGCTCTCTCCTCTGATAAAATCAAATTTTCCTCTTCGGTATTCGTATCATCGGTATGTCCAGCAACAGAAATAGAAATCACAGAAAATTGTTTTAATGTATCACAAACTTCTTTTAAGTTTTTTTCTTCCCAAGAACTCAATCGAGCCGAACTACTTTCAAAATAAAAAAAATGGGTAGAAGAAACTCTTTGGGCAAAAGTTTTTCCTGTAAATAAAAAAAGTAAAAAAAGTAATCCGATCCATTTCATTTATATTAAAACTACAAAATTTAGTTTAATTATTACAATCAAAAATCTCTCTTTAATTTTCGGCAAGAAATGGAAGATAAAGAATACATAAAAGGCCGTGGCTCGCAATTGAATACCTCGATTAGATTTTTCAGAGAATGAAATTCCATATGATGTGATGAGGGCACCAATTATTCCAGGATTGAACAGTATGGAAATTCCGAATTTATTAAAAGCCGCTTCAGAAAACGGAGCCAGTTCGGTAGGATATACAATGGTGAGATTAAACGGAAGTATTCGAACAATTTTTGAAGATTGGTTAGAAAAGAATTTTCCGGATGCAAAAGAAAAAATCATTCATCAAATTGAAGATGCACATGGGGGAAAAACAAATGATTCAAGATTCGGAACAAGAATGAAAGGTGAAGGAAATATAGCGATGGCGATAAATAGATTGTTTAAGATTTCAAAAGCAAAATATTTTCCAAAAGAAAGTGAGTTTGAATTTAATTTGGGTGCTTTTAGAATTCCTGGAAGTTCTACACAGCTAGATTTGTTTAATTTAACTCAATGAACAGTCAAAATTATGGGGAGCATTAGACATTTTTTCTTTAATCAAAAACTATTCTCGAACGAAATAACTTCGGTATTGATAACACGAGCCATCATCGACACCAATAACTGGTATGAAAAAACTTCCCAACATCAATGTATCTGAGGTAACACCACCTCCAATTTGAAAATTCTCATCTTTATTAAGTTCAATTGTGAACGAATAACCCAAACCACTTACAAACCAACTCTCAAATTTCAATTTAAATTCCTGTTGTTGTTCTCCATTTATAAACGTTCTGAAGTAACCCTTTTTTAGAAATTCAACGGATTCTTCTCTTCCTTTGGTTATAGGTGTTATGTCAGAAGGTGTTTCTGGTGGATTACAAGATGGACCTTTAACAGTGGTCTTTACCCATCTCCATTTTCCCTCAAGAATTTCTTTATCTCCTCGCAATCTATCTTTTCCACATGAAAATAACAGTTGTGAAGCTAAAAAAATTAAAATAATTAATCTCATAGTTTAACAATTTTTTTACTAATATTTCCTAAATTGCTATTAACGTTTAAAACGTAAATTCCGCTTTGGAGTTGCGATATATCAATGTTATTTTCGTTGCAGGATGCTATCGTGGTCATTACAATCTTATTTTGATTATCACTAATTGTTACATTAAAAGCCCCATCAAAATTACATTTTACAGTCAATATTCCTGAGGTTGGATTAGGTGAGATATTGATGTCTAGTAATTTATCTTCCTCTTTCCACGAAGTTAATTCAATTTCGGGTAAGTTATCAATCATCACTTCAGCCAATTCATCCTCGTAATGGTAAATGCTATCATATTCATGTGAAAATAATGGGTGGCCGTTTTCCCTTAACTTAAATGCTATCAAAGGATGACTACTGTCTAATACAGTAAATCCTAATCGAAACTTACCAGATAAATTAGCACGTCTTACATCGCTACCTAGCCAATTCCCTGTTAGGACATCATAAAAATCAACTTTGTATTTCTGCAAAGCTTTTAAGTTAGGAACCATCAATCTGTTTGGTCCATCATCTGAAGTAACTGAATATAAATAATCGTAAACAGTTGTTGAAACTGTATCATCAGGATTTTGTTTGCTTGGTTGATGTTCGATTTTTCGGCATTTTGAGTTTGGATCAGCAGCCATTGTCCAGTAATTAACGGTCCTATTATCAATTACGCCAATTACTCTTTTATCTATTTCTTGGCTTCTCATACAATACATTGCTGCTAATTTATCTTGGCGTACGTCATATTCAGGATACCAGATACTTGCTAAGTTTGCTCCGAATTGTAAGTTTCCTATGAAATTTCTCAAGTTAACATTATGCTGCATTAATGAGTAATCATGTTGATGATGCCATTCCATTCCGCTTCCTGCTATTCCAGTGAATGAAGAACACCAAACAAATTTATAATATTCTACACCATTATCACATGAGCCATAATCAAGCCCAGTTTCACTGATGATAATTGGTTTATTAATTATTTCCAATACAATATTATTAGTTGATTCATCAGAATGTGTTAAATCCCTAACCGCATTGGTCATTGACTCAAATCGGTTAAAATTATCGTCATAATGGTTATACGCAATTACATCTACAAAAGGAGAAAAGTAAGAACTATCTCCATCATTAATTGCTTCAATACCTTCAACACTTCTTGGACAACCAGTATAATCTACTGAAAGTAGATGTGGATTGTATTGATGAGTTTTTAAATATTCTGCCATTTCATGTGTCCAATCAGAAACATTTTTCAAAAAATTATTATTATTTTGGTAATAGGGAAAATGATTTACTTCCCTTTCACATTTATTGGTGGAAGGGTAATAGACAATATCATTATATTTTGCATGATTATTCATTTCACTTCTAAGTTCTTCCATAGAAATTCCAGTACTATATCCCCAACGAGATGTTATATATCTCAAGCGATATTTATAATATTTCTTAGCTTGGGGGTCTGTAAGAAATTCTTCGGGAGTAGGAATTCCTAATTCTGAATTATAGCAATAACCTACATCATTTGTATTCCATGAATAACATTGAGCATTATTTATTTGGTTAAATGCAGGCCAATCCCAAATATTAGAATAATCACCAGCCCACTGAAAAGCCTCGTGATTTTGAAAATTCATAAACATTCTTACTCCAATTGCACTACAATGATCTACTAATCGATCCATTTCCCAGGCAGTATTTAATCGGTCATAATAGTTGTTGAGTTTTTCAAACTCAATTTCATACCAGTCTCCAAAGAAAAGAAAACGAAAATCTTCACCGCCTCCATTTTTGAATTCATTCAATTCAGCTCGAAAACTTTTGTGATAAGCAGGATTAATCTTTCTGGTATCAAAAGGTTGGTTTTTGTCTACCAAGAAGACTCCAAATTGTTGATCGTTCAAACCATTTGAATCTAAAGCCGGTTGTGGAATATTTCTTCCAGAAGGAAAAAAAGGAAACCCACCTAATTCGAGATAATGTTTATTATTTGAGACTTTCACATACCCAGGATTGGCAGATTGAATGACTGTGAAAGTAAATTCAGAAGCAGTATAAGTAACTTCCTGAGGAGTATCGTTATTAATTGTAATCGTGATTTTACAACGCCATAACCCTACTTCCGGAGGAGCGAATCTAACCCTGAATTTATGTTCACTAGTAACAGGATCAATCGCCCAACTAAGAGAACTGGCATTTGTTGTATTCTCAAAAAACTCTTCGTAGTAAAATCCGTAAACATTAAGAGGGGCATACCATCCTCCGTTGCCATTTGCATTTGAATTTCTGAAGAACTCAGCTTTAACATCAATATCTTCCGGATTAAATGGATTTAATTTCAGTAAACCAGAATTCATTATATAGTTTTCTATTTTCTGATTCACATCATCTGGCATATCAACTCCTATTTCTACTTTATCAAATTTCAAAACTGAACCAGGTGTATCATAAGGTTGATACCAAGCCAACCCCACTTCACTGGGTTCGATATGTGCATAAAAATTTCCATTTGCATTCGGGTTCACCCAAACTTCGCCATCTAAATTTATTTCTTCACCAGCTTTTAATTCTACATTTTGATTTCCATTAATATTAATGTCAGTATTCGTGTTGTTTTCATCTTCTATACAATTTGCATCAATTGTTCCATTGTAATTATTCAACAAAGTTGGTGTAATTTTTTTACACGGTATTGGTGATGGGTTATAATTCTGCGCATGAGCATTCATACCTGCGCATAGCAACGAAGTTGCTAAAATCAGTTTAATTCTCATGATTTATTTCTTTAAAATTTCAATTTCATTCTTCAATAAAATATTTTCTTCTTTTAATTTTTTTAATTCTGTGTTCATTTGAATCAAATACAAATAAGTTTCTTCTATTTTTTCTAATAGAATGGCATCATTTACTCCCACATCAATTCCATTTTCTTTCACTTCTTTTTCGGTTGGTACGCCTGGTAAATGCTTTTCTGTATTTATAAATTCAGCTATTTTTTCCAATGACATTAATGAATATTCATCGGCAAAAACATGATCCGACCAAATATTCAACGAAAGTCTCAAAGATTTGGCTTCCACTTTTCCATCACCGTAAACTCTAAAAACATCTTCTCCGGTATCTTCTCTATCCACAGCTAAGGCTTTTATATTATTGCTTTTTACAGTTGCGAGGATTCCGTATTCTTGTGTTTGAACAAAAGGCATTTGAACATTCAAACCATATTGAGAGGGATTAGAAGTTTTAATGGTAACTTGTGCAACGCTTGTGGTTGGTGTACCAATAGAAACATTTTGAGAAAAATGACCAGTACCAGAAACATCAAATGTGGTTGTAGGGTTTAGAACACCAATTCCAACTTTTGCAGGACAATTAATTCCTGTAACTAATTTCGGGTCATCAATATTTGGACCGCCAAAACTTTGCCATGCTGGTGCATTGAAATAATTATTTATTCCATCGGTAAATGGAATACAAGTTTCTTTATAGAGTTCAGCTGTCATGGAAGCCCTACTTGCTCCTCTTAATTGACCATTTGCATCAATAACTGCAATTTTATCCATGTTGACAGAAATATCAATTGGATTTAAAAAATAGAAATCACCACCTAAATATACATCTCCATCCACTTTCACATCGGCTTTGGCATCTAGTTGTTCTTTTACAATTAAAGAGGAATCAATTTTTACATTTCCGCATACTTGAAGTTTGGTATTAGGAGAGGATGTACCTAGTCCAACATTACCGTTAGAAGGATAAGTGTTGATTGATTGGGCGTTCATTCCCATTTGAATTAGTGTAACTAATCCGATAGTTAAAAGTATATTTTTCATAGCAAATGATTTTAGGATAGCAATTTAATAAATAATCCTTCACATATGACGGATTATTGAAATTAAGTTAGTTCAGTTTTGTATGTGTCAAAAAAGGAAGAGAATCAGTTTCTTAAACAAGTTGGCTTGAAAATTAAAAAAATCAGGTTGCAACAAAAATTATCCAGAACACAATTGGCATTTGAAATTAAATCTTCTGAAAAACATTTGAATAGAATTGAAGATGGAGCAGTGAATACAAGTATTATTAAGATTTTTCAAATAGCCGATGCTCTAGGAGTAAAACCTGAAGATTTACTTAAATCTGAAAAAAAATAACCATGTCGGTTGATTCTTTCACAATTCCTTTCTCAAGCGAAATTTAGTTCGATTATTCTAAACAAAAAAACCCTGACGTTTCCATCAGGGTTTTTTTAATATTCTAAAATCGAATACTAGCGTTTTTCCATTGGTTTCGCTTTGTTCACGATCATGTTACGTGTCATGAATTCTTTGTTATTCAAGCTTTCAATTGCACGGTTAGCTTCATCTTCGTTTGGCATTTCTACGAAAGCAAAACCACGAGCACGACCCGTCATTTTGTCCATTACCAATTTAACTGATTCTACATTTCCGAATTCTGAAAATAAATTTCCAAGATCGTTTTCTGTTGCGCGGTAATTCAAGTTACCTACATATAAAGTTGCCATAATTGTATTTTGTTTTTTTGTTTAATTTAATTAGAATTTTTTCTCCATTGGACGAGCCTTATTCACTAATAAGTTACGAGTCATAAACTCCTTATCGTGTAAAGCTTCGATTGCGCGATTTGCTTCTTCTTCATTAGGCATTTCAATAAATGCAAAACCACGAGCGCGACCTGTCATTTTATCCATTACTAATTTTACTGAATCAACATTTCCGAATTCTGAAAAAAGTGATCCAAGATCATTTTCAGTTGCGCGATAGTTCAAGTTACCTACATACAAAGTTGCCATAGAAATTTTTATTTTGTTTTTAAATTGATTACTGATTAGAATTTTTTCTCCATCGGACGAGCTTTGTTCACCAAAAGATTTCTTGTCATGAATTCTTTGTCGTGTAAAGCTTCGATTGCACGATTTGCTTCTTCTTCGTTCGGCATTTCAACAAAGGCAAAACCACGAGCACGGCCCGTCATTTTATCCATGATTAATTTTACCGACTCTACTGTACCATATTCAGAGAAAAGAGTTCCAAGATCATTTTCTGTTGAACGGTAATTAAGATTTCCTACATATAAGGTTGCCATAGTGATGTTCTTTTTTTGAATTAGAATTTTTTCTCCATTGGACGAGCCTTATTCACAAGAATATTTCGTGTCATGAATTCTTTGTTATGCAAAGCTTCAATAGCGCGATTTGCTTCTTCTTCATTGGGCATTTCGATAAAAGCGAAGCCTTTTGCTCTGCCCGTCATCTTGTCCATGATGATTTTTACTGATTCGACATTTCCGAACTCTGAAAAAAGAGTACCGAGATCATTTTCTGTAGACCTGTAGTTCAGGTTACCAACGTAGATTGTTGCCATTTTGATTTTATTTTGAGATTTGAAATTTGAATTGGGAATAAACGGGCGTTTTTAGAATCTGAAATGAAATTTAAAATTTTGCCCTTGAGTTAGATATGAGATTAGTTAAACATTAATTTCAACAAATATAGTCTTTTTATCGTTCCGACCAAATATTATTAATAATCGAAAGTTCATAGTTTCCTACTTTGATTTTACCCAAATTCCTCTGTAAATCATTTGATTTTCAAATGAAATCAAGTTTATCAAGTAAGTTCCATTGGATAAAGCAGAAGTGTTAATCCTTTGATTACCCAACTCCATCAACCTCTTTTCTGAGGATATTTCACGTCCACTCATATCGTAAATCTTGATTTCAAACCACCCTTTTTGTTCCAAATTCAATAGAATTTCATCTTCACCCGGATTAGGATAAAAATTCAAATCATTCAATTCTAACTCATCGATTGATGCAGTAGGCGAAATATTAATATCATCAATATACAATGCCACACCATCCACATTTTCATACGTGAACTTAAATCTAAAATCATTCACCAGATAGGAAGCCGAAATATTATTCACAACAGCCGTTTTCCATTGCGTTCCATCGGGAATAAAATTTCCGGTTGAAATTCCAGGAGCAGTATTCAATACGGAAGATGTGTATTGTTTTCTCACAATCCAACTATTTCCACAATCATTCGAAACAGAAAATTTCAAAAGATTAGCACCGGGAACAGTATCTCTATTGGCAAATGCATACCTGAAGCTTACTTGAACAACCGAAAGTGCCGAAACATCAAAAGTTCGTGAAAACAATTCATCAAAATAATCTATTTCTGCAGTAGCAAGATCTAAAATCACTGAATTATTTCCGGATGAAGAAACAGTAGTTGAAATTTCAAATTCAGCATCATTATGCGGATTATTTACATACCACTCAGAAGAAGGTAAAGAAACCGTTGATTCAAATCCTTCTATTAATGGCGCCACAATTCCATTGGCAGGAACCACAGTGATAAAATTATTTTTAGTTTCATTTACGGTAGAGCTTCCATTGCCCGCAATCAAAGTCACATTATAGGTTCCAGCTGTAGTATAAGTAACCGTTACAACAGAATCAGTGGTTGAACTTGGAATTCCTCCAGTGAAAGTCCAGTTTCTTTGTGTAATTCCATGATAAGAATTGTCTGTAAAAATGACTGATTCTCCCTCACAAATAATTCGATTATCTACATTGAAATCTGCTGCGCATAAATAATTTGTTCCATCAGTTCCTGTTGCAATCAAATTAGCAGGTTGCCATAAATTATTTCTATTGGCAATGGTATCATTCAAACAAGCATGTATTCTTGTTTTTTGTCCTTCGGTAAACATTCTTGCGCAATAAGCATAATCCATAAAATTCTGAACGTTGTCAACTACATTTCCACAAGAGGCCCCATTC
>CAMBFX010000005.1 GCA_945865695.1 Chryseobacterium gleum | reverse complement strand
AATTTTGGTACTTATTTCATCTACCCATTCAAATTGTGGCATTCCTTTGAAACGTGAAAGAATCATTAAAGCAGATTTGATTTGATTGGTTTCTGTTTCATTCAACGGTTGTGAGTTGATAGAAAAATTTCGGTCTTCATAAAAATAATACACAAACTTTCCATCACGTGCTTTTTCTATCGGAGCCGAAAATCCCGCCTCACTCAGCATAAAATTAATATCATCATACAATTGTCTGCGTTGAATTCCCGAAGAATTTGCATCGGCTTCCTCCAAAGTTTTGATCAGCAGTTAATGAATCTAATTGTGCTTGATAATCAGATTGTTTTTTTGCTAATAGATATGCAACTGAATAATATTCTATTGATTCAATATTTAATGAGTTTCTATATTCATTAATATTAGAAAATAATTGAGTTTCTCTTGTAGAATGATTTTTTTGAGAATAACTGGCAATACATATAGCTATCGAAGCTAAAATTAAAATTAATTTATTCATTTTTCGATTGATTAAAATTCATATCTGTATAAGGACGCGCTAATTTTTAGCAAAATCTGGAAAGGAATAGAAATCAAAATCGTAAAAGAAATACTCTCCATTTTTATTTTTCAAAATTTCAATATTAAATCCAGCTCTGGTTACTTCCATGCTATGTTTTTCAAATCTTTCATCTTCATGATAACTGAAGTGCGATGCGCAACCAAATATTTTGAAGTCCCAATTAGGTAATTGATTTTTTTCAAATTTTGCTAGCGCATTTTTATACGATAAAACAGTTTTTTCATTCGTTAATTTCTCATATGCTTTCTTATCTTTTAGAATCAAACTCGACATTAATGCGTAGGTAAAAGACATTATACTTTTGTTATTAACATGATCTATAAGATATTTGGCTAATTCGTTTTTTGTGCCATTTACAATCATAAAATGAATGGTTCCTATTCCCTTAATATTTATAGTAATGTTATTTAAGGTATCTTTCAAATAAATTGTTAATGTTTGTTCTAATTTATTTTTTGATAATTTATAATTTATTTTTTCTGAATTGTTTTTAAAAGATGTTTTCTCGTTTTTAAATTGTGTAAACATTTTTTCCGAATTATATTTCAAAATATTTGAAGCTTGAAACGACAAAGGAAATTTAATTATAAAACTATCTTTACAATATTGAAACGATTCTTTTACGGATAATTCTAATGCGCGAGTATAACTACCATTTTTTACGGGATAAATTATTAACGAAGAGGAGAAATCATCAATCGTTATGGAGTCTAATCGATTTTCTTTTTTTTCTTCTATATGTGATAAGGTGAAATCATCATAATTAGGAAGAAACCAAAAATCGTCAGCCTCCATCCATGTTACATCCACTACATACCATTTATTAATTATTTTTACTTGATTCCAAGCATGATTTGTATATGTAAATAGAGCGTCCGAGAATCCAGTTCTTACTGGCCCAGAAACGTATTTTGCATCTATGCCAACCAATGAACATAGTGAAACGAATGTTCGGCTGTAACCTTCGCAAACCGCATTATTTTTTTTACCAAATAAAATTCGTTCATAATTACTTTCACCATCTTCTGCACTGCCATAGTCTATATTGGATACCATAAATTCCGAAATAGCTTTTACTTTATCTTTTTCTGATTTTTGATTTCTTAAAACATATTCCATCATTATTAGTATATCTTTCTCTCCTATAATTTCATCAGAATTAATCAGAAGATAGGGACTTTTAAAAAACCAAGGAAATTGGTAGTCATCCGTTTTGTATTTAGGGATATCCGGTCTATTTTTTTTAATATAATCAATCCATCTTGTATGTAATCCATTTTTTCCGATATAATACGAATCCTTCAATTTAAATTCAATGGAACTATCAGCAATAAATGGTTTAGTGAGGATTAATTTATTTTTTAGAATAGTATATTTACCCAATTCTTTTTTGCAACTCACTCTTGGATAATCATTATTATATTCAATATATTCATATAGATTATCTTCATAAATTTTTAAAACCGTAGATTTCTCAATTTTTATTTTTACTTTATAAACTGTTTTTATTTTTTTATAATCAGGAGTGGGGTAATTCGAAGTATCTTTTGCGGCATTTACATTAACACTTATAATGTTTAGTAAAATAATTACCATTAGGTTTTTCATAATCAAGTAGTGTTAAAGGTTAATAATTGAAAAGAATTACAATAATTTTTTTTATCAAGAATCCGGATTTAAAATTCGAGTCCCTGTTATGTTCTTGTAAGGTTTACTCCCAGATGAAGAAACCAATAAATTCTATTACGAATATATTATTTACATAAAATCTCATCTCTATCTTTTTTCCAGCGGGATTGATTAGCTCAACCGTAAAACTAATTTTGTGTCCTTCTCCTGGATACAGGTTATTCCGATTATAATAACATTTTTCATATAGAATAAAATCTTCGCCTATTTGTTCACGTATAAAATTAAATGCTTTATAAACGGTTTTTATTCCTTCTTTGTATTGAATGGGATTATCAGAATCCGAAGCCCTGAATTCACGAGCATAAATGGCGTAACACCAATAACTGTCCTTATTGACTCGCTTGGTTAATGCGGATTTGTTTTTATTTCGCAATTCAATGATCAGATTAGAATAATTGGTCGAATCAGCAGGCGTTTTATAAGCCAAAGCCGAGTCGATTTTATCGAACATACTCACTAAAGTTTTTGCGTTTTCTACGGTTTGCGTATCGCTAAGGTCAGACTTTTCTTGTGCAGAAACTAAATTTGCCAGCAATAATAAAAGGAAAAATATTTTGGTTTTCATAGGCGCATATATTTAATTTAAATCAGAATCCGTTATTGAAATGATGGTTTTATCCATCCGATATATAATTATTGTTCTAACCATACTTTTATATTGGGAGCAACATTAATCAGCAGGCGAAAAACGAAAAATTAAGTGATTCTAAAATCATTCCATCTTGGCGACTCTTCGGATCTTTCCAATTTGTCATGTCATTTAAGTTGGAACTATTTCTATAATGCAACCATTGATGAAAAGGAACAAATCGATTAGGCGAAGCAGTTGTTCCAGTAATTTCTACTTGTAATAATTCATGATTTCTTATTGACGATTCATTTTTATCTGAATTGAATTTATAGATAGAACCGAGTAGTCCGATAGTGGAAGACTCGTCAGGGCCTGAGCGGTAATCGAGGAGGCAATTAGTGAGTGGAGGAAAAAAAATTGAAACGTTATCTGCAGAAGATGGGCAAGACTCTGTTTTTAGTTGTCCGAAGACAAAACAGAATCCAAACAAAATATATTTACTAATGTTAGAAAAACCCATAACCCTTTAGCTTTAGTTAAATTTGATTTATATAAAAGAGGGTAGAGGTGTTTCATGGACGGGTTATACTGAATAGTTTTGAAAAAGTTTCAAACTAGAAAACTTTAGTTGAAAATTAGAAAGTAATTAGTTTATATAAAAACATTTTTGAGAGGAAGAAACTGTAAGCTTCCTCCGTTCTTACTATCTTTATTCAAATTTAATAAAAACATTATTATTATTACGTTGAACTTCGGTAAACACTGCGGAGATTTTTAGCAGGGAGATTTTTTTACATTACAACAACTATAACTCTGGATAGTTTTCAATATATCTTCTTTGCAATCGAATAATGTTTTAGATCCCTACCTTATTTTATGAACGATTTAAATTTACCGCCGACGACGAAAAATATATTGAGTTTTGCGAAATAAATAAAATAGAATGTAACCTTTTATTAAAATGCGGGTAAAAAGTAACAATGAAACAATTCTACCTTTTTTATTCTTCATTATTCTATAAAAAAAAGGAGGCACTATGCGTTCAACTAACCTATTTCGGCTTGCGTTTTTAAGCCTTGATTTTAGCTCTGTATTTTTAAATACATGGTTATACCAACTTTTCTATTGGCCTTTATCAACTAGAAGTATCTAACATTTTTTAGACGTAAGAATTTAGGCTAACGCTTCATTTACTTACACCCTGCTTGTATTCCAGTATATAAATTTTTCATTTAACATTAAACTATCTGCACAAAATAAAATTCTGTGGATGTAAAATGTAAGATCGTTGTAGTAATGTATCCTAGTATTAACCCTTAAATAATATGCCTTATGAAAAAGTTAATCTTCACCCTGTCCATTACGATTATGAGTTTAACTCTTTTTGGACAAACTGCTTTCGAAAAAAGAATAATAGAGGAAATTAATATTCATAGAGCGTCTATGGATCTTGCACCTGCAACCTTTGATTCTGCAGCCTATAAAATTGCTAATGAACAATTGCAATATATGGTTAAAACCAATAGTTTTCCTCCAATCAAAGTTGTTGGGGAGGACGGGAAGATAGTTGTAAAAAAACTTAGAGCACAAATGTTAGAAAATAATTTCACAGGTAGTGGAGGTTGTGTTTCACAAACGGATCACATTAGTGAAAATGGAATAATTAGGACTCATGAGGAATTGATTTCAAGAATAATGAATTTACTTATTTCTGATAGACAATATGAAGTCAATATGCTTTTACCTATTAGTCCAACTCTTGATCAAAAATATGTGATTGGTGTTAATTCTACCGTTTTAAACGGAAAATTATACACGGTCATGGTGTTGTGTGAGAATGTAAAAACACTTGAGGTAGAATAAGAAAATCCTACTGTTAGAGAAATTTATAAAAAATGATTACCAATAAAAACATGTAAAAAATAAAAGCCATGAAAAAGTTAATCTTCATCCTGTCCATTACGATTATGAGTTTAACTCTTTTTGGACAAACTAATTTCGAAAAAAGAATAATGGAAGAAATCAATATTCATAGAGCGTCTATGGATCTTGCACCTGCAACCTTTGATTCTGCAGCCTATAAAATTGCTAATGAACAATTGGAATATATGGTTAAAACCGATAGTTTTCCTCCAATCAAAATCGTTGGGGAGGACGGGAAGATAGTTGTAAAAAAACTTAGAGACCAAATGGTAGAAAATAATTTCACGGGTAGTGGGGGATGGGTTTCACAAATAGATTCAATCAGTGAAAATGGAGTAATTAGGTCTGATGAAGAATTGATTTCAAGATTAATGAATTTACTGATTTCTGATAGACAATCTGAAGTCAATATGCTTTTACCTATTAGTCCAACTCTTGATCAAAAATATGTGATTGGTGTTAATTCTACCGTTTCAAACGGAAAATTATACACGGTTATGGTGTTGTGTGAAATTGTAAAAACACTTGAGGTAGAATAAGAAAATCCTACTAATAGGGATTGAAATAAAAATTCTGATCATAAATAAAAATTAAAAATAAAAGCCATGAAAAAGTTAATCTTCACCTTATTGGTTTCTAGTATAGGTTTGTTTTTATTTGCTCAAACCGATTCATTAAAAGCGAATGCAATTATTAAATCGATAGTGGATTTAGATTCAAAAAAAACGGCTAGCTATTTATTAAAATCAACAAATCTGGCAGTAAATGACTGCAAAGAAGAAATGTATGATTTCACTCCAACTCCAGTGGAACAAGGAGAGAATAAAGCTATTGCAAAAAAAAGTTATAGACATTATTACCAATGAAATTGGAACTAATTTCACTGTAACTTGGGCAGACTGTTTTTCAATTTCAGACTTTTGGGAATAAACTCCAATTGCAATTATTTTTATTTTGACAAAGTCTGATGGGGCTCGAATGAAGATCAATTTATTTGCAGATCGCTCTTATAAGGTTCAATATGTAACTATCTACTTAAATACCTACAAACACTTTTAATTTTAAGAAACATTGTTTAGTAATATAAATAATAAATCCAATAAAATTGTAGCATGAAAAAAATGACAATTATTTTACTTGCAATCATAATTTGTAATGTATCTTTTTCTCAAAAAGACCATTCTACTAGGGAATCTCTTTTATTTTCTAAAATTAATGACTACCGAAATTCTTTAGGTGTTGAAGATGTTGTATATGATTCAGTCGCCTATTTAGTAGCAAAAAATCAATCGAATTATCAAGCCATATTAGATTCACTCACTGCCAATCAAAATATTGATATTCCAAATTTCGAAGAGTCGGCAACATTTGAAGAAGCTATTGAAAAAATAACGAAGGTTAAAACCATTGGAGGAATGCTTTGTGTAAGAGTATATGAAAAAACTGGACAGTTTATTCAAAGATCTGATACTGAAATAATAAAAAAAGTATTTGAATTATGGAAAAATGATAATTCTGATTCATATGCTTTACAATTAAATTCAACTATGAATTTTAAGGAATGGGGAGCAGCTGTTGCAATGTCGAGTAATTCTACGGGAGCTATTTATATAACTTTTTTAATCTATCAAAAATAATTTAATCTATTGCTACTATTTTCTTATGTGCAACAGTATGCTGGACTAAATTTCACACAGTAGCAGATGTTTTTTAATAACTTTCATTCGAAAAGTTGACGTGATAAATATTACCTGATTAGATGTATCATTAGAATAATATTATAGTACTTTTTTTTGAGCAGAGAACCTTATCGAATTCTGTTTAAATGATTCTACTGAAAACTCGGATATTGATAACATACATTTGCAAATAGCAACTCTTTAGTATATAAAATGATGAATATTTTACAAAATATAGGTTTGGTTAAAATAGGTTCAGAAATAACTTTTTTACCTTATACAAAAACTAGAAAAACGTTTTTTATTCACAAACAACACTATGAATTTCCAAAAGGAAATACAATTGGCTTTAAAAATTGTTCAATCTATTATTTAAAAAGATTACAACATAACCCAGAAAGGATGATGCTTACTGGTGGAGACAAATATTCACTTGAAAAAACGGTGGCATATTTAAATATTAAAATAGATAGCACGAAGGGAAACACTAAAAATGATACACTATTTAATCAATTATATGATGATTATTTTATTTATGAAGATGAGCATAATTATTTAAGTGGAGGAATTAATAAAATAACTAATTTATCAGAAATTATCATTGCTAAAAAGGGCGTTTTGGGATTTAATAATTTAATAATTGATCATTTACATTTTATAACTAAACAATTAAACGATATATATATTGATTATGATTTTAATAAAATTATTTTCGATAAAATAAAAGGTAAAAATATTCTAAAGTGCGACTTAAAATTGACCTTTAGCAAAAGCATTTACATTGAAAAAATAACAGAAATACTGGATAATCAAAAACAGATAACAGATAATTTATTAAATGTTATGGAATTTATATTTTCTAATGCCAAACAAAACGACTACTTATTAGATAAGCTAAAAGAAATTTGTTTACAAACTGATAAAACTAATTTAAGATGGATACGGTTACTAAGAAAGTACCATAAGCCAGATATTATTTTATATTTTGGAACAGGCTTGTTTAATAAAAATAATAATTTAGAGTTAAATTTTTCTCTTTACAATAAAACAGGATATGAATAAAATAGTTAAAAAAAATAATTATATTTGGTTAGACTTTAATTCGAAGAAGCTTTATTTACATGAGTGCAATAGTCAAGTAATTAAAATATTTTCAGAAATAATTATCAAAAAGATTAACTTGTTTGTGACTTATGATATTTATAATAAGTACAATATGTGCTACAGCAAAACTGATAAGAATACAAATATAAAAACCTCAAAAATTTTTGACACTAATAATAAACTTAAATACTTTTTTGAATATTTTCAAAATAAAAAATTGAATTGCGTTGAATTTGAAATTGAGTTAGTAGATGGGACTCTGTTAAAAACATTTTATGGAAATGATTTAATTGTTTTTAGTGAAAACATAACCTATTTAAATCAAATTATTGATTTGATGCCAAATAATTTGAATTACTATTTTTCAGAAAAAAGTTATTTAAGGGGCAACCTAGTTCATTATGGAGAAGATTCAATAATTAGCATAAAACTGGTTAATGATATAGAAGATTTTTTATTTAGTAATGAATTCTATTTTTTTAATAATCAATAAAGCCTAAGATAAATGAAGACGAAATATCCAAACTAGAAGATTAGTTTTAGCTTAAAAGCATTACTTATTATGCCAGTGCTATTTTTAAACTTAAGCTAATAAAGATAGGCTTGGATGTGTAATAGCATTAATTATTTAAATTAAATAATTTCTGCAATTCATAACAAACTAAATATTTTTTTGTTTCAATGTAATTTTTTATATTGGATTAAAATCAAACCTCTCCCCATTATGAAGAATTTACAAGTTCAGTTATTTAATTCTAGCATATTTTTAGTATTTTTTATTAACCCTAATTTATAGAAGATGAAACTTAATCAATTACAACAACTATTTACAAATCTTCCGTTGGAATTTATGGAAGAAATCAAAGAACAGGATTTTAAGGTTTGCTGGTATGGCTCTGCCGCATTAGACAAAAGACCAATGGAACTTTTCGACTCATCACATCCAGATGCTTTGATTGATGAGACCGTGAAAGTTTTTTTTTATACTGATATTGAATATATCACATTTGATAAAAAACTTGTTCATGATGGTTTTGAAACGGATTTTGAAAACGGAACTCATCCTACAAGATATCAAAATATGGGCGGAATAAAGAAAGGAAGTATCTATAATCAACAAATAGAATTTGTTCAAAATATAAAATCTTACGTTTGCGCTGATAATCACTTTAGTCAATCATACAAACAAAAGGTGCATTGGGTTGTAAAAGACGGAATTATTAAAGAAGGGTGTAATACTCAATCAATAACAAATATTGTTAATGAAATTAATTTTCAGGAGTTGTATGATGATTTGCTAAATGAGAAGAAGAACCATGAAGATGATTTAAATAAAATATTTAAAAATCAAGAACATAAAAGTGATCCATTAAAAGAATTATTCAAGTTGATCGAGCCGACCATTAATAGTGATAAACTAAAAGAGAAAAACAATCAATTAGAAGCCAAATTTATCGATAACTATCAATTTGGAGCAACTTTAGTGAAGCATAAGGCTTATAACAACAGCAATATTTATTGCTTTTATATTGACTGTGACGATTGGACTTTTGAAAAATTACTAATTAAAGAAAATTTAAAGATTAATTATGTTGCACATTGGGGTGGCTGGGCAGGCCCAGGTCCAAGATGTTTAGGAAACTTGCAGGTTGAATATGGAATAGGAGATTTGCAACCAATCAATGACGAGGTTGATTTTAATGTGATTCCTCATAAACTCGAAAAAATGAAAGAATTTAATTGGCATCAAATTCATGATCCAGAACCTAATAAAAGAACTTTTTATAAAGTTATTATTTAAAATAAATTATATATTAAATAGGCAGTATGAATGCAGTAAGCTAGCTAATAAATTTTGAGGGTAAATAGTATTAACTTTTTTATTATGTCATCTTATAAAAATAGCCGAAACATTTTAATAAGTTTTGATGCTCTTTATCATTAGACGGCAAGAAAAATAATTTTATACCAAAAATAATGGCAACTAAAATAAACAATAAAATGTACGGCTTTTTCCCCGAATACCCAATAATCAGGAGTAGTGTATCTGCATCATTAGATTTTATGAGTTCACTGGTTTCAACTAATAAATTTCATATTCTGTTTCATAGAAAAGTTTCCCTTGTTATACAAAATTCAAAACCTATTGATCACAATTAACTATGTTAAATTGTTTACCAGTAACTTCTCCTTTAAAAGTGACATTTTAAGGACAATTAAGTCGGGGATAATTTAGATGGATACATTCAACTATAGCAGTGATGTGCTTGCAACAATTTTGGAAGGAAGAGTGTATAATTATGATTCAAATTATTCGAAATACTTTCTACTCATAATTGATGGTTACGCTGCAATGGAGGAGTTTGTTGCCATTTAGCATATTCTAAAATATATCTAATATTCTTTTTTCTATTTTTATTTTGCTTCATTTCTTTTCAGAAGTATAATTGATAAGCAAATTATTTTTGCAAATATTTGGTAAAATAAAATTTATTATTTATGTTAGCATTATATTTAATTCCCCATCAAAATAATACGATATATTAATTAATCATTGATTGCAAATTATTGGGCTATGCGGAAAATTCGCAACATCACAATATAACTTTGCATTAATTAAAATACACTAAAATTATTATTATCCAATAATTTTATCTCCCATTTCTAGAAACATGCAAGATGCTTCTTGTAGTTGATTGACTATGCCTTATGACTAATGTAAACTGTTTAGGTCTTTGCACTATGTATATGTAGCGTTTTCTATTCTTTTCATTAGAATGAACAAGAAAATTAGTATTGATTTAGTGAACAATTATTAATGGAAGAGAAGAAATAAGTTATAGCTGCAATACCAATCTCAATACAATAATTGTAATACACAATTAGAGGTACACAATATTTAATAGTTGGAACGTTAAACAGGGTTGAATAACGTTACGATGGCAAAATCCATCACCATACTCCAACTAAGAGCGGAAATATACCTACACCGCGTAAACAAAGGATATAGGGGCGATCCAAGCCTTAGGCTTGCCGCTTCCTTAATTTAACCCTACTACCAATCTGAAAACTCTTCGACTGAAATGTCGAAAAGGAACCTAGCAAGCCGAGTAAAAGGATGCTAGTTCCTGAAAAAACGGGAAGGGTCATCCTAGAGAAATTAACTCGGATGTATCTTTAACCTATCCAACACTGACAGTACTTTTTTGAATTATTGAATCTTCAGTTATTTGCTTAAAGAGTCAAAATAACGTGATACTAGTTTTAGAAAACAATTATGTAAATAATCTTTCTACTGAAATATTTCTAAACCAATTGCATCATCAAAAAAATAAATCAGACGTAATTGAAATAATGTTTCTTGTACAATTGAATCAAATTCACTAACAATTTTAAACCTATCATTATGAAACGAAAAACGAATTCTCAAAACAGCAACATCACCGTAAAGGTTTTGTCAACGAAAAGAAATGTTTTAAAATGTGAAGTGGCGATGGAGTTACGAGTTCATGGAAATTCTGAAATCGTAGGATATTATTTTAATAATCCTGCGGAAAAATATAGAATTAGTCTCTTACGTTCACTAAAACAAGAACGTGCAATAAACATTTCTGATTTCTTGAATGAGTATCAAAAAATAGTTGACAGTCCAAAGATTCCGATTTTGAATATGGAATCCGCAATGTTGATCTACCAGTGTTGGAAAAATCACCCTCAATTTATAGATAACCTCGTCTGCCTTGCTCGTAAGATTCGTCTTACTAAAGATTCTGTTGAGTTTTGGAACAAAATTGTTTTGTGTTGTACTCGAAATAATATAAATAACGCATGTCATATAAAAATTTTATCTGTTCTCTTTTCTGAGTTAGAATGGAACGAAAAATCGTTACCCTATATTTCGAATCTAATATATTTGGTATGCCAACTTCCTCCCATTTCTCCTTCATCAAATTTAGAAAACAGCAATGATCATAACAGAAAAGTATACGCGCAAATGTGTGAATGGATTGATTTTATTTTAAATCAGTGCCCGGAACTAAACAATGAAGAAAAAATAATTGCGATAATGAAAACTTTTAACTTACTTCTATCAGGCAGGAATATCGAACCATTTGCGAATATGCTCCAATCAAAACCTTTCTTCAATATGCTTAAATCAAAATTCTCTACGCAATTGATTTTTGATACGCCGGCTAAAACTTTAGACTTAACTTACTTTTGTTATCATCAGAACCCTGATTTTTTTAGTAATCAACTGTTTTTTATTAAGGAGTATTCCGATTTTGACGGTTGTAATAAGGAAGATATGATGATTATGAGTTTCTTTAGGAAATTTCATTTCCCTACCATACTTTTTAGTCATCGCGATGATCTTTGGCTGAGTCATGTTTTAAAGGGAAATAATCTGTGTACTTATCCCAATTTGCCATTTAAATTAACCAAAAAAGCATCTCATATTTTTACTCATCTGTTTCGGGGTTTTCTAACGTCAATTGAAATGAAGCAAATTCAACAACTTCATCAAATTGACTCTAATGAATATTTACTGTATGCACAATTAAGAGCAAACAAAGTGTCGCATGCGGTGGCCTTGGGATTGTTAAGGAAAGGTAATTTTGGCAGTCTGCAGAATTTAGAATTCTGGATATCTACAATAACATTATTGTATATGAAGGGACTTGAAGCAACAGATGTAAGCACTATTTTTGACTACATTGATTACCATGTAATACAAAGAAAAATAGAATTAAATCTGAAAGGAAAGACAATTAGTAATTTGATGGCAGAAGTATATGAATGGCATGATAAGCTTGCCGAAGAGACGACTATTTTAAAATACGGGAAAATTAAATTTAAACGTGCTAAAATAAAGGAATTTAAAATTAAAAATTCAGAACAGAATTTTGAAATTAAACAGCTTTTAAATGTATACGAACTGTATTTAGAAGGTAAAATGCTACATCATTGCGTTTTGAGTTATTTGAATCACTGTAGGAAAAACAGATGTGCTATATTCTCTTTGCGAACCTTAGGTGAAGAGAAAGAAGAAAAACGATTACTTACAATTGAAGTGCGCGATAATGTAATTTATCAAATCAGGGGATCATACAACCGAATGTATATAAACGAAGAGTACGAAATCGTTAAGTTATGGGCAGCTGCTGAAAACTTAAAGTTAGTGGCTTAGGATATATGTAAAAGAAAAACCTCCTTCTAGAGGCTGGGTTCATCACCCCTTGGTATATGAGGCAGACAAGTGAATTTGCCCAACAGGAAAGGGTTAAAATAATACATTGATTTGGTTTTAAGTTGTCTTGCGGTTTTTCCGTAATAAACAATCGTATCATTGCCCATAATCTAACTTTAAAGCTTGGAAAAATAGGGAAATTAAAAAAGAATGGTTTGAAAATTTATTCTGAAAATAGAATGAATTTTAAATTAGTTTATGATGGAGTTTAGAAAAGAAATAATTTCAAGTTTGCCATAAATTATTTATGGATTAATAATTAATAAGTATCATCATAAACGTTAAAGATATGTTAGAAATTGAAATTGCCTAGAACCTGTATTCTATTGTTTGAATCTAAAAAAATATATTGTATATTCCCTTCTAAATATTTTTAACTCAATAAAACGAACATAAATGAAAGCAAATGAATTGATATTGTTAAAACTTAAAGAACTTAACTTGACAAAGCCAAAATTTGTGGCCGATGCATTAGGTTATAAAAACATAGATAAAGGGTTAAAACTCCTGAATGCAATATTGAATAACGGACAAATTCTTACAAAAGATATTCCTGCTATTGCTGAAACCCTGCAGATCAGCGAAGAACAACTAAATGATGCTATTAATGAAACAAACATATACAGGGAGAGGCAGATGGAGGAGGATAAGCAATACAAAATTGCATCATTTTGTCCTCGTTTTTATTCAATGAATGAACATATTGTTCCAATATATTTGGCGAGGTTTAATCTTTACCAATATTATGAAAGGTGTGTATATTATAATGAAGACTTCAAAAACTTAAGTTTAGATGCTCAGTTGAGGCAGGTAAAATTGGATCTAATTATGCATTATTCAAAAAATAGTAATAAAATTACGCACTATGGAAAAATAACCCATTATATTTACCGTAATTCCCTCAACTTAAGTTTATCTGATCTTATATTAATTGATACAAATGGTGATGTTATGAAAAATAGTGAGGGATTTAAAAGGAAGATTTATTAATAGATGTTCACAAACCAAATATGAGAAAACTCATTAAAAATCCTGAAAATCTTTCACTTGTTGATTTTATTCGACTGCTGGATGAAGAAAACTCAATTGTTCTTTTAGCAGGAAAAAGGGATGTGATGGAAGCTGATAAGCCTAAACTTGTTCGGTTAGGCGAATTGCTTACCAAAAATACAAACAACATTATTTTCAGAAGTGGTAATGCTGATGGAGCAGACCAGCTTTTTTCGGAAGGAGTAATAAAAATAAATTCTAAAAAGTTGCAGGTAATAACTCCGTATTCAGGTCATAAAATTGCTAACAATAATGCTTATCAAACAATTCCTCTCGATAGTATAAATTTAATCCAGGAACCTGATGTTGTTTATACCGCTCAGAAAAATAGAGAAGTTAAAGGTTTAGTGGTAGAGTATATGAAGGGGGCGGATAAGCGTTTAAAATCAAAAGGAGCTTATATACTACGCGATTCTGTAATGGTAATAGGCACTAAAGCTGGTATTTTACCTGCCTATTTTGCAATTTTTTACGATGATTTAAAAAAGCCACAACAAGGAGGAACTGGGCATACTATGTTAATGTGTAAAGAAAAAAATGTGCCTTTCATCGACCAGAGAACATGGATGAAATGGTTGTGATTATTAAAAATAATCATTTCTGACTCCAAGCACTACGATGGGAAACTGGATGGTGAATGGATTATATATATTGCCTTTGCTGAGGGAAAAATAGAATCAAAAGGTGAATTTGTTAATGGGAAGGAGAGTGGAGAATGGATTGAATTTTGGGAAAGTATCGATGGAAAAGTGTTTGGAAAGAGAAGTTATGCAGATGGCAATAAAAGTGGAGATTGGGTTTTCTATTCGGCAAATGGCTATATAGAATTACAAGGTAGTTATGTTGATGGAAAGGAGAATGGATAGAATATGACATTAATGGAAAGGTCGTAAAAAATACAAATTACATAGGACGGTGTCGTCGTGAAATAGGATTCTTCATGGATGCAAATATTCTGAAGTTTTTCAATAACAATCTTAAAAATCTTCTCGGTAGCATTTTTACTCACATCAAGATACTCCATCTGTCGATCTTAGAAATGGCTTTGTGCACTTCTACTTTGGATGCGGAAACACCGCTATTCTTGCGCAATTTGGCCTAATTGGTATGCGTAATTATATTTTCCATTTAAACCACCCCACGCAACATGCGCAGCTAATGCAACACCGGTAATTAGCTTAAAATTCCGTCCTAAATGATTTACATAGAATATTCTTATTTTTTGTTCACAAACAACTCTTTCTTCAACTGGGGGGTTGTTGATGCCCATATAACCTAAAATTTCATTCTCATGAGATCTTGCTAAAGAAATAACGCAAGATGGCCTAATTAATTCTAACCTATTCCATAGCATTGCCGCGATAGATGCATTAAATCCTACATTAGGATGATTGGGAGCACTCATTGGGAAAATAGGTAATTCAATTAATCCATCAGATAAAGATTGCCATCCATTTTCCCTTATTGGTTCATTATTTAGGAACCCCGGTAAATTTAAATACCCCTTTGCAATATGCGCTATATACCTCCAGTAAGTATGATTATACGCATCTGGATATAAATCCATTCCTTGATTTCTGAATAAAGCGGGGAAAGTATTGAAATAATCTAACTGGTAATCCATGTAGAGCTGATGATTCAAATTTTGTTGACGATACGCATTAGCGTCTAAAACATTGTTAATTGTTAAATTTTTTAGAGCATATACCTGTAACAAAAAATCACAAGATAAATCAATATTGTCGTTGTGGATTCTAACTTTTTTATGTGGCTCAAGGCTTAATAAAACTAACTTTTTGTTCTTTTTAGTATCATAATTTCCTAGTGTGTGTAATGGTGGGAAATATGCGTCAAAAAGGTTTCTTGTCTGATGGTAAATTAATGGTTGATTAAGATTAACCTCTGGTACATATGGTAAATTAGAGTAGCCTAATGGGTTACCTTCATATAAATTAAGTTGATTTTGAATATATGCTTGCATAATATTGCTATTGATTTATTTAGAGAAAATGAGTTTTACCGAATAACAAGCCTTTATTCTAATTATGTTGTTGTGTTACATAAAATCTATTTCTAATAAAACGAACCTGACATGGGTTTTCCCTTTTCTCCTGGTCCAGGCCTTTTTGTTGGGAAAGGTCTTTGTGGTCGCTTAGGCGGGGCTGATTTTTTGATCGTTTCTGCTGCGTTTAAAGTAATATTAGCACCCTTTTTATTATCAATCTTCCACAAAAAAACATGCAGTTCATGAGGAATGGAAATTGGTCTGCTCATGAAATGCATTGAAACATCCCTTCTGATTTTAAAATGCCCTTCATTTATTACGGGTAAGCCATAGAAAAGAATTTCTTTAACATGCGTTTCAGGATATTGTGCATCATATATTAAACCTGCAGTTTCCTTAAAACGTAATTCATTTGCGAATCTTCTCAGGTTTGCATTATTTATGTAAGGAAAATATTTTGTTTGATTATTGAAAATTGCATGAAAATATTCGTTGTGTATATTATTTATCCATACTGCTAAGTCTTCTTTAGAGAAGTGAACTATATATTGAACAAGAAAGCACTCAGATTTAACATTTATTAATTTTTCGACATCACTTCTAAATGGCTCGATACCATTATTTGTTTTGTAAAGCGCTGAAAAATCACTACTATATTGAAACTTAAATTCAACGATATTTTTTTTTGTTCCTTCATTATCTAAAACAACTAAATCATGGCGAAGGAACTGGGTTGGCTGATATTGTTCAGCAGAATGATTTGTTAAATAAGAGGAAATACGATAGGTTAAATAATCTTCTTGTTTTGTGGCAAGAAGAAAATCAGCAGGTTCATCGTTTAAGAAAGATGTTATTGCATTTAGATAGTCATTTATGTTCATAATGATAAATTTTTAAATCCCTGTTAATATTCAATTATATATTAAAGATATTTTCTATTATTAACTGGCAGATTGTGTTTAAGTTTAAAATGTAAGCTTTAATCGTCATGTATCAGCTCTAAGCAAATTTACTATAAAAAGAAGAATTTCACCATATATCCCATATTTATTTTATTGCCTCGGTTCTATTTTTAACTCCTTAATTCATAATGTTGAAATTTAGATTGTTTGTTATAGATATTACACAAAAATTTGTCCATTTTTTTATTTTTGCAGTATTGTTTATTATCTAGAAACAACAACTACATTTTTTTAAAAAAATCCATCCGACTTTCCATCGACAAGTTCAACATTTTTAGATGTAAAAAGAATAGTGCCGTCAGGCTGATTTTTAATTTGAACAGTCCATCCAACTTGAACCGAGTCACCTACCGTTAAGGTTAAAACTCCATTATAGTTGACCGCACTGTAGATTTTGTAAATTTGAGTATTTGATCCACCCTTCCATGTTGCAGTCTTATTAATTAAATCGTATTCCCAAACCACCCGATCAGTCTAGTAAGATGGATACTCAAGAGTATTATTACGCTGTGTCAATTAATATGCTGAATCGTGTCAAGAGTTTCAGAATAGAAATTTTTGCTAGTTTGTGAACTTGCTACACTAATTACAAATACTGAAAAGATTACGAGAATGCTTAACTTTTTCATAATGTTTAAATTTAGGTACTAGATAAAAACTTCAAGTGTTTCGCCATCGAATTTAAGGGATGTCATAATATATCTTATTAATGTTATTCAATAATACTATTTTATAATACTATATTGTATTTACTCTTTAAAAAAGGATTCGATGGGAACATTCGTTAAATTCGGAACATGACCAAAAATGGCTTCAATGATTGTTTTAATAATTTGTTAATTCATTAAATTGGTTTTCTTAACTGTGTTCGCAATTCCATCCAAATTACACCCATCATATTTTTACCTTCCCACACACCATTTATCTCCTTTGCGCCCCAAAATTTGTGTCTTTCTCCATTTCTTTTTCCAATATCTTCACAAATTAATTGATCATTAGTAGCTAAAAGCTGCCCAACCAATCTTGGATGTTGCTCTAATTTTAATCTTACGCACATTCTCATATTTTCCAAATCTTTTTCTGACATTGGCTCAACAACATATAATAATTTATGTTTTTTCGCCTTCATTTTTGCACCCATAGGACTTTTTTCTAACCTTATTTCTTCAATTATTTTTTCATTCTCAAATCTCAATGCCTGAAAAAGGGCTTCAATTGTTAACCATTTTTTTCCATTATACATAACTGGAAATGGAGCCATATTGCCTAACCATCCGAAAGGCAAACTTACTTTTGTGAATTTTATCATAGCTATATGTTTTAGGATTTAGATGCAAGAATACACTATCATGTTTCGGTTTATCCGAAACATGATTTATAACCTACCCAATCGTATTTCCTAAAACTTTATAAAGTTCTTAATTTAAGACGGTATTCATTTTGGTAGTATAATTTTGTTCCCCTATGTTTTTAATTGTTTTTAAAATGAAAGTAGATAATATTGAATTAATCAAAATCTTGTTTAATGTAACTTTAAGCCATCCTTTTTTGTTTGGTATTTCAGTTATTGAAAATGTTGCAGAAGCATTGTCATTCCCTATGTTTAATCTTAATTCAGAAATCATTTCATTTTCGAATGCTTTCCTAGTCATATCCTCAGGTAATCGAACGCTGAAAATAAATTGCTTGCGTTCACCGGTTTCAAACAAATCCTCATGTAACCATTTTGGGCTTACATTTTTTATATTTTCTAATCCTAATGATCTAACAATTCGAACCAGCTCTGGCCCCATATAAATATTTTTGAGCTTCACCTCATACCACATAGCATTTAAAGGTTTTATGGTTTGCCCTTTTTTTATAATTGGGGTGGCTTTTATATAATCTACATTATTATAGATTTCGCCATTTTTTAAATGGAATGATATATTTACAGGTAGCCCAATCTTAGTTATACTCACACAACCATCCCAATAAGTTGAAGCATCAAATTTTTCGCGAATAAAAGTTTCATCCTCATTTACTTCAAGTTCTTTATTTTGGATTCTATTAATAGGAACATTCCTGAATGTATTTTCACTCGGGCACTTTCCAACAACATACCATTGACCACGCGATTCTTTTATTAGGTAAGGATGAAAAATTTTTAAATGATGTTTTAAAGGTTCGTTATTGGAATTGTAATGACCGTTATATTTTAAATTTAATATTGGATTACAATCTTTAATTGCATAATATAAGTCATTTGTAACTTCCAATACTGTTGGATCATTAATAAAAGGTGTTTCAAAATCAATATGCGAATAGCTATTTCCATTGTTTTGAACTTCGTTTCTTTCATTATTTAATTGAACGAGTCTTTTCATTGATTGGATAAAAGGTAGTTCGTATTTGCTAAAGGCCTTTTCTATTGATTCTAGATCATTTAAATCTCTTTGATTTAGTTCTATATTGTTTAAAGTTGAATTTTCTGTATCAAGTCTATTTAATTTATAACGTTTTTCTTTTTTATCACGCATAATTATTTCGATAATTTCGCGCTCAACTAATTCGTCCAACCGCTCAATTAGTGAGGTTGGAACCACTGCACCTTCCCAAGCATGTTCACCTGTATTTTCATTCGTTAAATAGGTTGAATATGGTTCATTCAGCATGCAATGAAGCAACTCTTTTCTCGAATATGTTTTCATGGGGTGTGCTAAAAAGAGTTTAACTAATGCATAGCGCTGCATACTAGTTTCGCCTAGAATTTTTTCAAGAATATCCATTTTATAGCTTTTGAATTAACAAATGAAAGTTTATGCAATTTAATCCTTTTATTTCAGTTTACACGTTTTAGTTAGCCCCGTCACGAAGCATGTAAATCTTCAACATAAAGTGCACTAAATATAATGATTATTTAGGGAGTGTTTGTAATAAATTTAACAAGCATGGGAGCGTATGTTGGCAAAGCATATTTAATCACCGTAGATATCGAAGATTTTTTTCCATCTATCAATACCTTGCAAACAAGACAAGTTTTTCTCGAAGAACCTTTTTCTTTCCCAAAGCCGATGGCTGCTTCGCTGTGACGTTTATGCACCTACGAAGATCGTTTACCGCAAGGAGCTCCAACCTCGCCCATACTTAGTAATTTTATTTTTCTCTCACTTGATGCCAAAATAAGCGATTTCTGCAATCTTTTTAATATTACCTATCCCGATATGCCGACGACCTTTCTTTTTCGTCTAAAGAGCCTGGATTTACCCAAAAATACAAGGTCTTTCATAATGTCATCAAAAAGTTCCTGTTCTAATTTGGTTTCCAATTAAACGAAAAGAAAGTTTTTTTCCGTACCTGAAAGCAGCGCATGGTGGTTACTGGCCTCAAGGTTAACGAAAAGCTGAATATTGATCGATCCTACAAAAAACAAACCCGTGCTATGCGCCACGACCTCGAAAAAAACGGATTAGAAAAGGCAGCAACCACCTATTTTGCTAAATGGCGTTTTAAAGAAAAAGTGAATATGAAAAAGTTTTTGGCGATTTTAAAGGGGAGAGAGGAGTGGGGGAGTATTAAATGAGCCTAATAGATTTGCAGGATATTTCAGGTTATCTTGAGAATTCTCTGAATTTTTCAATTGATCTTGAGAAAAAATGTTTTTTAGAAGGAATAATTTACTTCATAAAATAGGTTTTTAAATTTTTTTAGCTAAACTTACCAAAAGTGCGGTTAGCACACTATTTTGAGCGCTAAGAGGACTTATGGTACTTGTGTAAATTTATAGGCAAGTTTAAAAAACGACACAAAGGAATGACAGAAACAAGAGCACCATCCAATTTTGACAATACTTGAAATTGCGTTTGACTGATAAGAAATAATATTAAAAAAAAGTTGGAGACTAGCGACCACTTAAAAAACAGGGCGACACCGAAAAGCCATATGAGTAGGAACAAAATTCAAAATTTGTAAAAATGAAAAATTTAATTTTACTGGCAACAATTATGCTAACTTCTTTCACTATGAATGCACAAACAAAAGTCTTTAAAGGGACAAGTAATTATTCAAGTGATGTAATTTGTAATCTCCATAATAGCAAGGTGTACAAAAAAACATCAAACTATTCATCGGATGTAATTTGTAATATAAACGGAAGCCAAGTTTACAAAGGGACAAGCAATTATTCAAGTGATGTTCTTTACAATGTATCAGATGGCAAAGTTTACAAGGGAACATCAAATTATAGCAGCGATATTGTTATGACAATTAAAGATGGCAAAGTTTACAAGGGTACATCAAATTATAGCAGCGATGTTATAGCAACCATCAAAGATGGAAAAGTATTTACTGGCAACTCAAGTTATTCTAGTGATATTCAGTTTTCAATTGACGGTTATGTGACAATCATAGAATTTGTGGCAATTTGGCACGCTGTGAAATACGCTTATTGATATGAACCATAAAGGCAAAACATAATCCGTATTTTAACTAAGCATTTAACGATTACGGGAACTTTTTTCCTGTAATTGCGTTTGAAGTTTTAGAAGTTTTACAATATATTTATTAACTATGAAATCAATTAACGAAAAGATTATAAAATTGTGGGAGAAAGATCATAATCAAAAAAGATCACCAAACTTTTATCCAGATCTTAAAAATAATGCTCTGTTATTTATAGGATTAAATCCATCATTTAGCGAAAAAGGCTTGAAACAAATTTTAAAAGATGAACAACAATATTCTCATGTATTAGAAAATATTGACACTTATTTTAACTTCAATACCTTTGAAGAAGACAAAATTGAGGTATTTAAAAGCATTGGTTTATTGGCTAAAGCAAAATATCCGTATTTCAAGAAATTTGCTGATATATCCAAGGAATTAAATATTGAATGGGAACACATAGACCTATTATTTGAACGAGAAACTAATCAAAAGTTGATTGAAAAGAAAATAACAGATTCATTTTGCCAAGAGCAAATTAAATTGTCAATAGAGCTAATAAGTATTATTGAACCGAAAATAATTGTTATTGAAAATGCCTTTGCATCAAAAGTCCTAAAAAAATTTCTCGAGCTTAAATGGAACGACAAATTAGGAACTTATTTGACCAAGTCAGAAATACCTGTTTTTTTAAGTGGTATGCTAACTGGTCAAAGAGCTTTAGATAATGGTTCCTATGAGCGATTATTATGGCATTTAAAATCAATAAAAAATACATTGAATAATAGTGTGCAAGCGACATAGTCCCTCCCTACGCACATGAGGAACAACACAAGGTAACATCGACGACATACAAATCGTTATGGTAAAGTTTATAAAAACTAAAACAATGAAAATATTATTAAAAAATGGCAAAACTCTTGAGTTGAAAGAGGCTGACCACGAAAAAAGTGTAAACTTAAACCTGGCTTTATCATTGTGTCAAAACACTTCGGGTGGTTGGAGATTGCCGACAACTGAGGAATTTGACACAATATATAATGAATTACACAAAAAAGGACAGGGTAATTTTATGGAAGAAAGTTATTGGGCAGCTATAATTGAGAATATTCCTTGCTCTTTTAATTTTAAGGTTGGTTCCCCTCACACAGGTTACCACATGATGGGTAGATACCATCAATTTGAATTTAAAGTAAGACTTGTAAGAGATTTATAAAAACCGAATTTAATACAGATAACTATGAATGAATTTTCATCAATATTAGAAGAAATTACAAAGCATTACATCAAAAGTAACAATGATAATGAATTTACAAAGACTAAAAATAAAATGCTGATTCATCTTATGGATAGGTGTTTAAGAGTTGCTAGCCATTTGATACCGCCTGACTCAAGTGAAAGAGCGTTTGAAAGAGCTAAAGAAAGCAATATTGACATCTTTAGACTTGGCGAAAAGGATAGAAATAAAATAGAAAAACAAATAAAAAAAAATAATCCAAATGATGATGAAAAATTCATTTTAGAACACTTCAATCCCGTAAATATTATTGTCAAAGAAATGTTATCAATGAAAAATGATCCATCCCGCTTTGAATATGCTCTAGATAAATTAAAAGTTGTTTGGGTATTAAAGTCAGAAGACGATGTTTTAGTAAATAATGGTCATCGAGCCAATAGACCTAACCCCACCGAAGCTTATAAACAAGCCGGTATTAAAATAATTGAAAACCCAGAAAAAGAAATATGGTTAAAATAATTAAACATTACCATAACGGTTTGCCTTTAGTTTGTATTTATTATAAATATACTAATTTAACTGAAAAGGAAACGGGTGAACTCAAACGTTTTGCAGGAGTGGGCCCTACGGGTTGGATTTATCGAACTTTTTAGATGATTTTCAAAGATTTGAAAGTTTAATGAATATTAATAGTAGGATTTTGAGTTTTTAATCAAACATATAATGGAATTCTTGTATCGTAGGTTCAGCAAAGTTGCTTTAGAATTAAAATACAAAATAAAGTCTTTTTTCAGTCTCAAAAGATTTTCATAGCTGGCGTTACTTCACATCTAGATTTTACTAAACAAAATAAATATAGGTCTCCTAAACCTTACTCGAGAATATTTTTCAAAGAAATGAGTAGTCGAGATGTGTTCATGGCTTTAAAAAGTCATATGACCTTAGAAGATCATATTCCAGATAAAGTTTTATATGCCATTTCACATTATAATAGTCCGTTTCAAAATCATTTGAATTAATTTTATGTAATTGGATACAGGAATTTACATTAAAAGAAAGAGAAAAAATCAAACAAAAATCAATTAAAAAAAGGAAGGAAAGCTATGAAAAAATAACTTAGTTTTGAATCAACAGAAAACACTCCAAGCAAAATTCCAAATTAGTTTGAATACTTGCAGGGAAATTAGAATAAATAAGAAGATAATGGAATTTGATAAAATAGAACTTTCAATTCACATTTTTAATGACAAGCTTTTATATAGATTTGGAATATCTATAAAGAATTCCATAAATATATTTAAAGTTTGACATCAACTAGTCTTAATTAGGTTTAAAGATGATTTAATTATGACTAGAGCTTTCTCTTTATTAAAAATAATATCACCTTGCTGTGTTTGCTTCGACTGTAAATCTTCAGCATAAAGTGGACTAAATATAATGATTATTTAGGGAGTGTTTGTAATAAATTAATAAATTTAACAAACATGGGAACGTACAAAAAGAAAACCACGGAGAATTTCATCAAAGAGATTCGTAGAAAAACTCGAAGAACATTTAGTTCAGAGCAGAAAATCAATATTGTAATGGAAGCCTTGAGGGCCGAGACTTCAGTTGCAGAGTTTTGCAGAAAGTACTCGATTCAGGAATCTCAATTTTATAAGTGGAATAAAGAGTTTCTTGAAGCTGGAAAGAAACAGTTATATGGTGATACTACCAGGAAAGCCACGAGTGATGAAGTTACAGAATTTAGGAAAGAGAATCTAAAGTTAAAGGAAACGGTAGCTAATCTTGTTTTAAGATACGACATTAAAAAAAAAGCTTAGGTCTTCTGGAGTAAGCGAAAAGTACAAGAAGTCTATGCGATATTCAGCATCCGAAAAACAAGAGATAATAGATATTGTTGTTCGTTCAGAAATCGGAGTAAATAAAACCTTAAAAGAAATAGGCTTAAAAAAGAGCACATTTTACAATTGGTATAAAGTTTATTCTGAGGAAGGAATCGGTGGCTTAGCTCCATCAAAAAGAACCTCAAATAAGCAATGGAACAGTATTCCACAAGAAGAAAAGAATTTGATTGTAGAATTAGCTTTAGATTATCCACATTTATCATCGAGGGAACTTGCTTACAAATTAACTGACGAACAACAAATATTTATATCAGAATCGAGCGTTTACAGAATATTAAAAGCTCGAGGGTTGATAACTGAGCCATCACACATTTTAATGTCAGCAGTAGATGAATTTACAAATAAAACGGGCTTTGTTCATCAGATTTGGCAAACCGATTTTACGTACTTTAAAATTCTTGGCTGGGGTTGGTATTATTTGAGCAACGTTTTGGATGATTACAGTCGATATATTGTTCACTGGGAACTCTGTGAAGGTATGAAGGTGCAAGATGTAAAAAGAACCATTGCCAGAGCAATTGTTAAAGCTAAAATCAAGAGTAAACAACGCCCTAGACTTTTATCCGATAATGGCTCTTGTTACATTGCTTCTGAACTTAAAAATTATTTAAAAGAAAATTACGATATGGATCAAGTTCATGGAAGGCCCATGCATCCACAAACACAGCGGAAAATCGAAAGATATCATCGCACAATGAAAAACGTTGTTAAACTGGATAATTATTACTACCCAGAAGAATTAGTAAGAGCATTGGAAATCTTTGTAAACACATACAACAATGAAAGATATCACGAATCCTTGAAAAATTTAACACCAGCAGATGTTTATTATGGAAGAGGAGATTTTATTTTAAACGAGATAGAAAAAATCAAGCAAAAATCACTTAAAAAAAGGAAGAAAAACTATGAAAAAATGAACCGCGAAGCGCTCAATCAAATAATTAAAATCAATTAAAATGATTAAAAAGCAACAGAAAAATCAAAAAAATAACTTAGTTTTGAATTAACAGGAAATACTCTCTAAGCAAAAGTCCAAATTAGTTTGAAGACATACAATAATAATTCAGGAAAAATATATTATGATAAAACATATCGCTAATTTTAAAAAAATATCAATTTCAAAATGTTATTCTTTATTTGTAATTAAAATTATTATTTTTCTTTTTTTTTCATTATCATGTAATAATAATGCTAATCAAAATAAAAAAGAACTGATTCCTATTTCTAAAATAGAACAAAATATAACTGAAAACATTAAATCGAAATTGCCTAAAGGTTCATATTTAAGAGAATACAAAAAACTAACTGATGTAAAAGAGGATATATATATTGGCTTATATGTTACAAATTTTAATGAAACAACAAAACCTATTATTCCTCCAGTTGATTATCGTGTAGAAGATAGTTCAACAGGCTATTTCTCTGATTGTATATCTGAAATTAATGGACAATCTCTGAAAGGTAAGTATTTTGCTTTTGTTTATAAAGCAGGTGAAATTACTTCAACATATGAGATACCTAAAGGTTTTGATAATGAACCAATATTTTTATGTCTTTATAATACACCCTACAATATAAATTATCATTACAATAAAACATCAATTAAAGAACAAAAGTCAAATAATACTTTAGAAATAGTAGATTTAATTAATTTGGTCGATTATACAGGTGATGGAAAGAAAAATGAATTTCAATTACAATTTAATAATATTGGTTGTGGCTTTGCAGATTATATGATTATTGGTTATAATGAGGGAAATGATAAAGTTTTAGGCTATCCTATTTTTAATAACGGTAAAAAGTATTATTGGTATGGTCGATTTCACCCTTTGGGTGGTTATTTTTCAATTGAGTATGATTGTGGTGACCATGGAAGTGAAACATATACAAGAGAAGATTTCAAGTTTAATGAAAAATTATTACAATATGATAATGTTTATTCTATTGAAAAAAAATGTAATTAAAACCCAAATGATTGCCAGTGCATAACAGCCGCTATGCCTTATAGCAGTAGTCCTGCAATGTGGTAGGTCGCCGCTCGCGTTCAACATTCCGTCCTGGTGGACAGATCGCTGACCACGAATACTGCTACATGGGAAAAGTAAATTTGAATTAGTCATGAATTACATGGAATTAGAACATAACCTACATTTTGTGAATGCTATTCATAATGGTAATTATGAAATTTCTGTATATAGAAGGGAGTATGCGTGGGGCGAATACTCATTATATTTCAGACGTTTCTTTTCGAATGGTGGGGGGTCATATTTAGATGCTTTTAACGCTGGAAACATAATTTCAAACTCTTAATTGAGATCTAAGAATATAAATAACAACCTATGCCAGCGTGCAAATGATTCAAGTCTACTTGATTTTTGCTAAGACGATCAAAAATCACGTAAGTAATTTTTTTAAAATCAGCTGTCCGAAAACCGATTTACCAAAAAAATAATTACTTTTATTTATATAGTTAGTTCTGCAAAACCAAACTATATAAAAAGTGCCAACTTACCTGTGAAAATGCGCTTCGTTATTTTGGCGGTGTTAGCTTAGTTTTGAAACCATCCAGGCCTTTTTATTAAGTCTAGCTATTTCAAATTCATTTAACTTAATTGCCCCGCCAATTTCAATACCCCTTATGCGCTTTAAGGTAATTTTTATACCCATTTTTCTAAAATGGTACTCTACAAAATGAACGCCAATAATTTTTGTACCAACTGGCTTTGGCTTAACAAAAAAGTTTGGAACGAGATTTTCATGTGATTTTTCCGTGATATTCACATCATTTTCACGTTTTGCTAATTTCTTAATTTCTTTGCGATCAATATAGGCGTTGTGTCTGCAAAGGTCAGAGCAGAATTTTGCGTTTTTATTATGGGCAAACGCAGGGGTTTCGCAATACTCACATGAAAATTCCGTGATTTTTGCGTTATGCGTGAAATTATCTTTGTTTAGTGCTGGCATAGGTCGTCAATTTGTTGTACATTTATACACCAAATATAGTTAAAAATATTTAATACCTAAATATGTATAAATATTCTATATTTGTAGAAATAAATACCATGACCAAAACAGAACTAACCGACACTTTATTAAAGCAACTTTCACAAGCCGACTTCGGGGAGTACTTTAAGCAGTATTCCGTATTAAGCAAAAAGCAGTTTTTGGCGCGAGACCTTGGCTTGTCTGCAAGGAACTATCAGCAGTGGAAGGAACTGGAGATAACACCCCCTACCGAAAAAGAAAACAAGTCTGACGGGAAGCGTGAATGGGTAAAGCTGGATTTCATTCAGTTTATATGGATGAAAATGGTTGTTTCATTACGAAATTTAGGCTATCCCTATTCAGATATAAAAAAGGCACGAGATTTTTTATTTGAAACCGTTGAATTGGATCCCAATGTGAACATTCCAAAGGGCAACCCCGATATTGCCAAACACCTTACAGAGTTTTTCGCTAAGGAAACATTATCAGTCGAAATGAAAGAAGTAATGGGAGAGATGTTGATTAGCCCCCTTATTCTAAAAAAAATGAGTGCCATGTTTACTGAGCGTAAACAAAGACTAGAGTTATTAATATTTGATGCAATTGCCAATAAAAATATGGAAGTGGGTATTGGTTTTTTTGAAGGTGGCGAATGTCTTCCGTTTAATTGGAACATGATTGTAATGTTTGATAAATGGCATCCAGATGTGAAGAAAGAAGATGTATTAAATGAAACAATAAGAAGACCGCACATATACATATCACTTAGTAAATACATTATGGATTTTATTTCAGCAGAAGAAAAAGAAGAACGGGAGCTAGCTTTTGCCTTATTAAACAATGAAGAACTGGCGATATTACGGGAACTAAGAAACAAAGAGTATAAAAACATTACCATTAATTACGACAAAGGCACCGACACCAAAATTATTAAAACTGAAAAAGAGAAGAAGATTAAGGAATCTGAAGTAAAGAATTTTGTTAAGCACGTTCTTTTTGCACCCAACTGCAAAATTACCTACACAAAAACAAAAAAAGGAGACCTAATAATTAATACTATCAGCACTAAAAAATTAAATAAATGATACTGCACACCACAGAACATAAAACAAGAACAATGCTATCATACTGCACATTACAGACGAAAGCAAAGTATCTATTTAAATGTCTAATCAAAACAAAAAACATAAAAGAAAACGACTAACTATTGATGAATTAAAAAACTGCAAAGGCTTTGAAAATTATACAGATGAGCAAGCGGAAGAAACAATATCTTCTTTAGAAAAACTCTCAGTATTATTTTATGAACTTTTCATGAAAAGCAAAAACTCAATACAACATTCAAACGAGGTAGAATATGAAAGCAAAACAAAATCCCAAAAACGAAATGTTGCTTAAAAACTTTGCAAAAGGCAAAGGAGATCAGCAAAAAGAATCAGGTATTCAAAATTGCGTGATCTATACAAGGGTTAGTTCAAAAGAACAAATGGACACCAATCAAAGTTTAGAATGGCAAAAAAAGTTTTGCACCGAGTACGCTAAAAAAAATGATTTTGCTATCAAAGGGTATTTTGGCGGAACATACGAGAGCGCTAAAAGTGATGAACGTAAAGAGTTTGGTCGGATGCTGAAATATGTAAAAGCGAGTAAAGAAAAAATTGTTTACATATTGGTTTATAGTTTGGACCGTTTTAGTAGGACTGGAGATAGTGCAATTTATATTGCAAGTGAGTTAAAAAAACTTGGTATAAATATCGTTGCGGTTACTCAGCCCATTGATACCAATTCTCACGCAGGAACCCTTCAACAAAACATTCAGTTCATCTTTGGTAAATATGACAATGATATGCGCAGACAAAAAACCATTGATGGTATGCGCGAAAAATTACTCAGAGGTGACTGGATAGGAAATGCCCCCACCGGTTATTCCTTTGAAAAATTAACTCCGAACCAAACAATAGTCATTAACGAAAAGGGTGATATAATCAAACAAGCTTTCAACTGGAGAGCTAACGGAATGACCTATGAGCAGATAATTCATAAGTTAAAAGTACTTGGGCTAAATTTACCTAAACAAACTCTTGCCGGAATTATTAAAAACCCTTTCTATTGCGGTTTAATGTCGCACAATTTATTAAAGGGTGAACTTGTTAAGGGAAACCATCCTGCATTAATTGATGAAACCTTATTTTTGAAAGCAAACGATATTGCAAGTTCATCTGGCTTCAAAGTAAACAAAGCCAATGACAATTTACCTCTAAAAGTATTTGTAAAAGATGCGGAGAGTGGCGCTCCTTTCACTGGTTATTTGGTAAGAAAAAAAGGTTTGCATTACTACAAGGTAAATAAGCTTGGGGTTAAAGTTAATCGAAGTGTAAAAATTATGCATGACAAGTTCAAAGAATTGCTTGCAGAATATACCATTGATGAAAAATTTGTTGAGCCATTAAGTAAACAATTAGCATATACTTTTGAGAACTTAACAGAAACCAAGACGAATGAAAAAAAATCCCTTTCTTTAAAATTGAAGCAGTTGGAAGATGAGATTTACAACCTAAGAAAGCGCCATGCTTTTGGTCAGGTAAGTGTGGATGTTTATGAAGAATTTTCTACGGAATTGTCTCAGAAAAAAGAACTGATTTTAAAACAATTTGAAAAACTCAACGAAAAAATATCGAACCCTAAAAAACTGATAAATTTCGCTTGCAAATTATCTGCAAACCTAAGTAAATCATGGGAGATGGGAGATTTTTATCAGAAACAACAATTTCAAACTACCCTGTTCCCGGAGGGTTTGGTGTATGATTCAAAAAATAACAATTATCGAACCCCGAAAGTAAACGAGGTGATTGCTCTAATCACACATCAATCAAGGATTTTGGAGAATAAAAAAAGCCGGACTTCTGAAAAAACTTCAAAAAAGTCCGGCTTAGTACCCGGGGTCGGACTCGAACCGACATGTCCGTGAAGACACTGGTGTTTGAGACCAGCGTGTCTACCATTCCACCACCCGGGCAGAAAAAATCATAAAAAAGAACTATTTCACTCTTAAAAAACTCTGTCTGCGTGTCTACCTCCCGATAGCTATCGGTAACACCACCTGGGCGAAAGAATTTAGTTTAAAGTTGAATGTTTAAAGTTTTTGGAAACCTTGATCCTTAAACTTTGAACTGTTTCCAATTTTAACGGGTTGCGAATTTATCTATTCTACACCAATCTCAAAAAAATATTTTCATTTTTCTATATTTTCCTTTCTTAATTCTTTTGTCCTTCTCAATGAAAAACCTACATTTGCACCCCTTAAAAATCAATTATGGCAACCGGTTCAAAATTCTTCGCAGGTAGAGTAACCAAAGATTTGGCTACTAGAATTGCCGCATCATATGGCCAAACACTTGGAGAAGTGGCGGTTGGAGAATTTGCCGATGGTGAGTTTCAGCCCTCTTTAGAAGAAACCGTTCGTGGTCAGGATGTATATATTATTCAATCTACTGTTCCGCCAGCTGATAATTTATTCGAACTTTTATTGTTAGTGGATGCTGCAAAACGTGCTTCGGCTCGTAGAGTAGTGGCGGTTATTCCTTATTTTGGTTTTGCTCGTCAGGATAGAAAAGACAAACCTCGCGTTTCTATTGGAGCAAAATTGGTGGCTAATCTTTTAACTGCCGCAGGAGTTGATAGAATTGTAACCATGGATCTTCATGCCGACCAAATACAAGGATTTTTTGAGGTTCCTGTAGATCATCTTTTCGCTTCAAGTATTTTTGTTCCTTATCTCCAAAGTTTAAATACTCCCAATCTAGTTTTAGCTTCTCCCGATACTGGAGGAACAAAACGTGCTAATGCTTATGCGAAATATCTAAATGCAGAAATGGCATTCTGTTATAAGTCGCGTAAAAAAGCAAACGTAATTGAAAACATGACCGTGATTGGTGATGTAGAAGGACGTGATGTAATTCTTATTGACGATATTATCGATACGGGAGGAACGTTGGTAAAAGCAGCCGGATTGATGATGGACAAAGGAGCGAAATCGGTTCGTGCGATGTGTACTCATGCTGTTTTATCTGGAAATGCTATTGAGAAAATTGATAATTCTCCATTGACAGAATTAATCGTAACAGATACTATTCCGTTGAAACATGCAAGTAAAAAAATAAAAGTTTTAACTGTGGCTAATCTTTTTGCAGATGTGATTCATCGTGTTCAGAATTATGAATCGATTAGTTCACATTTCATCATACAATAAATAAGTAATTAATTAAAATCTAAATAAAATGAAACAAGTATCGTTGAGCGGTTCGTTAAGAACGAACGTAGGGAAAAAAGATGCGGCCGACATCAGAAGAGCCGGAAATGTGCCATGCGTATTGTATGGTGGAGAAACACAAACATCTTTTACCGCTACTGAAAAAGAATTGAAAAAAATTATCTGGAGCCCGGAAGTGTATGAAGTGAAATTAACTATCGATGGAAAAGAAATATCATCTATCATTCAAGACCTCCAATTTCATCCAGTAACAGATAGAGTAACGCATGTAGATTTTTTACAAGTAATTCCTGGAAAAGAAGTAAAATTAAAATTGCCTTTGAAATTGACAGGTGCGCCTGAAGGTGTGAAAAAAGGCGGAAAATTATTACAGAATTTCCGTAAATTAACTGTGCGTGGAGATATCAGCAAAATGCCAGCAAATATTACCTTGGCATGTGATCATTTAGAAATTGGAAGCGATATCCGTATCAAAGACATGAAAATTGATGGATTAACTTTCTTGGAAGAAGCAAATGCTGTAGTTGCTGCAGTGAAAATTACACGTAACGTTGTTGAAGAGCCTAAAGCTGCTGCTCCAGTTGCCGCTGCTGCTCCTGCTGCCGCTGCTGCAAAAGCTCCTGCTAAGAAATAATTGATAGACGTATGAAGTTTCTGATTGTTGGTTTAGGAAATATCGGAGCGGATTACGAGAATACAAGACATAATATTGGATTTACTGTATTGGACGCACTCGCAAAGGCGTCCAATATTTTTTTTACAGAAGCCCGACATGCACATGTAGCCGAAATGAAATTCAAAGGAAGAACAATCGTTCTTGTGAAGCCCACCACATTTATGAATCTCAGTGGAAAAGCAGTTAACTATTGGCTGCAACAACATTCCATTCCTGTAGAAAACATGTTGGTGATCACAGATGATTTGGCTTTACCATTTGGAAAAATTCGAATTCGTCCTGCAGGAAGTGATGGTGGACATAACGGATTGAAAGATATCATTGCGGTGCTTGGTCATCAAAATTATGCAAGATTAAGATTCGGAATTGGAGATGAGTTTTCAAAAGGCCATCAATCCAATTATGTATTGGGAAAATGGACTCCAGAAGAAGACAAAGCACTACAACCCCGAATAGAATTATGTGGCGAAATTATTAAAGGATTTACTACAGCTGGTTTACAAAGAACCATGAACGATTTTAATAATCGTTAACTCAAATGAACTACATTTTAAGAGCACATATTGCATTGATTATCGTCAATGTTATTTACGGATTAAATTATACCATTGCCAAAGATCTTACACCTGAATTTATTGGGCCCTTTGGGTTTGTATTAATGCGGATTATCGGAATGGTCATTCTTATTTGGACTTTGGGATTATTTTATCCCGAGAAAGTTGAGAAAAAAGATTTCAAAATTTTATTTTTTTGTGCGATAACTGGTGTAGTGATCAATCAAGGATTATTTTTTCTGGGATTGAGTTTAACATCTCCCATCAATGCGTCCATCATTATGATTGTGAATCCGATTCTAGTGGTGATTTTTGCTGCTTGGATTTTAAGAGAGAAAATTACCAAATGGAAAATTTCGGGAATTTTATTGGGATTAATCGGAGCAATTATTCTTATCACTTTCAAAAAAATGGGTGATGCACAAGGAAATATTTGGGGAGATATTTGTATTTTTCTTAATGCACTTTCGTATGCAATATTTTTGGTTTTAGTAAAACCATTGATGCAAAAATACAATGCCATCACGGTGATGAAATGGGTTTTTCTAATGGGATTACCTTTCATGATTCCTTTTGGATGGAATGAATTCACCGATGTAAATTGGAATTTATTTACGCCAAATATGATTTGGGCAGTGATTTTTGTAATCGTAGGAACCACATTTTTGGCTTATTTATTGAATACTTATGCATTGAAAAGAATCAGTCCCTCTGTGGTGAGTGCCTATATTTATTTGCAACCGATCATCGCCACATTAGTTGCTGTTTCCTATGGAAAAGACGAACTAACTTGGATAAAATGGCTCGCAGCCGCCTTGATTTTTACCGGAGTATGGTTGGTTAGTAAGAGAGCGCGAGTGTGAGAATTAGGCATACTGCCATTCAGTTATATTTAATTTTTCATTTTTCATTTTTCATTTCCTACCTTTGCCCTATGATAAAATCAATGACCGGATACGGAAAGGCGATAGCGAATATCGGGAATAAAAAATTTACTGTAGAGATGAGATCGCTTAATAGCAAGCAACTCGATCTTTCGGTTCGTATGCCAGGTGTTTATCGCGAAAAGGAATTACAAGTGCGTAATGAACTTTCTAAACTTACTGATCGTGGAAAAATTGAATTTTCTATCTATTGTGAAACACAAGGCGAAGATTCAAGCAATACAATCAACAAAAATATTGCCATTGGTTATTTTAATCAGATTAAAGAACTAGCCAACGAATTACAAATAAATCTAAACGAAGAAGTAATTCATACTGTTTTGAGAATGCCGGATGTGATGAAAACAGAACGTCAGGAATTAGATGAAACCGAATGGAAAGAAGTTTGGAATATTGCCAAAGAAGCCATTGCTAAATTTGATAATTTCCGTCAAACAGAAGGCAGTACATTACAAAAGGAAGTGTCGGATAGAATAAATGTGATTTTAGATTTATTGACTCAAGTAGAACCTTTTGAGCTTTCTCGAATGGAAACAGTCAGAGAAAGGATAAGTAAATCATTAGCGGATTTTGCAGGAAATGAAAATGTAGATAAAAATCGTTTCGAGCAAGAATTGATTTATTACATGGAGAAATTGGATATTTCAGAAGAGAAATTACGATTAAAAACACATTGTGATTATTTCAATGAAACAATGGATATAGAAATTAATCAAGGTAGAAAATTAGGTTTCATCACACAAGAAATCGGAAGAGAAATAAATACGCTCGGTTCGAAATCTAATCAAGCAGATATGCAAAAGATTGTGGTGAGAATGAAAGATGAATTGGAGAAGATAAAGGAACAAATTTTGAATGTGTTATAGGTATGATTTGTTGATTTGGCGATTTAATGAAATAAAGACAAGTACGAATTGGAGATTTGTTGATTTAATGAAATAGGAAATTCTAAGGTTATATTTATGAGGGAAGATTTACAAATACGAACTAAAAAATTTGCGCTTAAAACCATTAAGCTTTATCAGTCTTTGCCAAAATCAGAAGAGGCTAGGATACTTGGGAAACAGTTTTTAAGATGTGCTACTTCAGTGGCTGCTAATTATCGCTCATCTTTAAGAGCGAGATCAACGGCTGAATTTATTGCTAAATTAGGTATAGTTGTAGAAGAAGTTGATGAATCTGCTTTTTGGATGGAGTTATTAATAGATTCCGAAATCGTAAGTCAAAAACAAGGTGAAGAACTACTTAATGAATCTAATGAATTACTTAAGATTTTTTCTGCATCACGTAAAACTGCAAAAGAAAATCTAAAAATTTCGAAAATCATTAAATCTCCAAATTAATAAATTTCCAAATGAACAAATGTCTTCAAATCATTAAATCACCAAATCGATAAATCAACAAATAGTTTGAAAGGAAAAGCAATCATATTCTCTGCACCCTCTGGAGCTGGTAAAACCACCATCGTTCATCACTTGGTAAAAAGTGATTTGAACTTGGCGTTTTCTGTTTCTGCATGTAGTCGTCCGATACGACACAATGAAGTGGATGGAGAAGATTATTATTTTTTTTCTATAGAAGAATTCAAATTGAAAATTATTCGCAATGAATTTCTCGAATGGGAAGAAGTATATAAAGACAATTATTACGGAACTTTAAAATCAGAAATTGAACGTATTTGGGATTTAGGAAAACAGGTGATTTTTGATGTAGATGTGGTCGGAGGAATCAATCTTAAAAAATATTTTGGTAAAAATGCACTTTCTATTTTTGTAAAAGCACCTTCTATCGCTCATCTCGAAGCGAGATTGAAAATGCGCGAAACCGAAACTCCCGAAAGTATTGCACGTAGAATAGGTAAAGCGGAAAAAGAAATGGCCTATTCAACTCAATTCGATTATGTTTTATTGAATGATGATTTAGTTAAAGCATGTTTAGAAGCAGAAAATGTTGTTTCTAATTTTCTCCATACAGTAAAAGCTGAAAAATGAAAGTCGGGCTCTATTTTGGCACGTTCAATCCAGTGCATGTGGGTCATCTCATCATAGCTAATTTCATGGCAGATTATACCGATTTGGATAAAGTTTGGTTGATAGTTACTCCTCAAAATCCGCTAAAAGAAAAAAATACTTTACTAGCCGATCACCATCGTTTATCATTGGTAAGAGTGGCGATTGAAGATAATCCGCATTTAGTCGCTAGTGATATCGAATTCAAATTACCCAAACCATCTTATACCACCAATACTTTAGCGCATCTAAAAGAAAAGTATCCCGATTATGAATTTTCATTAATCATGGGTGAAGATAATTTGCGCACTTTTCACAAGTGGAAAAATCACGAATACATTTTGAAACATCATAAATTATATGTGTATCCGCGTGTATTAACCGAATCTGAAATAAAAGAATTAAGCGAACATCAACCGGATAATCGATTTGCCAACCATTCACAAGTTATTATGTGCGATGCACCAGTAATGAAAGTTTCCTCGAGTTTTATTAGAAAAGCAATTAAGGAAAAAAAAGACGTCAGATATTTATTGACGGATCCAGTGCATAAATATATTGAGGAAATGCATTTTTATGAAGGATGATGATTGCCTTCGGTAATAATTTTTTTGCCGCGGATTTCACAGATTTTCGCGGATAAAGACAAAAATTTGATAAAGATTTCATAGAATTGAATTGTATTTACATTTATAAAAAAGTTTCTTTTTAAAACATGTGCCAACTAACTCAACTAGCCAAACTAATTCAACAAACTAAACAATTTCTTCTCGCTTTTGCCTTTTCACTCTTGCCTTTTGCCTCTATCTTCCCACAAGAAATCTGGATTACTCAGCCTTTCATCCAAACACAAGGAAGATTAAATAAAGATGGGGCTATTGGATTAAGTTCTTGGGCAATTACGAATGTTGGGTATAGCGGTTATCAGTTGTCTCGTACAACCGGACAAGAATATCATTTTCATAAAATGAATTTAATTTGGAGTGGAATTGATTTAGCTATCGGAATTCCAACTTTTATTCGTTCTCATCGAATTTATAAAGGAAAAGTTCAATTGAAATTGGATAAATATAATCCAAAAAAATATTTAACAATTTTTTCATTGAATTCTTGGTTGGATTTGGCGTATGTCGGTGCTGGATTCATTGTGAAAAGCCGAGCCTCTCATTCTACTGATCCAAATAGGTTGAAAGGATATGGAAATAGTATTATTATGCAAGGTGGATTTTTATTTTCATTCGATACGGTGATGTATTTGTTGCATCGAAAATTGTATAAGAATCATTTGCAGAATAGTTTTAAATCTAATTAATTTCCGGATATTTAGTCTTAAGTCTAAATACTAAATACTAAATACTAAAATCTCATTTGCAAAAAAACTCCGCCAACTCCATATCAAAAGGCGTTGTGATTTTAATATTTTCTGGATTTCCTTCTACTAAATTTATTTTCATTCCTATTCCTTCTGCAACAGAAGCATCATCCGTAAATTTTGGATTGTATTCTTGTTCGTAAGCTTTTTTAATTTCAGGCAATAAAAAACATTGTGGAGTTTGTACACGTTTTACCAATGATCGATTCACCATATCTGAACCTGTTGAGGTAACAATTCGAATGGAATCGCTTACTTCAATAACGGGAATGGCATTACCCATTTTTTTTACTCCTTCGAAACAATTTTTCAAGGTTTGTTTAGAAACGAATGGACGAACAGCATCGTGAATGGCAACCATTCCTATTCCGTTAATAGAAGCCAATGCATTTCTTACCGAATGAAATCTTTCTTTACCACCTTCAACAATGGTATGAGGAATAGAAATTTTTTTAATCTTCACATGGCTATTCCAAAAATCTATACTTGTTTCAGGAAGCACTACTACATATTTGAAAGTAGGATCAAATGCATGAAATGCTTCTAGTGTATGTTGCAAAATCGTTTTTCCATGGATAGGGAGAAACTGTTTGGGTTGCCCAGCATTCATTCGAGCGCCCACACCACCACCAACTATGATAATATATGTTTCATTCATAAAGGATAAATATAAGAAAATTGGCTTTTAAATTTGTACTTTTACATTATAAAATTTTAAAATGGGGTGGTTTTCAAAAAATAAGGTGTATTTGAAAATGGAGGTAAAGCCCATTTCTTGGATAGAATTAACTTCTATCGAGCAATTACAAGATTTACTAAATGAAAAGGGTAAAATTTATGTCATTTTTAAACACAGCACTCGTTGTTCCATTAGCAAAATGGTTTTGACTCGTTTTCAGAAGGAATGGAAGATGAAGGATGAAAATGTTGTTCCGCTATTTTTGGATTTATTAGAACATCGTGATATTTCTAATTTTATTGCTGAACAATTGGAAGTTCGCCACGAATCACCTCAAATGTTACTTGTGAAGAACGAAATATGCTATTATAACGCATCACACACAGCCATTTCTTTTTCAACTATAGAGAAGCAATTAGCAACAGACGAATTAAGATTTTGATTTAATTTTAGCTTTCAAAGAATAAACATTTTTCGAATTATTAATTTTAACTTTAAATTTAATGATTCTTCAAATTGTATCGCTATGAAAAATATTTTACCGCACTTCATTTTTATTTTTATTTTTTCTGTTGGAGTTAATGCTCAACAAACAAAAAAAGTATTGTTCATTGGAAATAGCTATACTGGCGTGAATAATTTGCCGGGAATGGTTTCATCTATTGCTACATCTTTTGGTGATATATTAATTTATGATAGTAATACACCAGGAGGTTATACTTTCTATGCTCATTCTACCAATGCAACTACCTTAACAAAAATTAATTCGAATAATTGGGATTATGTAGTTTTGCAAGAACAAAGTCAATTACCTTCTTTTTCTCCCGCTCAGGTGGCCAATGATGTTTATCCTTACGCTGATTCCTTAAACCAAATAATTCAAGAAAATGATTCTTGCACTCACACCATGTTTTATATGACGTGGGGAAGAAAGAATGGTGACGCTTCTAATTGTGCTTCCTATACTCCTGTTTGTACTTATGATGGAATGCAAGCTAGATTACGCGCCAGTTATATTGAAATGGCAAATGATTTAGATGCAGAAGTGTCTCCAGTAGGTGCTGTATGGAAAAAATTTAGAACAGATTTTCCAACTCTGGAATTGTATAATGCAGACGAAAGTCATCCGAGCATTCATGGAACTTATTTAGCAGCTTGTACTTTTTACACAAGTATTTATCATCAAAGTCCCATTGGCGCATTTATTCCCTCAGGTATTTCGGCTCAAGAAGCATTAGATATTCAAAATACAGTAAACGATATTGTTTTTGATAGTTTAAATATTTGGAGAATTGATACTTCCACAGTGAATGCTGATTTCAGTTATGGAAATGTTATCAATGATTCGTATGATTTTATTCCAGTTTATACCAATGGTGATTTCTATTATTGGGATTTTGGTGGTGTGATTTCTGATACCACCTTAAGCGGAGAAATTTTGAATCATAATTTTCCAGGAGATGGAGTTTATCCTGTTACACTAATTGTACAACGCAAATGCGATTTTGATACAATTACTCAAAATATTGTTATTAGTCCTTTTAATTCTATTAATGAATTCGAGGAAAATGAAATTTACTTTTATCCAAATCCAGCAAATGATTATTTGCAACTCGAAACAAAAGGTGAAGTAAAATTTTTTGTTTATGATCTTACTGGAAAAATAATTTTACAACAAACCATTTCCTCAGGTAACTCAATAATTCCTGTAAGTATTTTGTCAAATGGTAATTATTTTATTCAATTTATTTCAGAGGAAAAATCCCAAATACAAAAACTCACTATTCTAAAATAAAAAACCCCGAGGTCATTCTGAACTTGTTTCAGAATCTCGGGGTTTTAAAGTTGAATTAAACTTCTTGTCTAATGTCTTATGTCTATATTCTAATGTCTAAATAATCAACATCGCATCTCCGTAAGAATAAAACTTATATTCTTCTTTGATAGCCTCTTGATAGGCTTGCATAATTAAATCATACCCGCCAAAAGCACAAACCATCATCAATAAAGTAGACATCGGCATATGGAAATTAGTTACCATACAATTCGCAACCGAGAAGTCATAAGGAGGAAAAATAAATTTATTGGTCCAACCGTCAAAGGGTTTTAATTTACCTTCTGTAGATACAGAAGTTTCAATGGCTCTCATGGCAGTAGTACCAATAGCGCAAACTTTTCTCTTTTCGTCAATCGTTTTATTTACAATTTGAGCACATAATTCTGGAATGATGCATTGCTCACTATCCATTTTGTGTTTAGTCAAATCTTCCACTTCTACAGATCGGAAAGTTCCTAATCCAACATGTAAAGTTAATTCAGCAAAATTTATACCTTTTAATTCTAATCTTTTTAATAATTCACGACTAAAATGCAATCCAGCTGTAGGCGCAGCAACAGCTCCTTCGTTCTTAGCAAAAACAGTTTGGTATCTTTCAGCATCTGCTTTTTCTACTTCACGCTTAATGTATTTTGGAAGTGGAGTTTCTCCTAATCCAGTAATGATGTTTTTGAATTCTTCATACGAGCCATCAAATAAGAAACGCAATGTTCTTCCTCTCGAAGTAGTATTGTCAATTACCTCAGCTACTAATGAATCATCTTCACCAAAATATAATTTATTTCCAATACGAATTTTACGAGCAGGATCTACCAATACATCCCACAATAAACTTTCACGATTTAATTCTCTCAATAAGAAAACTTCAATTTTTGCTCCTGTTTTTTCTTTGTTACCATACATACGAGCAGGAAATACTTTCGTATTGTTTAGAATCATCGTATCACCTTCATTGAAATACTTTAGAATGTCTTTGAATTTTTTGTGTTCGATTTTTCCTTTTTTGCGATCTACAATCATCAAACGGCTTTCGTCACGATTTTTCGATGGATGTTCAGCCAATAATTCTAGCGGTAATTTGAATTGGAATTGTGATAATTTCATTATGTTTTTTATTTAGTTTTTAATTGAATAATGGTTTGTTTTGTCGTTATTTTTTTTGAAACAAAACAATTCATGGATTTGGGGTTATTTTATTTTAGTATTCTATCATGATACGCGATGCATTGCGTATTTGAGTTATTTATATAAAATTCACGTGCAATAACCAGAGGAGGCAAGAGACACATAAATCTTACGGGATTTATTGTTTATCGATTTTAAAGAATTTTTTAATCAGGGCGCGAATATACAATGTGCAGATAGCCCTTGTCAAGTTTATTATTCAGTTCGCCTATACCTTTTCGATGGTTTGATGACAATGACCTGATCATCAACATTAAGTTTTTCTAAAATAAATTGAAGTGTCATGCCATTTTCAATGTCAAACTCTCCATTTTTGGTTCTTCTGAGTTCTCGAAGGTGAGATCCGCTTTCCAATTTTTTTCCTAAATCATTTGCCAAAGTGCGGATATAGGTTCCCTTACTACATTCTACTCTAAAATAAACATTAGGCATTTCGATCTTTGTTATTTCAAATTGATAAATCGTAATTGCGTGCGGTTTGATTTCTTTCATCACACCATTTCTCGCTAATTTGTAGGCACGCATACCATCAATTTTTTTTGCAGAATAGAGTGGTGCGTATTGTAATTGTTCGCCCTCTAAGGATTTCGCTGTTGCTAGTATTTTTTCATCCGTAATGTGGGAAATATCAAATTCTTGTTCGGTAGGCGTTTCTAAATCATACGAAGCAGTGGTAGAACCCAACGTAATAATTCCAGTATATTCTTTTTTTTGAGATTGAATTTTATCAATCTCTTTGGTTTTTTTACCAATACAAACCAATAAAATTCCGGTAGCTAATGGATCTAAAGTTCCAGCATGCCCGATTTTGAATTTTTTATTTCCAGTTTTTTGCCCAATGAAATATTTGAGTTTATTTACAACATCAGCTGATGTCCATTCGTAGGGCTTGTCGATAATCCAAATTTCCCCATTTTCAAAGTCGATGATCATACAATACTTAATTCAATTCCAGCGGCAATTAAGATGAGCAATATCGCTCCTAAAATAATTCGATAATAACCAAATATTTTGAACCCGTGCTTTGTTAGAAATCCTATAAATATTTTGATAGCTAGAATGGCAACAATAAAGGCAACAACATTTCCAATGAGTAGAATTCCTATAGTATCGGAAGTAATTGCTTCGTGGTCTTTCCATAATTTATATCCGGATGCTGCAAACATGGTTGGTACGGCAAGAAAAAAAGAAAATTCAGCAGCCATTTTTCGATTCAGCCCTTGAAACATTCCTCCAATGATGGATGCCGCAGATCGAGAAACACCCGGAATCATGGCGATACATTGAAAAATACCAATGAAAAATGCTTGTTTGTAATTTACATCTGTTTTTTCTTGACTTTTTATTTCTGGGTTTTTTCGATCAAAATATCCATCAATGAAAATTAAAATAATTCCGCCTAATAATAATGCCGTTGCTACTACCATTACATTTTCTAGCATAGAATCAATCAAATCTCCCAATAAAAAACCCATTGTCGCTGCAGGAAGAAAAGCCACAAATAATTTAAAATAGAAATCGAGAGAACGAAAAAAGCGTTTGTAATACAAAGCAACTACAGCAAGGATAGCCCCAAACTGAATATTAATCATGAAAGCTTTTGTGAATGGAGTAGAATCCATATGCAAGAATTCAGCAGTAAGAATCATGTGTCCAGTTGAAGATACAGGAAGATATTCCGTCAATCCCTCAACAATGGCAATGATAATGGCCTGCAATGCATCCATTGGTAAAAACTAGTCTTTGGGCTTTTTCATAATTCCCACCATTACTACAACGTAGCCGGTAAGAACAGTAAATGGCGCTAAAAAGTTCCGCTGAAAATTAAATAATTCTTCACCGCTAAATTCTTTAGGATCTTCTGCGACTCCTCCCATCATTAATAAATAACCGATTAATACAACCACGATTCCAATAACCATGATTTTATAGTTCTCTTTTTTGAAGGGTAATTGACGTTTTTCTGGCGACTTGCTCATTTTAATAGAGGTATTCTGACTTTAATCTCAAATATTTTCTGAGTGCAAAGTAAGTAGAAATCCATGAAATTAAAATACCTAAGGCCGTTACCATACCAAAAAGTATCACAATTATTTTTAAATCTTGTATTTCGTGTAGTCCTTCTATCTGTTTCTCAAGGTATAAGTTCAATCCCATCAAAAGTCCAAGGGCCAACAGCGAGGCAATGATTCCTTGTAAAAAGGCGTTCCAAATGAACGGCTTGCGAATGAAATTTTCGGTGGCCCCTACCAATTGCATGGATCGGATGATTAACCTTTTTGAATAAATAGCCAATCGGATGGTATTATTGATTAAGGCGATGGCAACAATCAAAAGCAGTAAAGCAATACCAAGTATGATGTAGATTAAAAAATTGGAATTGGTGTTGATATCGTCCAACATTTCTTTATTGTAATAAAACTCATTGATGCTTCCATAATCAGCTTTCAATCTTTCTTCGATACGCACCAAACTATCCAGATGTGCGTAATCTTCGTGAAGATAAATTTCAATTGTAGGCTGTAATTCTTTGTAGCTATCTTCTAAATCTAAGTCTTCGGTTCCCTCTTCTAATTCCAATTCCTTGATTACGTCTTCACGTGATTTAAATCTAGCCGATTTTACAAATGGTTCGGCATTTAGTTTTTTCTCTAGTTGAAACATATCTGCTTCACGGGCATTATCTTTAAAAAAGATATCTACCTGTAGTGATTCCTTTGCCAACTTCACAATTTTTTTGGAACTTAATACCATCCAGCTAACCAAGCCTAGCATAAATAAAACCAATGCAATTCCAATGATGGTGGAAATATAAGACGTTCTTGCGCTTCTGCGAATGATAGTTTGAGGTTGACTCATGAAGCAAAATTAACTTCTGTGAAGCAATTAGAATGGAAATACTCGGGAAAACATTAAAACGGGAATGTTAATAAAGAAAGAAAATAAACCGCAGAGACGCAGAGGACGCAAAGATTTTGTAGAAAAATAACTAAGACAATTACTAATTTAAAAAACATTTTTACTCCGCGGCTCTCTGCGCCTCCGCGGTTAAATATCTTAAACAAAAAAAGGAAGCCTTTCGACTTCCTTTCTCTTAAAAATGAAATCAAATGAATTTATTTCTTAATGAATTTAATCATGCCCACTTCGTTTCCTGAAATACATTGGATGAAATAGATTCCCGAAGAAAGTGAACTGATATCTAAACTTGAATTTGATGAAGTGGAGTTAATACTTGAATAGACTTTTCCACTAATATCATAAATAGTATAAGTTGAATTTCCATTTTCAGATTGAACATGCAATACATTTTCTGCGGGATTCGGATAGATGGAGAATATTCCATTGGATAATTCTTCTATACCATTTGGAGCCACAAAAGTATTAATAGCAGTATTCGTAATTACCGGTTCATTGAAATCGAAATAAATGTTTGCTCTGTTTTCAATTACTTGTCCTAACATTGGAGTATTTATTGTATTCAATCTAAATTGTACATGTCCGTGACTTGCCGGCTCATTACTTCCACTATCGGGCAGCATGATGTTTTCAAATCTCCATTTGATGATATTTCCATTGATAAATTCAACCGTGTATGGATGACTTGCATTCAACATTTCAAAGGATAATGGATTCAACATTGAAGTAAGCGTATCCGTAATGGTAATATTTACTGCTGGTCCAGTTCCTGTATTTTGAAATCTTACTAGATAAGTAAATTCTTCTGTCGCAACTGGAACATCACCTGTTGCGTTTTGTCCAGCTGGAGAAACCGTTTTATCATTTGGATCAAATGAACCAGTGACCAATCTTGTATAGCAATAATTATTGCAAGCAGGATTAATATCCGTTCCATTAGTCACGGTTGCATTTACACAAGCTACCATTGGTGTATTTAAAGCTAATGAAGATGGAGTATAAAAAGTAACGGTATAAAACCCAGTTGCTCCTGCCAATAATCCTGCATAATCTATACAAATTACATTTCCAGTAACACTGTTTGCTGTAGGAGAACTACTCACAAATGTCAATGGAGAAGGCAAGGTCAAGCAAACAGATCCATCTGCTGTCTGGTTTCCGTAATTATTCACATAGATATAATATGTTCCATTGAATCCAGGAACGATTCCAGGGCTCCAAGCACTTACACATACATCGTAAAAAGGAGATTCATAATAGGAGAAATCATTTCCACCTATTGAACTTCCGTTGGTAACATTGGCAGTATAAGAAGCGGTACAACCTGAAGTAAGGTTTGTAATGGTATAAGGTGTCACAGTATAATTTCCAACTGGAACCCAAATTTGATAATCGCCATTAGAATTAGTATAACCATAATACACATTAGAGCCAGATGTTGCCTTTACATAATAATATGCCAAAGGATAATCTGTTCCATCGAAAACGCAATTCTGATTATTATCAAAATAAATATTTCCTGTGATATAACCATAAGCTGGAGTGGTGGTAACAGTATACGAGAACGTAGCACAATCACCATTGTTATCGGTAATAGTTACAGTGTAGGTTCCTCCTGACAACGAATAAATATCTTCTGTAGTCGCTCCATTGCTCCATAAAAAAGTATAAGGGCCAGTAGAACCATTTAATATTAAATCGATAAAACCATCATTGGAACCAGAGCCAGTTTCATTCTGGATAGAATCTGTTACAGTTAAACCAGAAATAGAGGCAGAACCAACCAAAACAGTATAAATTCCAACACAACCTTGACTATCGGTTACTGTGGCTACTGCAGGGCCACTACAAACTCCCGTAAAATTTCCATTCGTTTGTTGTGACATATTGGTTAGATCATACGTATATGGACTTGTTCCTCCAGATTCAAAAACAGCAACTGTTCCATCGCATGGATTACATCCAGATGGTGTTGCAATTGCTGTTACAACCATACTAGTTGCACTATTCACATTTCCACCTGTTCCTGTAGTACATCCGTTGGCATCAGTAATAATAAGCTGGTAAGCTCCTGCACAAAGATTAGTCACTGTTTGTACAGTTGCCATGTTAGGTTGCCATTGATAAACATAAGGAGGCGTGCCACCAGTAACATTTCCTACACCAACAGCGTCACATTGACCACAGGTTGCATTTGAAAATGTTGCGTTAGCAATTAATTGAGTAGGTTGAATCACAACTCCTGTTATAAGGGTGGACATACATCCATTTGCGTCATAAATTTGAACGGTGTAAACTCCGGCAGTTAAGTTAAAAGCAGTTTGCATATTAGAACCATTGCTCCATAAATAAGTATAGCTTCCTGTTCCTCCAGTTGCAAAAGCGGTTAATTGTCCATCACTTCCCCCAAAACAGGTGGCATTCAAAGTCGTAATAACTGTTCCTACGATTTGTGTTGGAGCTACCAATGTAAATAAGGTAGTATCATAACATGTGTTAGTTATATCATGAACAATCACTCTATAATTTCCTGCGCATAATCCATAAATGGAATCGTTTACTTGATTTCCAACTGATGCACCAGTGGATGCGTCCTGATAAAAATAATTGTAATTCCCACTTCCGCCAGAAACACTCATATAACCGTAGCCATTACAAGAGTTATTGCAACTTGGATTAAACATAGATAATGTAGCCGTCATCCCAGGACAATCGGCATAAGAATTTACTGTAAATAAGGTAAATAGAGCGAATAGAATCTTCTTCATAGCAAGTAGTATTTCTAAGAAAACGCAGAAATTAAAAAAGGTTGCCTTCATTATTACCCTTTTTAAATCTTTCGGCTTTTGATACCTTCGCAACCGGAACAACTACTTTATGGAATACAATCATACCGAAATAGAAAAAAAATGGCAGAAGAAATGGGC
>CAMBFX010000004.1 GCA_945865695.1 Chryseobacterium gleum | reverse complement strand
AATAAAATGAGCAAAGTGGATTTGAAAAAATTCGAAGTCACCGAACAACAAGAAACCAAAGAACATCCCATCGGAATCACTTTCGACAGTCAAAATAATGAAGTTTGGGTGGCTTGTTATTCGGGATGTTTAATGGTTTATCGAGATATTTATTATCCAGGAGGCTCCGAATGGTATGAAATATTTAATGTGAAAGATCAACTTGCTTCTGCATTTGATTATTTCGGTAAAATGACTGATTCGTTTTTTGCCTCAGCGGAAACAAAAAATACATTGACATTAAAACCAAAATTAGAAACAGCGAACTCGCGACCGGTGGAAGAAAAAAAACCAGAAGAAAAATTAGTAGCCTCTTCTACTAAGTTTAGTTCAAGTAAAAAGGAAGTAGCGGTTGCAACGAATAAGAAAAAAATGGAGAAGACTAATCCTGTCATTAAGGAAATAGCTAAATCGGAGGGCAAGAACTTTAAACTTGAAACTTTAAACCTTGAACAAAATTTTTCTTCAGGCAACATCTACATCATCGTAGGCAGCTTCAAAGTTGAATCCAACGCCTCTAAATTAACTTCCAATCTCATTGCCAAAGGTTATACCGCCACCATCATCAAAAACAAAAATGGAATGACTTATGCAGCCGTAGGTGGATTTAAAAACGAAGAAACGGCTAATGATACTTTGCAAAAATTGAAAAGCAAGGAAGGAATCGATGCGTGGATTTATAAGATGTAATTCCCGAATGTAGATGGCGCGGATTTGCAATCCGTGCATAAGGTAAAATTATAATTAATGAAATATTCAAATATTGTATTACTTAATAAAATTTCTTGCACGGATTGCAAATCCGCGCGAACGGGTACTTTTTAGAATTATAACCGAGAATGGATCGGAAACGAAACAAAAGGAGAAGTTATTTCAATAAAGGGTTTTGGTCGGACTCAGAGAATTGAATTTAAGTTTACTGTTGATGGTAAACTTTATTACGGAAAGTCAACAATTAAATATTCTGGTTGCAGAGAAAATAATTGTGTTGGTTATTCTTGTATTGTAATTTATGATAAGGAGGACCCAAATGATAGCCGGGTAACTAGAATAATTATAGATTGATTATTGAATTTCGATTTTCTCCCTCTTTCTATTCTTCACTACCACCATCACTAAAAGAACCGTTATTGCTGCTATCAAAATTAAAAGTGGTAATCGTATATCAATTAATCCTAAAACATGAAGAGATAAAAAGAAAAGAGTGATGAGAATAATTATTGAAGCTACTACATGAATTACACTGCGTTCTTTTTTGGCTGTACTCCCGCCCGACTGAACAAAATCAGTCGTTCGGGCGGGGTTTTCTGTTTCTGCAAAAAGACTAAAACATATTCCTAAAACAAGAATTAGATTAAAATAATACCAAGCGTCAATCGGTAATGTTTGCCAAAAAACTAATCCACTTCCCATTCCTGCAAACCAACCTGCAAAGGCTAAAGCAGGAAAGAATTTTTTCATCGTTATTATTTTAGGTGAAGTGCAAGAAGTAAAAATAATGCATCCTGTCATAAATGAAACTAAAGCTAGAAAATGCGCAACATTTTTAAAATCCATTGAGCCTATCCACAACATAATTCCCATAATCAGAACCGTGATGGCGAGTCCGTATTGAGTAGCGAGAATTATTTTGCGTAGTAAAACCATAGTGTAAATGTAAAGAATTTTCGGAATTAACTATAGAAGTTCATTTTAAATACCAAAGAAAAACCGCAGAGACGCGGAGTTCACAGAGGCATTAATTCTTAATTCATAATAATGAAAAGACTATTTATTAAAGCTTAGGATTAGAATTTTTTTTCTCTGCTGTTCTCTGCGACTCTGCGGTTAAATCTTCTCTTCTTTCATCGCTTTCGCTCTCATTCTCGTACTGTTTTCCGCTCTCGCACTCACAATCACACTCACTCTGTTTAATTGTCGTACCAACTCCGTCTCCGTTGCAACTTCAAATCTTGCAACAACGATGACTTCACATTGATTTGAATAGAGTAACTTTTCAATACGCCAAAGGGAATAATTCTAAATTGTGCTTCCCAGCAATGTAAATCGCGATAAACGGTAATTTCAGTTGGTGTTATTTTTTGCTGCACAAAATCATATCCCGACATGAAACCAACTTTCCAGTTTTTGGTTAATGAAATGTCTCCATCAAATGTAATCGCTTGTGAAAAAACTAAAGTATCTTGTCCGTTACTGAACGCTCGTGAAGAACGAAAAACAAAATTCAAATTTAATGTCCATGGAATATTGAAATCCACATAGCCATTTCTGTTTTGATTCACTTCATTCATTTCTAATTCATCCACGGAGGTTGAGCTTGTCGAAACCCCGGTTCCTGAACCTGTCAAAGGGGTCGAAGTTACGGTTGTGTTCTTCGATTTACTCTTCAATCTTGTAGAAATGGCCACATCATTTCTGGCAAATTTTCCAATTCCTTGTCCATTTTGAATCATCAATTCTCCTGTGATTACTCCATTATTATAAATATACGGATCTATCGCCCCAGAATAAACGATTCCCACATTCTTAAAAAGATTTGTTCTTCCCGATAAATTAATACTCGATAAATTCAAAGAATCTCGCAAGAAATTATAATTCGTATTCATAGAGAAATTTTCAATGATCATCGTTTTTTTATAACCCGTAACAGTATCCTTAGATGATTTTCTTTTCATCTCAATATTATTGATGATAGAAATTCCCATCGAACCGATTTCTCCATTGGCAGGTTTTCCAAAAATACCTATATCATAAGGAGAATAATTCATAACAATATTATCATTCGGGCCAAATGAACCTGTAATATTTGAATTAAAATCTGGACGGTATTGTGCAGTAATGGCTGGAGTTAAAACATGTCGCAATGTGGTTTGTTTTTTACCTGTAGATTTATACATTCCATACAATTTAGTAGTCAATGCCGCATTGATGCTGTATTCATGCGCTCGAGCAAATCCACTTATTGTATCGGTTACTAATGATTCTGAAAGTGCATCATACGTTTTATTCAAAGTTTGAAAATACCATCTTTCTGTAAACGTAGCCGAAGGATTAAAAGTAAATTTACCATTCGCTAATTTTAAAGTAGTAGATGCTGCCGCATTATGTCGCACACCATTGCGCATCGTATTAAAAACACGATCTAAATTATTAATATCTATCAAAGAATCGGCAATCGTTACATCATTTCTAAAATTGGTAGAAAAACTCACACCAAAATTTTGATATGCATCTATAAAAGGATTCTTTTTCCCATTGGTATTTATTTTTTTGAATGGGAAAATTCGATTTACATTATAAGTAAATTCAGGTAAGGTGAAATTGACAATATGATTTACGTTGTTCTGATTATGTCGTGCATTGACCGTAAAGTTCATCGGTTTATTGGGAATGGAATAGTAATAAGAGATATTTGATTGGAATGTATTCGATAAATAATCATTTAAACTTGTATTGAAATTATTCCGGAAATTACTACTTGTTCCTGCATTTACATTGGCAGAAAATCGACTATTGGGTCTTGATTTGGGATCTTGATTATGTGTCCAACGAATAAAAAACTCTCGGCTAATACTAAAATCTGGAAATTCTCTATCGCTACGTTTAATGTTAGTATACGACAAATTAAAATTTCCATTATAATGATATTTGTTATTGTATCGCATAATCGTTTTCGCTCCCCAACTTCCTCTCGAATAAATATCACCCAAAATCTGCATATCCATTTTTTTACCAATAGGAAAATAGTATCCAGCATTCAATAAATAAAATCCTAAACCTGGAGATTCTCCATAAGTGGGAATAATAATTCCCTTTGATTCTCTTTTTTTATTGGGAAAAAATCCAAAAGGCAAACCTAGTGGAGTAGGAACATCAGCAATCACCAAATTTACCGGCCCCGAAACAATTTTATCATCTGGAATCATAATGGCTTTACTCAAATGAAAATAATAATGTGGATCTTCTAAATTACAAGTAGTATATTTTCCATCGCGTAAATGAACTTCATCGTTGGATTGCTTTTTAGAAATTCCCATGTGAATAAAACTTTCACCTTCCTGCATAAAAACTTCATGAATCACACCTCGTTTTGTTTTTAGATTATAAGTGATTTCTTCCATGGTCAAAGCTTGTGTTCCATCATCAAAAACAGGTTTGCCAATCAATTTTCCTGTGCTGTCTTTTTCTGCTCTGGCATAAACTTTGTCTTCACCCATCGAAACTTCCATGTAGGCTGCTGTTAGATGTGCTTCTTCATACTCTACCGATGCTTCACCATAGAGGTAAACGATTTGTTTTTTGATATCAATTCGAATAGAATCGCGAGCGTTGTAATAAATTTCAGATTTTAACGATTCGTCTCTTAAAGTATCTGTTTTTAGTGAGTCGGATTGCGCAAAAACTAGCATAGACAATGAAAGAAAGGTCATTATCAACACGACAGAGGGGAAAAGTTGTATGATTCGGTGATTAAAAGGCAAATCTGCTGGTTAATTTTGTAAGGTGAAATTTTTATTCTGCTGCAAAACTAATCGAACAGTCGAACAGAAATGAAAGTTATTACAGTATTTAGCAAACATTTTTTTGAGGATAACGTAAACAATTAAAGCAAAAACGATAAAATGAAACGGAATTTGAGAAGTTTTGGTATGATGGTGATTCTTATTTCCTGTTTTTTTCATTTAGCAATTGCAGGAAAGGATTCATTGGGAATCAGAACAATTGTGATAGATCCAGGCCACGGTGGCTCTGATCCTGGCTGTATTGGGCCAACCAAAACCCATGAGGCTGACGTTGCTTTGGCTATTTCGTTAAAATTTGGTAAAATGATTGAGGAGAAGTATGGTTCCAAAATCAAAGTGATTTATACTCGCACAAAAGATGAATTCGTAGAATTGGCAGAAAGAGCGAAAATTGCCAATAAAAACCATGCCGATTTATTTATTTGTATTCATGCCAATTCTGGTCCTTCACATGCCAAAGGCAGCGAAACCTATGTTCTAGGTTTACATAAAAGTGATGCAAATGCTAAAGTGGCACAGCGTGAAAATGATGTAATTCTTATTGAAGATGACAAAGGCGCTAGTTATGAAAAATTAGACCCCAATGATCCTGATTTTGATATTATCATTGGATTAAAAACTGATTTATATCTAGATCAAAGTATTGAATTTGCTGCCCTTATTCAAAAATATATCACCAATACTGAAGGTTATTCCGATCGAGGCGTAAAACAAGCTGGATTTTTGGTTTTACATCAAGTAAATATGCCAAGTGTATTGGTAGAAACTGGATTTTTAACTAATCCTGATGAAGAAAAAATATTGACTGATGATGCCTATCAAACTAAGATGGCAGATGCTATTTTTGATGCTTTTGTTGATTATAAAATCAATGTAGATAAGAAAAACGGAATAACCACAACTGAAAAAACGGAGGAGAAGGTAATAGTGAAGGAAGAGGTGAAAATCATTGAAAAACCCGAAAAACCCGACACAACCGTGGTAGTGAACAATAAATCGGATATTGTTGAAAAAAATAAAATTAACGAGGCAAAGGTAGTTTTCAAAGTTCAAATCACCACGTCTTCCAAGGAGATAGAGCGTTCTGCCACTAATTTTAAAGGCCTCGAAGGAGTGGATGTTTACTCGGATGGTGGAATGTTTAAATACACTTACGAAAAAAGTAATAATTTTGACCAAGCTAAATCAGCGTTGGAGGCGGCCCGTTCAAAAGGATACACTACAGCTTTCATTGTAGCATTCAAAGACGGTGCAAGAATTAAAGATCTCAATGTGGCGCGTGAAATGGCCAATAACAAGTAAAAATTGAAGTGAAGGCATCCAAAGAAATCAAAATCGGTTTAACCGTAATTGTTGCAATTGTATTTCTCATCGTAGGAATAAATTATCTCAAAGGAATTAATCTATTCAAAACAAATCGAATGTTCACTGCAAAGTATGAACAGATTGATGGTTTAGTAACTGCAAGTCCCGTTATTTATAAAGGGATGAAAGTGGGTCAGGTTACTGAGGTAAAAATTGTAAATGGTGGAGAATATATCATCGTCACTTTCGTCATCGATAATGATGATATTCAAATTCCGAAAGATTCGAAAGCAACTATTTTTAGTTCCGACTTATTAGGAACACGAGCTATTAGTTTGGATTTTGGAAAAAGCAAAGATGTGCTGCATGATGGCGATCAATTGACAGGAGCCAATTCACAATCATTAGGTGATCGAGTTAACCAAGAAATTGCCCCGGTTAAGAAAAAAGCCGAAGAATTATTAGGTTCAATCGATACGTTAGTGACCATTGTAAAAACAGTTATTGGAGACAATCAAAGCGGATTGAATGCAAGTATGGTTAGTGTTCAACGAACAGTTAAAAGTTTAGAAAATACCGCAATTTCATTGGAGGGATTTATTGCCGAAGAAAAACCGAAAATTTCTGCTACCTTAACTAATGTTCGTTCCATCACTAATAATTTAGCAAATAACAATGATAAAATAAATAGTATCATTAATAATTTTGCAAAAATTTCGAATGATGTTTCTAAAGCAGATTTAAGTAAAACCATTGGTGAATTGAATAACACCTTAGCGAAAGTTAATACTATTCTTGATGCTGTTGACAAAGGTGAAGGTTCACTAGGCAAATTAATTAAATCAGATAGTTTGCACAATGCATTATTAGCTACCAATAAAAAAGTACAAGATTTGATTGCAAATATCACTGAGCATCCAACACGTTATTTGCATTTCTCTGTTTTTGGCGCCAAAGAAAAGGGGCTGAAATTAACTGCTGCCGAAGAAAAAGAATTGAAAGATTTATTAAAGCAACCGTAATATGATCATTGCGAATTTTATTTTTATCGCTTTATTTATTGCCGCATCTGTTTTATTTACGATTAACATACGTCAAATAATTTTTAATATCCAACTCGGCCAAGCATTAGATCGTTCCGATCGTAAATCAGAAAGATTAAAAACGATGTTACGGGTTGCCTTTGGTCAAACGAAAATGATGACACGTCCTTTTCCAGCCATTCTTCACTTTTTCGTTTATGCCGGATTTATTATTATCAATATCGAAGTGCTAGAAATTATTATTGATGGTGCAGCGGGAACACATCGCGTTTTTGCTTTTTTAGGTGGATTTTATAATTTTCTTATTGCTTCTTTCGAAGTTCTAGCCTTTCTAGTTTTAGTGGCTTGTGTTATTTTTTTGATGAGAAGAAATATCGCCAAAGTAAAACGTTTTCACTATAAAGAAATGACGAAATGGCCAAAGACAGATGCCAATCTTATTTTGATTATAGAAGTTTTGTTGATGGGTGCTTTTTTAAAAATGAATGCAGTAGATTCCATTTTACAAGCAAGAGGGGTTGAGCATTATATTTCCGCAGGATCTTTTCCAATTAGTGGAAATTTGTTGGTGCCCATCATGGAAAATTTTTCTACTGATTCTTTAGTAATGATTGAACGTGGAATGTGGTGGTTTCATATTATCGGAATTTTTGCTTTTTTAAATTATTTACCTTACTCAAAACATTTACACATTGTTCTTGCATTCCCCAATACTTATTATTCTAATTTGAATGCAAAAGGTGCAATGACCAATTTAGAAAGTGTAACTGCAGAAGTAAAATTAATGATGGATCCGAATGCTGATCCTTATGCTGCTGCGCCAGCTAATACCACTCCCAAAAGATTCGGAGCAAAAGATGTTACAGATCTTACTTGGAAACAATTGATGGATGCTTATTCTTGTACCGAATGTGGTAGATGCTCATCTTCATGTCCTGCCAATCAAACCGGAAAATTACTTTCTCCGCGTAAAATCATGATGGATACGAGAGATCGATTGGAAGAATTAGGAAAAGCGAAAAAGAAAAACGGAAAAGATTTTACAGATAATAAATCGTTATTGGGTGATTATATTTTAGCCGAAGAAATTTGGGCATGCACCTCTTGTAATGCTTGCGTACAAGAATGTCCAGTGAATATAGATCCGCTTTCAATTATTATCGATTTGAGAAGATATTTAGTGATGGAAGAATCAAAAGCACCAACAGAATTAACTGGAATGTTTACGAATATTGAAAACAATGGAGCACCATGGCAGTTTTCTCCTAGTGATAGATTGAATTGGGCAAATGAGAATTAATTTAAAGTATAATGAAGAATAACTTGAAAGTAGTTTTTGTTATGATCATATTTTTGATGGTAAATAGTACTTTATTTGCGAAAGACCAACCCGAATATCCTACGCTGAAATTTTCTGTTTTTACTGATACAATTGTTACAGGTTTTGATACAGAATTTCAATTGGAAACTAGTTATAATTTGAAATCAATTTCTATTACCGCTACAGGTTGTTCCATTCTGTTGAAAGATGCAGAAAAAGTAATTTATAGTGTAAAAGCTCCTGTAACAAGCATCGGAAAAACTAGTGTGATTACCATTTCAGTAAAAAATGAGTATGGAAATTTTAAAGAATTAGTTAAATACAATATTCCTATTGTAGGAATGTCAACTGAAATGCGAAAACGATACGTGTACAATCAAACTCATAAAAAGTAATTTATGCAAACTAATCCTCCATTGAATGAAATCGAAGTGAACGGTGAAAAACTATCCCCTATTTTACCAGAGCATATCAAAAATTACCTGGTGGATATCGATGGAACGATTTGCGATGATATTCCTAATGAAGAACCTTGGAGAATGGAAGATGCTTGCATATATCCAGATGCGTTAGTGACATTAATCAAATGGTATGATGAAGGACATATCATTACATTTTTTACTTCACGCACCGAAGAGCATCGTGCAGTAACTGAAAAATGGTTGAACAAACATGGATTTAAATATCATGGTTTACTAATGGGAAAACCTCGTGGAGGAAATTATCATTGGATCGATAATCACATGGTAAGAGCAACTCGTTACAATGGAAAGTTTACAAAATTAGTGGAAAGAGAAGCGAGTATACAAGTTTTTCAAGATTAAACATTCGCGAAGCGAACCTCTGCGGTTCTCTGCGTCTCTGCGGTTAAAACTAAAAATATATGAGTAACAATTTACAAATACGTACAATGGCAGAAATGCTTTCGGCAGGTGAAACTCCGGAGGTTTTGTTTTTTGTAGGTTGCGCGGGTTCTTTCGATGATCGTGCAAAAAAAATCACTCGAGCTCTTGTAAAAATTCTTAATTCTGCCAATGTAAAATTCGCAGTGCTTGGAACTGAAGAAACATGCACAGGTGATCCAGCTAAACGTGCAGGAAATGAATTTTTATTTCAAATGCAGGCTATGCAGAATATTCAAATTATGAATGGATACGGAATTAAAAAAATAGTTACTTCTTGTCCGCATTGTTTTAATACATTGAAAAATGAATATCCCGAATTGGGAGGAAATTACGAAGTGATGCATCATACTCAATTTGTAAATGGATTAATTCGCGAAGGAAAATTGAAAATTAAAGGTGGTGGAGAATTCAAAGGAAAAAGAATTACTTTCCATGATCCCTGTTATTTGGGAAGAGCGAATGGAGAATATGAAGCACCTCGTGAATTACTCGAAAAATTAGATGCTGAATTAGTAGAAATGAAACGCTGCAAGACAAAAGGATTTTGTTGTGGAGCTGGTGGAGCACAAATGTTCAAAGAAGCAGAACACGGAGATAAAGAAGTGAATATAGAAAGAACAGAAGAGGCATTAGAAACTTCTCCCAATGTAATTGCAACAGGTTGTCCATTTTGTAATACCATGATGACAGATGGTGTAAAGAATTTCAATAAAGAAAATGAAGTGAAGATTTTAGATATTGCCGAATTAATTGCCAGTGCAAATGACCTCTGAAAAAATAAATGCCGAAGTGTTTTCTACTTTGCCAGATCATTCAAGGGTTTGGATTTATCAATGTGAACGTTTTTTAGCGCCACACGAAGTAAATGCTATCAATGAAGAAGGAAATCGTTTTGTTGCAGGATGGAATGCACACGGAACTCCCTTGAGAGCGAAAATTGCAGTTTTAGAGAATTTATTTTTGATTGTAATGGCGGATGAAGAACAGGCAAAAGCGAGTGGATGTTCCATTGATAAATCTTTGCAATTTGTGAAGGAAGTTGAAAATTATTTAGGAGCTTCTTTAACCAATAGAATGAAAGTGGGCGTTTTGGTAGATGGAAAAATAATTATCTCTGATTTAAATAAATTATCTGATTTGAAAAATCAAGGAATTATCCATGAAAATTCATTGGTGTTTGACAATTTGGTTGCCACTAAAACTGATTTGGATAAAAATTGGTTAGTGAAATTGAATGCTGGTTGGCATTCGAGATTTTTGTGATACTATTTAAAAGTAACTCCCTTTTCAATAAAAATTCAATTTTCCATTTCCTAAAAGGCTTTTATTTTGCTTCGAAATCATTTTTCTCCAAAAGAAATTAAAATATATCCCATTCATGAAAAAAACAATCTTTTCATAAACATAATATTGTATTTAATGTTCGTTTTTATTCTAATGTCTAATGTCTAATGTCTAAAATCTAATGTCTAAAGTCTAATGTCTATTTTCTATTCTCCTCTTTTCAACTGCAACAAATATTCCTTCGGTTTTTTATTTTCGTCAATTCCTTTCAAATATACCACAACAGAATCTGGAGATTTTCTTACATAAATAATTTCTTGTGGAAAGGTGTGCTTGTAATTTCCGAAAACGATAGAATCTTTAGTTGACCAATCTTGAAGTGCATAAGAAATTTCCGCCCCCTCATTTTGATTTTCAATTTTAGGAATGTAATTTAAAATTCCATCCACCATTTTTACTTTAATAGCTTCCATAATAGAAGTATCTTTTTCAGTGGCAAAATATCCGATTACTTGAAATAATGATTCATTTATAAGTACCCATTTTTCATTAAAACCTGGCATTGCCCCTGAAGCATCAATCCAGTTTCCTTCCATGAAATTTAAATCTTTAATAGAGAGAATTGATTCAGGTTGGGATTTTTCTTCCTTCTTTTTTTTAGAACTAGATTGGTCTTCTTTTTTTTCTGTTCCGCAAGCACCAATAGCAAGCACAGCTAAAAGTAAAATTAATTTATTCATTTTTTATAATTTTAAACGTTGTCGAACTACTTCATACAATATAATTCCTGTTGCTACTGAAACATTTAAAGATTCAATCTTTCCAGTCATAGGAATTTTTATTCTTGCATTGCACCGTTTTAAATACTCAGGAGAAATTCCTTCGTCTTCCGAACCCATAATGATTGCGGTGGGAGGAGAAAAATCACAAGTCTCCACATCTTCTGATCCTTTTTCTGTGCAACCCACTACTTGAATTCCACTTTCCAATAAATAATCAATAGTTTGCTTTAGATTATTTTCTCTACAAACTGGCAATGTATGCAAAGCTCCAGCCGAAGTTTTTACAGCATCTGCATTAATTGCTGCCGATCCTCTCGAAGGAATAATTACTGCATCCACACCTAAACATTCCGCAGAACGGCAAATAGCACCGAAATTTCGCACATCAGTAACACGATCTAATATCAATAACAACGGATTTTTTCCTTCTTCAAAAATTTTAGGCACAATTTCTTCAATACGGTAATAGGTAACCGGACTTACAAATGAAATTACACCTTGATGATTTTTTCTGGTAATTCGATTTAATTTTTCTATCGGAACTAATTGAATCAAACTTTCCATCCCTGCCATTTCGTTTTTGAATTCTCGGAATAAATCTCCTTGCAATCCTTTTTGGATAATTATTTTATTGATTTCTTTTCCCGCTCGAATGGCTTCGATGGTAGCACGTATGCCAAAAATCATGTCACTTTCGTTTACTTCGTGTTGCATTAAAAATTATTTGCGTTATAGGCTCTCCCTTGTCTCCAACTTTCTACTGCGCGATACCATTGGGGTTTAAATCCAGGATCGCGCGATAAAATATAATCATTATCTGTAAATGGATTTTTTACTTTTATAAATGAAAAGGTCATATATGAATAGGCTCTTTCTTTATTGTAAAACCAAGTTTCGCTATCCACTGACCTAGAAATTGAATGAGGTTCGCCAAATATTATTGCAATCATTCCACGATCTGTTTTCCAGCCTTCAATAAATGAAGAAAATAGTTTGTTTGCTTTTTCCACTCGGCTATAGTATTGTTTAATGGTTTCTCGGGCTCTTTCTTTACTTCCGCACTTATCTAACCAAAAATAATCCACTGCACTTTTAATATCATCGCTATTTACAATATTTGAAAATTCAAGTGTGCTAGTCAAATATCGCAATGGCTCGGTCAATTGATCAATATGTGTAATTTCAGGATAGTTTCCTTTATAAATGAATAAAGTCAATCCTTCTTGTTTAGCAGTGTCTTGTTGAAAATGATAAAATCCTTTTCCATTTAAATTTAATTTTACAAAACCAGTATCATTAAGTTGAACAGCATACATGGAATCGGCTTTATAAGAAAACTTGACTAGTTTATTATCTGAAAAAGGAGGCGTAGGAACATCAAATTTTCTATTATAATATCTTACCCAAAGGGTTTGTGAAGATAATTTTGGATGTGCCAACCAAATATTTTTTTCATTGGTAACATTGTTGAAAATGGGCTCATAGTTTTCTTTTAACAGTAAAAAATTTTGACGATTGTTTTCGTTTTGTTTATTAATGATAATTTCAGCAGTGTATTTTTCTTCGCGATTTAAATCTAAACATTTAAATTCCGATTCATAAACTTTACCTGATTCCAGTTTTATTTTCTTACGAGCTACTAATGTTTTGTTTTTTGAATTGCCAAAATCGACTAATTTAATGGAACCGGTATCCAACGGAATTTTTGTACCTTCTTTAAATATTTGATAATTTATATTCATTCGGGCCGAAAACTCAGCACTAGCTTGAGATCTTATGTACAATAAATCATCAGATTTTACAGAAATATAAATAATCGAAGAATCTTTTGATTCATGAAAAATAGTAATGTTTGGAAAGAATTTTTTTTCATTAGGTAATGCTTTCGGCCCAACCTGCTGTTGAGAAGTAGAATTACGAGTCATCATAATGAACGATAACAAGGGTGAAATTAAAATAATATATAGAAATAGTTTCCTCATTCTAATTCTTCATTTTCTCCATCAGTGAATTCTGGAATTTCTAAAGCTTTTACACTTCCAACTGCATTACCAGCAATGCCTTTCACACTTCCATACATGTTAATAGTATTGTTCATCACTATTTCAATTTGCTTTTCTCTTTCTTTCCATCTTTTTGTAAACAATCTTCTTTCCGTATCAATATCAGATTTCATAGTCGAAAAAGCTTCCACAATGCCTTCAACACGATGCCTGAATTCTTCACTGGTAATATATTGATACAATAAACTCATTTTATCACCTTTGTTTTCTTCTGCAGATCTAACTGAATATTCTCTTACAATCATTTCACGTAAAATATGAACCAAACTTTTTGTATCTTGAAAATTACAAATCCAAACTCCATCTTTACTTCCAAATCGAGTCATATCTTTTGGCATTACTTCAGTAACTAACACTGCCAAAGATGCACCTTCTTCTCGTTGGTCATTTTTTAATTTCTCAATCCATGAATCAGAAAATGTTTTGGTTCTTTTACTTTCAAAAATTATTTTTCCGCATATCTGTTGTGATGAATTTACTACTGTTTGAACTACATCAGCGCCTGTTGCACCTTTTTTTACTTCATCAATAATATCAAATTTAAATTCCGTTTTCAATAAATCTTCTAAAGCTAATTCCATTACTTCACCCTGCATTTGCATCGAACCTTGTTCTATTTTTCGTTGCATTTCCTCAATCATTTTTAGCTGATCTTCCATCTTTTTCTCGTATTCCTTCTGCTTTAATTCATTTTTTTCTGCTTCTTGCTTACGAATAGTTTGTGTTATTTCATCTCTTCCCACCATTAATTTTTTCTCCACCTCAATTTCTAATTCAGCAGTTTTATTTTTTAACTCAGCCTCTTTTCTTAAAAATTCTAATTCTTTATTTCGAGATTCCTTCAATTTTATTTCATTACTCTCGTTGCTTTCCTTCAACATTTTTAATTGTAATTCAAAGTCTGCCGCAACATTCTTTCGAATTAATTCTTCCATCTGAAGTTTTTGTTTTACCATTTCTTCCTGGTTTTTTTTTGCAATCTCCTCTTCCTTCTTTTTATATTCTTCTTCTTTTTTAGATTGCCAATCTTTCGCTTTAAGGTTTAATTCTCTTTGCACTTCATCTCTGATAGCATCAGTGGCTTCAAACTGGTGACCACATCTCGGACATTTGATTTTATTTTCCATATATGAATTCTAATCTTAAATACGTTTAGAAAGTAAAATTAATAAATTGAGGGAAACTTTAACCGGAAATGGTTAGTTATTTAGAATAATAACGTAAGTGCCAGTTTTAACACGATTAAATAATTCGATCACATCTTTGTTTTTCATTCTTATGCAACCATGTGAAGCAGGTGTACCAATCAATCCTTCTTCTGGTGTTCCATGGATGAAAATAGCTCTAGAATACGAATCTTTATCTCCTCCTTGATTAATTTTATTCTCCAATCCCTTTAATCGCATAGCCCTCGTGGTGACATCATCGGTGCCTCCTGCCTTAGCTTCAGAAATAATAGTTGCGGTTTTACCAGTATATTTTGTGCCTAAAATAATCCCATTAAGTGGAGCATTTTCTCCAATCATAGATTCAATTTTATGAAGACCGATTGGTGTTTTCTCACTTAAATTTTCCGATCCAACGCCATACTTTGATGTTGAAATGGGAAATGAAAGCACAACCTTTGTATCCGAAATTAAATAGACTCTTTGCCTTTTTACTCCCACATAAATATATTCCTTCATTTTAAATTTAGAATATTTGATAGAAACAAATTCTTGTACTAATTCGGCTAATCTTTTTTCAATAATTATTTCAGGTTCGGGGTCAGGAAGAAAAATTCCAAAAAACGCAAAACTCAAAATGAATAGCAAGTAATTCATAATTAAAAATAATTGATAAAGCCAAAATGTATTTTTGCTCCTTTGAATTGAATCGGGTTATCTTGTTCCGAGCCTAATGCATAATTCATAGAGAATATTCCAGCTTTCGTTTGAAAACTAATCCCTGCACCAAAACTATAAGGGGAATCATGAAAATAGTTATCTCTCATTTTTCGTTCATAATAAGCTTGGTCGAAGAATACGTATATATTTGAATTTTGTTCCAATAGATATCTAAACTCTATAGTTCCAACCGAATAAAAGGAAGCAAAAAGGGATTCTTCATTAAAACCTCTAAGCGTTCTTATACCACCTAATCGAAACAATTCATTCACAAATAAATTTTCATTTTCTAGCCATCCCAGTTGTGAACCTAACTTAATGGCTGTTCGTTTTACCAATGAGAAATATAAATCCCCTTGAAATGTAACAAAGTATTTAACGGTTTTTAAAGCAATATCTTCATATAAATTTTCATTTAACGCATTATTTTTTTTTATGGTTTTTTTTCCCGCTCTTACATCTGCCTCTACCATAAATCCTTTGGTGGGATTTAATCGATAATCTAATTTTTCTATTTTTGTTCCTATCCCATACATCGTTGAATTGACATCGGCAAATTCGGGCAATGATTGAGCAAATTCATACATGGATGGAGTTAATAAAAACGAAGATTGATAATTGAAAGTTAGTTTTAAAAAATTACCGCTCTTGAGAATATAGAGCAAGCCTACATTTTGATTTAATTCTAAAAAGGTAGTGTCTTTTTTAAATAATTTAAATACTCCATCAAAACCAAATGAGGATTTAAATAAAAATGGATAATTTAAATTAATTTTTAAATCTTGAACATCTGTATTTAATTTTCTCCAATTCAAATCAAATAATTCGCCAGAACGCAAAGAGTTTTTTAGTCTGATTCTCGCATCTCCAGTGATGGTTATTTTGCCCGTATTATTGTCGGGTAAAATTCCCAATATTCCGTTAAATTGACTTGCTTTTTTTTCATTAATATAAATATAAACCAAACACTGTGTTTTGGTAAAAACTACTTCTGTCGGTTTTACCCATTGCACAAATGGAAGCTCTTTTAATCGCTGGTCAATAGAGGTTATTAAATCCTCATTATATAAATCACCTTCTTGGATAGAAATGTAATTTTCAATATAGTTTTCTTTGATTTTGGCATTTCCTTTGATTATTAAACTATCCACTTTGTAAAGTTGATTTTTTTCAATTTTTAAGGATGCGGAAAATTTATTTGCAATGAATTCTGCGCTATCTAAGGTGAAAGAAACAAAAGGAAAACCATTTTCTTCATAGTAAGAAATTATTTTTTGAGCCAAATCACCGATAGCTTTTTCAGACAAAATTCTACCATGATATATTTTTTCGCGATAGCCAATTTTACTTAGTAATTGTTCTTCTGCATTTCCTTTCCTGATTTCTCCAAAAGCAAATTCCTTTCCAATTTCTAGATTAATTTGAATATTTTCTGTGCTCACATTTTTACTTTTCACATAGGCCGATAAATAGCCTTTATCAAATAGCTGTAAAAAAACTTTTTGCAATTCTTTTTCGGATTCTTTTACATTGGAAACTTCTTTTTTGTATTTTAATTCAATGGTTGAATTTTCTGAAGCAATGGCTAAGTTCAATTTTTGTCCATGAACAGATTGAAAAGATAAAATGAATAAATAGCAAAGGATCCAACGCATGATGGAACTAAACGAAAATATTTTGCTTTTCTTATTCAATATTCCAATTTATAGGTGATTTACCCGATTTTATTAAAAAATCATTTGTTTTTGAAAAATGTTTACATCCAAAAAATGCTCCTCTTGCTAAAGGTGAAGGATGTGCTGCTTTTAAAATAGGATGCTTATGGGCATTGATTAGAATTTCTTTTCCTTGCGCAAATTTTCCCCAGAGAAGAAAAATTAGTCCTTCTCTTTTTTCAGATAGAATTTTAATAACGGAATCTGTAAAGGTTTCCCAGCCTTTATTTTGATGAGAACCTGCTTGCTCTGCTCTAACCGTTAAAGTAGCATTCAATAGTAAAACGCCTTGATCGGCCCATTTGCTTAAATCACCATGCGTGGGTATTTCTATGGCTAAATCCGTTTTTAATTCTTTAAAAATATTTTTCAATGAAGGTGGATTTGGTACTCCTTTTGAAACAGAAAAAGAAAGCCCATTTGCTTGATTTGGCCCATGGTAAGGGTCTTGTCCGATAATCACCACTTTTACCTTCGAAAATGGAGTGTGATTGAAAGCCGCAAACACATTCTCATTTGACGGATAAATGGTTTGTTGTTTCTCCTCATTAACTAAAAATTGAATTAGTTTTTTAAAATAATCTTTTTGGAATTCGCCTCTAAGTTCATGGGTCCATTCTGGTTCAATTTGTAACTTTTGAGCTAATATTATCGGTGATTCCATGTCTTTTTGGAGAAGTTATCAGATTTTCGTCTTTTTTTTTTGCAAATTAAAAACTTTGCCTAACTTGTGGCTTTGTTTTTGATAAAAACACCAAAAAGTAATTCAAATTTCATGAAAAAAGCATTTGTCTATACATTAGTAGTTCTTGTTGTAGGAGCTTCAATAGGGTCTTGTAAGTTGTTTAAAGGAGGTAAAGACCGTTGCCCGGCTTATCAATCCATTAAGCGTTAATTTTTTTAGATTGCATTTTTAGGGGCGTTTTGACCGCTTTTATTTAGTGTAATTATAATGAAATTCAATTTCCTGAATAATTTCAGGATGTAAACTTTTAGCAACTGGACAGTTGTAAATCGCCTCTTCAATGATTTCTTTTTCAGACTCTTTATAGTCTCTGTCAAAAAATAATTCAACTTTAATTTTCACGACTCTTCTCGGTTCAATACCCATAGTTTTAAAAACAGTAGCTTCAATCTTACCCAGCGCAAACCCATTTTTTTGAGCTTTTATTCCTGCTAAAGTAATCATACAAGTAGCTAAAGAGGTACTTAATAAATCGGTTGGTGAAAAAGCACTTCCTTTTCCATTATTATCCAAAGGGGCATCGGTATTAATTTTTGTACCACTTAAAATGTGAGTAGCTTCTGTTCTTAAATCCGATTCATAAATGATTTTAGCCGTTTCCATAATAAGTTTCACTTTTAAATATTATTAATTCGTATATTTGTTTGACTGGTAAATGTAATGATTAGAACCGTATCCATATTATTATTTCTTGCAACTTTTGCGACCAAAGCTTTTGCACAAAAGCCGGCAGATGAAGGACGATTTGTAAATTACCGATCAGATGCTGTTGGTGGTATAATCATTCATGGTGAGGGTTGGGGTGGATGTTTTAGATACGGAAAACAGTTAACCTACAACAAACGATTAAATTTTTCTTTGGAATTAGTAAGCATGCATCACCCAAAAGAAATTAAAGTTTTTAATCCTAATTTTGATGATGGAAAGGGATATTTTTATGGTAAGCTAAACTCACTTTTCATGTTGAGACCGGGAATTGGTTTAACAAGAATTTATTTCGAAAAATTGCGTGAAAAAGGAGTAGAAATTAGTTTGAGTTATTCTATTGGGCCGTCTTTCGGATTATTAAAGCCAGTTTATCTTCAAATTATTAATCCAACTAATGATCCGTTTTTATTCACCTTTACTGACGAAAAATATGATCCTTCCTTTCATACTGTAGATAATATTTATGGAAGATCAAAAGGCTCAAAAGGATTGGGTGAAACTAAAATTAATCCAGGCGCATTTGCAAAATTTGGAATTCAATTTGAATATGCTAATGAAGATGACGTTATAAGAGCAATTGAATTAGGTTCTTTGCTAGATTTTTATTTTGTGCCAGTTGAATTGATGACGCAAAATAAAGCGAACAATTTTTTTATTTCAATTTATTTAAAACTTTTTTTAGGACGGAAATATTACTAAATGGAATCAATTATCTCCACCGAAAATTTAGCTATCCGAACTCCTAAACCAAAATGGTTAAGGGTTAAATTACCTACGGGTGAAAATTATAAAATGGTTCGTTCATTGGTGAGTGAACACAAACTTCATACGATTTGCGAAAGTGGAAACTGTCCAAATATGGGAGAGTGTTGGGGTGAAGGAACGGCCACGTTCATGATTTTAGGAAATGTTTGTACTCGTTCTTGTGGATTTTGTGCGGTTGCAACCGGAAAACCATTAGAAGCAGATTGGACTGAGCCAGCAAAAGTTGCTCTTTCTGTTCATTTAATGAAAGTAAAACATTGTGTAATTACCTCTGTAGATCGTGATGATTTGAAAGATGGTGGTTCAGAAATTTGGGCAATTACCGTTAGAGCTATTAGAAGAAAATCTCCTTCAACAACTCTTGAAACGCTCATTCCTGATTTTATGGGGAAATGGGAAAATCTTCAAAATATTATTGATGTTGCTCCCGAAATCGTGTCTCATAATCTTGAAACAGTTCGCAGGTTAACAAAACAAGTCAGGATACAAGCAAAATATGATCGTAGTTTAGAAGTTTTGTTGCGCCTGAAACAAGGTGGAATGAGAACAAAATCGGGTATCATGTTAGGATTAGGGGAAACAGAAGAAGAAATTTTAGAAGCTATGGATGACCTTAGAAGTGTTGGTGTGGATATTTTAACGATGGGCCAATATCTTCAACCAACACCCAAACATTTGCCCGTTGCCGATTTTATAATACCTTCAAAATTTGAGGAGTATAGATTAATTGCACTTAAAAAAGGTTTTAGATACGTAGAAAGCGCCCCTCTTGTTCGTTCTTCCTATCATGCCGAAAAGCATATTTTCTAAGTTTTGGAAATGTGTAGTATTAAATTTTATTTATTTCTCCTTGCACCCCAAAAAACCAGTGTTTTTAATACTTTTAGTCAATAAAGGAGTAATTCATTTTACCAATACCTAAATGATTTCAACCAAATGTTCAGAAGGGCTTGATTTAATCGAAAAAACTTTTTTAATTTGTAAGTCTTGAGGAAAGTCTAAATTCCTTTTTTCAAGATTAAAATACAAGTTGTAGTATTTATAAAAAGAATAAATTGACTTATGAAAAATAAAAATTTACTTTTAGTCGGATCATTGGTAACCCTTTCGGTTGTCGCCATAACAGTTATTAATCCTTTAGTAGAAACCGAGAAATCAGTTTACCATCCAAGAGGAGCAGATAAAACTCTTTATACCGGTGCTGATGCAGCGAAGGAGTATTATCGTTCAAAACGTTTAAACCCTGCAACAGGTTTATATGACGAGACATATCTTCGTGCAATGCGCAATAATATGATTGCTTATAATTTAGAAAACCAGACTAGAGCAACGGCTTTAAATTGGATGGAAGAGGGTCCAGATAACGTAGGTGGAAGAACGCGTGCAATCTGTATAGATAGAAACGATGCTAATCACGTTTTCGCTGGAAGTGTTTCTGGTGGGCTTTTCGTTTCCAATAACGCTGCTAATAATTGGACAATGGTTGCTGGTTTCAGTGAATATTTAAGAATTTCCTCGATGTGTCAAACTTTGGACGGAACTTATTATGTGGGAACAGGAAGTTCATTTGATAATTGGGGTGGTGATGGAATTTGGTCTTCAACAGATAATGGAGTTACTTGGACATTAGTTCCTGGTTCTACCGCTTGGTCGGATGTAAATGAATTGTTAGCTGATGCAAACGTGGCAGATAAAATTTGGATTGCTGGTAATAATTCCTCTGGTGGGGCAAAAACATATACTCCAGGAGGAGGATTTGTTGCCGCAGGCAATTTAACAAGCGCTTCTTATGGAGATTTAAAAATGTCTCCTGATGGAACAATCGTAGTTGCGGGAAGATCGGGTGCTGGGTCAGTAATTACATTTGTATCTACCGATTCAGGAAATACTTTTACTAATGTTTCAGGAAGTGGTTCAGGTCAAATTACAAACGTACTTGCAAGAATGGAATATGCGGTTTCTTTTGACAAGAATAGTTCAAACAACTATACCATTTATGCTGCTGCAGCTGCTTCGTCATCCTGCTTAAAAGGTGTTTGGATTTCAGAAGACAATGGAAATACCTGGTATGAAATTGCCCCTCCAGGGTCAAGTAATTTCGATCCTTTTAGCAATCCTGGAACTAACTGTCAAGGTGTATACGATAATATGTTAGGTGCTGTTCCTGGGAATCCGAATCAAGTTTTAATTGGAGGAACGCAAGCAATTTATAAATGGGTAAAAAGTTCAACAGCAAATCCAGTTTTCGGACAATGGTACCAAAAAACTTTTGCTTACGCCTCTGAATTCAGTCCAATCTATGTTCATGCTGATCAGCATGAGATTAAATGGGATCAAAATGGAATGCTTTATATTGGTAGCGATGGCGGTGTTGCTAAATCTTATGATAATGGTGAAAATATTTGGGTACCTCAGAACCGCGGTTATAATGTTACTCAAGCCTACAGTGTTGCCTTTAATAAATTTGGTCACACGATGTGTGGTAACCAAGATAACGGAACACAATACAAAAATTTCACTGGAGCTACTAGTTTAGAATATACTGAAGTGTATTCTGGAGATGGTTTTGATTGTGATATTTCTCATATCAATCCTGAAGTATTTTTTGCATCTTCTCAAGAAGGAAATTGGGGACGTTCAAGTGATGAAGGTGCTGCTTGGGATAATTTCACTCCTAATATTGCCAACGCACCGTTTGCTTCTGTAGGTAGACTTTATGAAAATCCGAACGATACCGATAGTCAAGATTCTGTTATGTTTATTGCAGATACCATTTATAATATTGGTGATGTCATTAATTATATTTCAAGAACACAACAAGTGCCGCTTACGCATACCTTAACGGTTGCATTAGCAGAAGGGGATACAATCTCACTACAAGATCCTGTTCAATCTATTTTTGCAGTTGGTTTTAATGGCTCAAACGGTCTTTATATTACACGTCACGCTTTGAGATTTAATGTAACGCCTGAATGGGAAAAAGTTCTTCCATCAGTTACGGGTAATGTTACCGCTATCGAATTTGCAGCTAATGGTAAAGTTATGTATGTAGGAACAACAAATGGTACTCTATACGTTGTTGAAAATTTAAATACTTTTTATTCTCCTACGAATGATATTTCGGGGGTAACCGTTACAACTATAAATGGTTTTAGTTTTATTGGCGGAATCGGTGTAGACCCACAAGACGAAGATCATATTGTGGTGGCAAATGGAAATTCTTTACATGAAACTAGTTCGGGAACTACTGCAACTGGAATTGGTTCTTTCTCTGAAATCACCGCTTCTTTACCTGCTGTTGGAACTTATGATGCAATTATCGATTACCAAGATCCAAATACAATTGTTATGGGAACAGAAACGGGTGTTTATGTTACCGATAATGGTGGTTCTACTTGGGTTTATCAACCACAAATGGGATTAGTGCCTGTTGAAGCGGTACGTCAACAATGGAGAACTTCTGATTGCTGGAATAGCGGTGTAGTTTATCTTGGAACTTTTGGACGTGGAGTCTGGAGTTCTAATTCACTAGTTGGAATTAATGATTCTGATGCAACAGCTGTAGCGCATGTAGAAGTAACCCAAATAAATTCTTATCCAAATCCAATGAATACTAACGGAACTATTTCTTTCAAATTAAAAGAAAGAAACAACGTTGATCTTTACGTGATGGATTTAGCTGGTAAAATCGTACTTACTAAAAACTTAGGTGAGATGAATGCAGGTGATGTTAATACTGAAATTAATGTTGCTGAATTAGCATCTGGATCTTACGTAGTAATGATTAAGGCTGGTGATGAAACCGGAACAGATAAATTAGTGGTAACACATTAATAATAATAATTTTTAAGAAGGAAAAACCCCCGCCCTTAAGCGGGGGTTTTTTTATAATTTTGAATAAATAAATAAAAAATGATTAGAGTCGCAATTAATGGATTTGGAAGAATAGGTAGAATCACTGCTAGATATCTTCTCGAAAATAAAAACATTGAACTGGTTGCCATCAATGATCTTACCGATGAAAAAACATTGGCGCATCTTTTTAAATACGATTCTGTTCATCGAACTTATCCCGAAGCAGTAAAAGCAGGAAATAAATCTATTCTTATTGGAGATAAAACTATTTTATGCTACGCAGCTAAAAATCCAGAAGAACTTCCTTGGAAAGAATTAAAAATTGATGTGGTGATAGAATCAACTGGACATTTTACCACACGCGAAGAAGTAGAAAAACATATCAAGGCAGGAGCTAAAAAAGTAATTATTTCGGCTCCAGCAAAATCAGAAGATATCAAAACCATTGTTCTTGGTGTAAATGATCATTTACTAAATAGTTCGGATGTAGTTTTAAGCAATGCCTCTTGCACCACGAATTGTGCAGCACCCATGATTAAAGTAATAGACGAATTATGTGCGATTGAAAGTTGTTATGTTTCTACTATACATTCTTACACTGGTGATCAACGTTTACATGACGCTCCGCATTCTGATTTGCGAAGATCTAGAGCGGCAGCCTTGTCCATTATTCCAACAACTACTGGTGCAGCAAAAGCCATTACAAAAATATTTCCATCTCTTGAGGGAAAAGTGGGTGGTTGCGGAATTCGTGTTCCTGTCCCTGATGGATCATTGACAGATATTACATTCATTGTAAAAAATCCTATCGCAGTAGAAAAAATAAATCAAGCATTTAAAGAAGCTGCCAATGGAAATTTAAAAGGAATCATGGAATATACCGAAGATCCAATCGTTTCGGTAGATTGTATTGGAAACCGTCATAGCGTACTTTTTGATGCTCAACTTACCTCTGTGATTGGAAACATGATTAAAGTGGTTGGATGGTATGACAATGAAGCAGGTTATTCTGCTCGATTGGCAGATTTGGTTCAGCGAATTGGGTGATATTTTTTCAACTCCAATTTCTCTCCGTCAAATTCGACATACGTATAAAACTCAATCCAATCTCCAAGATTGATATAATCCGAATTTTGAATTTTCATTTGAATGGGTAAGTGACGATGACCAAAAACATAACTATCAAAATGTTTTGTTTTTTCCAGGTCTAAAATGAATTGAACCAAAAATTCTTTTTCATCACCTAAATATTTATTTTCATGTTTCGTTTTTTTACGACTGGAACGTGAAAAATAATTGGCTAATCCTATTCCGAAATTGGGATGAAGTCGAGCAAACATCCATTGACAAAAACGATTTCTGAAAATTTTCTTGATGAATTTATAACCTTTATCTCCTGGGCCAAGTCCATCACCATGTCCGATGAAAAATTTCTTTCCTGCAAATTCTCTTTCGATGGGTTCGCGATAAAGTTTCACTCCCGTTTCTTTTGGGAGATAATCAAACATCCACATATCGTGATTGCCAATAAAAACATGTACAGGAATTCCTTTATCCGTTAAGTCAGCTAGCTTTCCCAACAAACGAACAAATCCTTTTGGAACGGCACGTTTATATTCAAACCAAAAATCAAATAAATCACCCACTAAAAATATTTCTTCAGCATCTTTTTCAATTTCTGTGAGCCACTGCACAATGAATTTCTCTCGTTGTTCAGAGGAATGAACACCATTCACGCCTAAATGAAAATCAGAAGCAAAATATATTTTTTTTCCTTCTTGCATTTAAATATCTCTCACCAATTTTAATGGATTTATTTTGCTCAAGTTAAATGTAAAACGAATTTGGTCATTGAATTTTCTGTTGTTAGCCTCTATTTCTGTTTGGATTTCTTTTGAAAATAAGAATGGGAAATAAACCGAACACCATCCTTTTCCAATATTAATTCCTATTCCAGCATCATATAAAAATTGCACAGAACCCGATTGCGCACCAACACCTAAATCAATAAATGGAAAAATAATGGGTATAGGTAAATCTGCTTTTAAATTTAAAGCCGCTATCCATTTATTACTTTGCCCATAAGCAGTTGGAACTTTGAAAGCACCGTAACTCTCGGTGAATTGTTGCGACCATATACCTTCAGTTTCAAATCGTGCTGGATAAACTTCATCATAAGTATAATCATGAAATCCTCTTTGCCCATCCATTCTTAAATTATAACGACTATTGCTTGAATTATTGGAGAAAAATCCTCCAACAAAAAATCGGATATAAATGGAACTACCTTTTTCGTTATAGAGATGCTTGTAATTTGCTTCCAACATATTTAAAAGAAATTCTTTGTGGTAACGTGCCGTGTATTTTACATTCCAAGGATGAATAGTATTAGAGTTCACAAAATGGTAATTTAGCTCGTGAAATTGATTATCATTTAGAAATAAATTAGTCAATGAATCGCAACTTTCACAAAAAGAAGCGCTTTTTTCCTCAATGAAAAGATAACGATAAGTAATGGAATGTTGATTTTCACTTCTTGCTGTTTTCTTTTTGAATTTTATTTCTAATGAAGGTGCAATTTTTATAAAATCAGAATAAGCATTATAATCTTGAGAGGAAGATAAGGTAGATTTTCCGAATGTAGAAAACTGAACACCGGGTTTTATCGAATGAATAAAAGAAGATTGTCGTCCGTGAAATCTATATGACATCGAGCCATAACCTCTCGCTTTGTTATTGCGGATAGAGTACATCGGCATTAACGTATATTCGAAATTTTTAGCAGGGAAAACAGAATTATAAAAAGCCATTCCTGCCATGAAGCCATCATAAGCATTCGCGCCAAAAACAGGCACCCAATTAATTAATGTTCGTTCTGGATTTTCAATGGATCCAATAAATTGAAATCTTGGTTTCTCCAATTTTTTAAATAATTTTCGTTCATGTAAAGTATTATTGCTTCTTCTAAATTCTGTTGAATGTTGTCCGTAATCAATTACAAATCGATCGCATTCGCAATTCGGAAATTGAAGTTGCATTGTCTTTTTAAATCCAGGATACCATTTTTCATATAAAACACTATCGGTATCTTTAAAAATTCCACTAATAGAAAATGGAGCAGAAATATCTCCTACATTTTTTACGACTAAGGTTTCTTCATATTTCAACCAACCAAATGTGACGGTTGATTTGGTATTTACTTTTAACTTACGAACAAATTTATAATCCACCACTTTATTAGTTTCAATTAAATCCTTGAAAAACCAATTTAAATCTTGTTTGCTTACATACTCGAATACCATTTGTAAATCTTGAGGAGAAGGATGTTTGAATTTCCAAGTATCAAAATAAACGCGCATGGCTTTATCAAAAACTTCTGCCCCCAGAAAATCGTGTAAATAATCAAACGCAACAGCTGTTTTTGAATATACAATTGTTCCGTAGTTCATTCCTGTGTAATCAGCAGCGGGCGCTTCAATAGGTTGATCATTATTTTTTCTGGCACTTAATAAATAGGCTAAGTAATATTGGTGCATACTTTTTAAATGATCCACACCAAATTTTTTCATCAAATTGTTGCTCACATTTGCTATACCGCCAATTAAACTTCTTTCGGGATGTAAAGTTCTATTGTAACGCATTTCATTGAAAGAATTTATTCCTTCATCCATCCAAGGATGTTCTCTTTCATTACTTCCTAAAATGCCATAAAACCAATTATGTCCCACCTCATGCATTATGACTGTTTCTAATGACTCATCACTATTCACATCACCAATCACGGTTACGTTGGGATATTCCATTCCTCCACCTGCGCTAATGGTTCCATCAACTGCTGTGCATTGCGAATAAGGGTAATCGCCATTCCATAATGAATAATAGTAAATAGAATTGTTGAGGTACTCAATGCTTTTTGCCCAGTAACGTGAATTGCCCGCTGTGAACATCGCCATTGTTTTCACTTTTTTCTTAGAGTAGGGTAATTCAACCTCTCCCCTCAAAATATAATATCTTTTATCCGCAAAAAATGCAAAATCATGTACACGTTGTTGTTTAATATGAAGTGTTTTTAATTCTTTTGAAGAAGCGGGAAATCCATTATTATTTGGATCTATTATATTTCCTACCTTATTAATATGAGAGCCCAACATTTTTTCGGTTTCTTCGGCACGCTTTTTCAATACATCAATTTCTTTAAAATCGTTTACCAAATAACCTGTGTGTCCAACATAATAATTTGCTGGTAAAGTTATTTTCACATCAAAAGATCCATATTCAGAATAAAATTCTCCTTGTGTTAAATAAGGCATTTCGTTCCATCCATTTTTATCATACACTGCTGGTTTTGGAAACCATTGTGTTATTTGATACGATTGTCCAATATGCCCCAATCGAGAATAATTTCCACTTGGAATTTTTACAAAAAATGGAGTAGAAATAACTATTGAATCATTAGGTGAAACGGGACATTTTAATTTTATTTTACAAATGTCAATGCTATCTCCTTTGAATTCCCACTCTAAAGTATCACCATCCATCATGAAATTAAGTGAATCGATATAACCGTTGTATTTATTATTATCGAAATAATAATCGGTTTCACCGTTTTCTAAAAGTTGTTTAGCTAAAGCGGTGGTTTGATTTTTATAGGCGTTGGGCCATAGATGAAAATAGAGATAATTTAAGGTATGAGGAGAGTTATTGATATACGTAATTTCTTCAAACCCTTGGAGTGTATGATTAACATCATCTAATGCAACGTTAATTTTATATTTAACTTCTTGCTGCCAGTAGCCCGAAGGTCCTTCCACTTTTTTTTGTGCGGAACAAAAAACGATTGTCAATAAAAAAAATAACGATAAAAGTTTTCTCATTAGAATCCAAAAATTTCTAGAAGTTTAGCTTCTAATGAAGGCCCTCTTAAATTAGCTTGTATAATTTTTCCTTCTTTATCAATCAATACGGTGAACGGAATACCATTTACACCAAAATCTGCCAATACAGGAGTTTGCCATCCTTTCAATTCACTCACATGGTATGGCCAAGTTAAATTATCTTTTTTAATTGCCTCCAACCATTTGTCTTTGTTATTGTCAATAGAAACACTGTAAATCGTAAATCCTTTGTCTTTATATTTTTCATATAATTTTACCACATTCGGATTTTCTTTTCTACAAGGTCCACACCAAGAAGCCCAGAAATCTAATAAAACATATTTTCCTTTTAAAGAAGAGAGGGCAATTTCTTTTCCATCCACATCTTTCATCACAATATCAATTACGTCAGATCCGGGCTCATTCATTTTTACTTTGTTAGCTTCCGCTTCTTTTTGTTTTTCCTCAATTTTCACTTGTTCTTCAATAGAAATCACCATGTCATGAATTGATTTATGATAATAGGTATTGGGAATAGATTTTTCGAGAGCCGCGTCAATTTTCTTAAGATAAACCAATTCACCTTTGGCATCGTTTTGTAAATTTAAATGATTCGTAACGGCAACCAATGCAGGAGAGGCAGCATGATCATCCATGAACTTATTTCTGTCTTTTAAAAATGTGGCATATTTCGAATTCATTTCTGCATTTAATTGCGAAATTAATTCTGGTTTTGTTCCATCATTGTTTTTTAATGCAAGTGTATTAATGGAATCTTTGGTTTTGATATAGGTGTTTACTAAATTCACAAAAGACAAAAGATTTTCTGAATGTTCAGATCCTTTTATTTTATAAGTTTTATTTAAGCTATTACCATCAGCTGTAAGTTGAACGTTATCATTTTTGGTCAGAATTAAAACGATGAAATCGGTGGGTTGAAAAGAGATTCTGTAAAAATCAGTCAAAGTATCTTTTAATGTAAATTTAAAATTACCCTTTTTACTAAGGGTTACGCTATCAATTTTTACAGGACGATTTTCTTCGAATCGTTCCAAATAAACTTTTTTACCGGCAGCATTGGTAAATGTTCCACTAATTATTGCCGCTTGTGATGAAATTGCAAAAAGTGACAGTGCCACTGTAAGTACAAAAAGTTTTATTTTATTCATAAATTTCTTTTTAAGACCCTAAAATCTCTTTTAATTTTTCTTCTAATTGTGATCCTCTTAAATTCTTATCAATTATCTTACCATCTTTATCAATCAAAACGGTAAACGGAATAGAAGTGATTCCATAAGCCTGCGCAGCAATAGACTGCCAAGACTTCAAATCACTCACATGACTCGGCCAAATTAATCCATCTTTTTGAATAGCACTTAGCCATTTGGTTTTATCCTTATCCAATGAAACACTATAAACGGTAAATCCTTTGTCTTTGTATTTATTATACATCTTCACCACATTAGGATTCTCTGCACGACAAGGCGCACACCAAGAAGCCCAGAAATCAATTAGAACTACTTTGCCTTTTAGTGATGACAAGGAAATATTTCCACCCTTGTGTGAAGGTAAATTTATTTCAGGAGATGTATTTCCATTCTTTAAATGGCCCATTGTTTTTTCTTGTTCCACCAATTGAGCATCATTAATTTGCTTTTTTGATTCTAGTTGTCCGATTTTATTTAGAATGTCAACATGTAGAGGAGAATTGTACATGGATACAGAAATGGCTTGTTCTACTTTTTTGATAATGTCTAATTGATTATTTGGATCAAGAAAGGATAAAGCCAAAAATGTAGATGGAGATTTAGGGTTCTTTTCAACGAAATTCACCACGAAAGCGTTAAACGCAGCATCTAATCGCATAATGGATCTTTGTGCATTACCTGTTACAGAAGTATCTTCTTGATTGTCCACATTGATACTTTCTAGAATTTTCAAACGGTTAGCCATAAATGGCGTTTGCTCATTCACAAATTCAAGAATGTCTTGCGAAAATGGTGAGCCTTCCACTTTGTATCCAATACTAAGTGAATCGGCATTTCCAGTAATTTTTACATTTTTATCAGTACTATCAATGGCTAATAAAATATAATTAGTATTGTTAAAACCTACTCTATAAAAATTTGTTTTTGCAGTAGCAGATAATTGAAATGAACCGTCTTCCGCAATTTCTGTAGAATCTAATTTAATGATTCCATTCATATCGAATCCTTCGAGATAAATTTTTCTTCCAGCTCCATTTTTAATGATACCAGAAACTGAATTTTCTATGGCAGAACCACTTTTTTCTACTTTAGATTCTCCACATGAGAAAAGTAAAATGGAGAGAGATAATATTAAAAAATTATATTTCATTTTTTTGGTTTGAATTTATTTTATGCTTTTTCTAAAGCTTCAGTTAATAATTTATTGGCTACCTTGGGATCGGCTTTTCCTTTTGAAAGTTTCATCACTTCTCCCATAAACAAACCAGCTAATCCCACTTTTCCGTTTTTATATTCTACCACTTTATCCGGATATTTAGCAATAGCTTGCTGAACGAAATCGGCTAATAAATCGGTATTGCTTTCCTGAACTAAATTTTTTGATTCAGCAATAGAAATCGGACTTGCACTCGGATTTTTTATCATCTCCGGAAAAATAGTTCCTGCTGCTGCGGTATGACTCACTTTACCCGTATCAATCAAAGAAATAATTTCTGCAATTTGTTCTGGCTTCAAAATAAAATCTTCAATATCTAAAGCAGCTTCATTGAGGTAAGATTTTATTTCTCCCATCATCCAATTAGAAGCCGATTTATAATTCTTAGTAAATTTCGTAATTTCTTCAAAGTACAATGCCGTTGATTTATGTTCAGTCAAAATACTCGCATCGTATTCAGGTAAACTATAATCTAAAATATATTTTTTCAAAAGTTCGTTGGGAAGAGGAGGAAGTGTTTTTCTAATTTCCTCAATATATTCATTCGTAATTTTCAAAGGTTGTAAATCGGGTTCTGGAAAATAACGATAGTCATGTGCACTTTCTTTACTTCTCATACCAATGGTAATTCCATTTACAGCATCGAAGGTTCTGGTTTCCATGAAAAGTTTTTCTCCTTTTTCCAACGCATCCACCTGACGAATTATTTCAAATTCGATGGCACGCTGAACATTACGAATAGAGTTCATGTTCTTCACTTCAATCTTTGTTCCGAATTCTTTAGCGCCTTTTTTCATCACCGAAATATTCGCATCACAACGAAGTGATCCTTCTTCCATATTTCCATCACAGATATCTAAATAACGAACCAATTTTCTAACTTCCTGTAAAAAATTATAAGCTTCTTTACTAGTACGCATAACAGGTTCTGTTACGATTTCCAATAACGCCACACCAGCACGATTTAAATCTACCAATGAATTATACGGATCAATATCATGGATACTTTTTCCAGCATCTTCCTCAATGTGAATTCTAGTTAAATCAACTATTTTTTCATTTCCATTGTCATCCTTGATAGTGATATGTCCTTTTCTACAGATGGGAGTTAAATCTTGTGTGATTTGATATCCTTTTGGTAAATCGGCATAGAAATAATTTTTTCGTGCGAAATTCATTTCTTTAGTTAATTCACAACCACAAGCTAATCCTAAACGAACTGCAAACTCAACTACTTTTTTATTTGCCTTTGGTAAAGTACCTGGATGTCCCAGTGAAATAACACTCACATGATGATTAGGCAAACCTCCAAATTCAGTTGGGTCGGGAGAAAAGTTTTTGCTCTTAGTAAGAAGTTGCGTATGCACTTCTAAACCAATAATCACCTCGTATGTATCGTAAATATCACTCATAAATTAAAAACGAAGTGTAAAAATAAGCATTTTTTTTTCTGAATTACTCAATGGATGCCAACAGTTCCTTAATGATAAGTGTCATCTTAGGTTCTGATTTTTTAGCAATAATTTGAACTTCTTCATGGGTAACTTCAATGATTTTTCCTTCTACACCTAAGTCGGTAATAATGGAAACTGCAAAGCACGGAATACTCATATGACGAGCCACAATTACTTCGGGCACAGTGCTCATTCCAACAGCATCGGCTCCTAAAATAGCCACCATTTTATATTCGGCAGGGGTTTCAAAACACGGACCAGAAAGTCCAGCGTAAACTCCTTCGGCTACTCTTATATTATTTTTTGCAGCAATTTCTTTAGCTTTTTTTAACAATTGATGATCATATGGTTGACTCATATCTGGGAAACGTGGACCCAATGAATCTTCGTTTTTTCCAATCAAAGGATTGGTAGGAAAAAGATTCAAATGATCTTTAATCAACATGATTTCACCGATTTCAAAATTAGGATTCATTCCTCCTGCGGCATTAGATAAAAATAACGTTTTTATTCCCAAAAGTTTCATTACACGCACTGGGAAAGTGATTTGTTGCATAGTATAACCTTCATAAAAATGAAAGCGTCCTTGCATGGCCAGAACTTTTTTGCCTCCTAATTTTCCAAAAATTAATTTTCCACTATGACCTTGCACAGTAGATACTGGGAAATTTGGAATTTCTCCATAAGGAATTTCATGAATCGTTTCGATTTCATTTACTAATCCTCCTAAACCTGTTCCTAAAATAATTCCTACCTCAGGTGTGTCCTTAATTTTATTCTTGACAAAATTTACGGTTTCATTCAAAGCTGTTAACATGCGATAGTATTAGTTGATCAAATTTTTCTTGTTCATTTATAAATCCTCTCGAGGTATCATTGATTATTTGGGTTTCCATTTCAATGAAAAAAATCGGAATATTTTTTAAAGGTTGAATCATTTCCTCCGGCAGAGATTGAAATCTTTTCGCGTCTTTCTCAGTTGTGATAATGATTTTATCTTCGTTTGCAAAACTATTAAATAAATCGACAATTTTAGTGATATCCTTAGATTCAAATCGATGATGATCGCCAAAAAGGAGATGTTTTACTTTTGATTTTTGTTCAATATGTTTTACCAATGATTCGGTTTGAGCTATTCCTGTTACAAGTAAAACGTGGTGCGTGAGTGAAATAGGTTTTCCTGAACCAAAAACCGGCTTGATTTCTCCATAAATTATTTGACTGAAAAATACAGGTGCTTTTGAATATTGTTGAATGGCTATTGTACAATAATTAATGTCTGCTTGATTCATCCATTCTGGACATTTAGTCACCACAATTACGTTGGCACGTGAAGCATTTTTACGCATTTCACGAAGATTTCCAATAGGCAAAATAAAATCGCTAAAAAATGGTTGAGAAAAGGAAGTAGTAAGAATAGAGAAGGAGGGTTTTATCGCTCGATGTTGATAGGCATCATCTAATAAAATACATTCAATTTTTTCGGATTCTTTCAATAGAAAAACTATTCCGTCCACTCTTTGTTCACAAACTGCAACATCAATATCCGGAAATTTTTGTTTGATTTGAAGTGGTTCATCTCCGCATTCATGCGTTTTAGCATCTACTTCTACCATTCTGAAACCGGGTAATTTTCTTCCATATCCACGACTCAAAACACCTGGTTTGATTTCATTGCTTTTTAATAATCGAATAATGTATTCTGTCATTGGTGTTTTTCCTGTTCCACCAGTAGAAAGATTTCCTACACAAATAACAGGTCGGTCAAATTTTAATGATCTTAGTATTCGTGTATGAAACAGAAAATTCCTGAATTCAGTTCCAATGAAATACAGAACGGCGAATGGAAATAATAAAAGGCGAAGGATTCTTATCATCGGGTCACAAAAATAGAAGATAAACTCATTCTAAATAAAATAATTGCCTCTAAAACCCAAGTAGAAATCAACAAGCCGTTGAACTGTGTTATATTTGATAAAAAATTGACCGAAATGAATTTAAAGAAAGAGATTACTCAATATTTAGAATCGCTGGCTCCCAGACAACTACAAGAAGATTATGATAATTCGGGATGGCAATGCGGTAATCCTGAATCTTCAGTTACTGGAGTTTTACTTTGTTTAGAAGTAACAGAAAAAGTTATAGATGAAGCCATTTCTCAAAAATGCAATTTGATTATTTCACATCACCCGGTGATTTTCAAAGGAATTAAAAAATTGACAGGAACTAATTATGTGGAACGTATTTTATTGAAGGCAATTAAGAATGATATTTCTATTTATTCTATTCATACCAATCTAGATGCTATTCATAATGGCGTAAATGCAAAAATTTCGGAAAAACTAGGTTTGAAAAATTCAAAAATTCTTCAACCGAAAAAAAATACATTGGAAAAGTTAGTGGTTTTTTGTCCGAATGAACAAGCAGAAAAAGTTCGCTCTGCCATGTGCGAAGCGGGCGCAGGATTGATTGGCAATTATTCGGATTGCAGTTTTAGCTCAGAGGGAACAGGAACTTTTATGGGGAACGAAAATTCAAATCCTTTTGTTGGAAAAAAGGGAGAAATTCATTCGGAAAAAGAAATGAAAATAGAAGTGATTCTACCTAATTATCTTACTTCCAAAGTAGTTTCTGCCATGATAAAATCTCATCCTTATGAAGAAGTAGCTTATGATATTTATTCACTAAAAAATGATTTTTCTATGGCTGGATCAGGAATGAAAGGCGAATTGGAAAATGAAATGAACGAGGAAGATTTTTTGAAGTTGGTGAAAGAAAAAATGCAAACTAAATTAATTCGTCACACGGGATTTTTGAATCGAAAAATCAAGCTGGTGGCGGTTTGCGGAGGTTCGGGTAGATTTCTATTAGATTCAGCAAAAGGGGCTGGGGCCGATGTTTTGATCACTTCTGACTTCAAATACCACGATTTTTTTGATGCGGATGGAAAAATTTTGGTTTTGGATATCGGACACTTTGAAAGTGAGCAGTTTACAATGAGTCTGTTGAGTGATTGGATAACGAAAAAATTTAATACATTTGCAGTCCGAATTACGGAAATAAATACTAACCCAGTTAATTATTATTGACCTATGGCAAAAGTGGCAGATAAGAAGATCGATGCGACTTCAGTAGAAGAAAAATTAAAAGCATTATTTAACCTTCAATTAGTCGATTCTCAAATTGATAAAATCAGAACGGTTAGAGGAGAATTACCACTCGAGGTTCAAGATTTGGAAGATGAAATTGCAGGTTTGGAAACTCGTTTTGAAAGAATCGAACAAGAATTGGCTGATCTTGAAAACGGAATTACCGATCGTAAAAACGCAATGAAAGAATCGCAATTAGCGATTAAAAAATACGAAGAGCAACAAGTGAAAGTTAGAAATAACCGTGAGTACGATTCACTCTCTAAAGAAATTGAATTCCAAACATTAGAAATTCAATTATCAGAAAAGAAAATTAAAGAATTCAAAGCACAAATGGGTTTTAAAACCGAATCTGTGGCTACTTCAAAGGAAGCTTTAACTGAAAGAAAGAAAGATCTTGAAGTGAAGAGACAAGAGTTGCAAGAAATCACTGACGAAACTTCAAAAGAAGAACAAGATTTAATTGATAAATCAGCGGCTGCGCAAGCTAAAATTGAACCACGTTTAATTAAAGCTTACCATAGATTACGTAAAAATGCAAGAAACGGATTAGCAGTTGTTGCTGTTGAGCGTGATGCTTGTGGTGGTTGTTTCAATCAAATTCCTCCACAACGTCAGTTAGACATTCGTATGCACAAAAAGGTAACAGTTTGTGAGCACTGCGGAAGAATTTTGGTGGATAAAGCGATTAACGCGGATCCGAAAGCAAATTAATGAGACTCAGTTTTCAGGAGCTTAAAGCGATGGGAAAATTGTAAGTCGAATTAATCCAGATTGAAACATCAGGACTAATTTTTAGAAAATATATAAATGAAAAATCCGAGTGGAAACCTTCGGATTTTTTTTGTCTTTAAAAAATTAGTTAATTTATTTTCATTAATTTCTCAGTCACCATTTGATTGTTAATTTGTGATTTCAGTATATAAATTCCACGTTCGAAATTGCCTATTTCTATTGGGTAATCAATTTTACCAAAAGATACTTCAACAGAAGAAGAATACACGATTTGGCCAATTTCATTATAAATTGAAATTAAAATATTTTGATCGGTTTCGGCAAAAAATCGCAAATTGATTAGTTCGTCAAAGGGATTAGGATAAATATAAAGATCAGTATATTTAAAAGCATCGATGATAATTTTATCCTCATTATAAATTATCAAACCGGAACTTGTACCAATAAAAATATTCCCATTATCATCTTTTACTAAGCCACCAAAATTATAAGAAGAAATTGGGCTATTATTTTCATCATAAAAATTACATTCATTTGTATAATAGTTAAATTCAACTACACCTTGAAATTGTAATGAGAACCAAATCACAGAATCCATATGGTAAATATCTTGAATATGGGAGCCATCAATTACGCAATTTAATGTATCATATTCGTACCAGTTGATTCCATCAAATTTCATTAATCGATAAATAGTTGGTACTGCATTGCTCGGAGCATCCAGCCATAAATTGCCATCTGGATCAAAAGCGAGAGCACTTGTTAAAGCCCCCTGAGTGATGGGACTGTTTCCATAATAATATTGAGTGAAGATTCCATTATCATATTTCTTCACTGAACCTGAACCAAACCACATTTCATTTCCATTATTAGTCATGGCATAGATAGTTTCAGAGGAACCAAATGCTTGAAATGTCGCCCAGGAATAATTTGAAAAATAGGCTATCCTTCCCCCTGTTACACTTTCACCAATCCAAATTATTCCATCATCTGATTGCCCAACAGATTCTATATGACTAAATGGAATATTTGAATTAAGTGAATAATCAACAGTTTTAGTTAGTGTATTAAAAATGCAAATTCCGTATGAGGTTCCAATTAAAATATCATTATTATTCAATAAGCACATATCCTCTACATAAGTAATGTTTGGATTTGAATTTGTAACATTTATAGTATAATGATTCCAGTTTAATCCATCAAAACTAAACAAATCTTCTGAAGTTCCGAGCCAAGCAACTCCATTTGAATCAATAACTATATCTCTAACATATGAGTTTCCTAAGCTTGAATTAGTTTCGTCATATTTTCGCCATTCTTGACCAGATGCTGAATTATAAGAAATCAACATACAAAAAAGCAGAAGTGAAGAAATGAAATCCATTTTATTCTATTCTCTTATGAAATAAATATATCCAGTACAACAAGGACATACCTCATTAAAATGAGGCCATTTTGTGTTGCCAATAAGTATTAATGTATCATTTTTAATTAATCCGTCAATTGCTTTTTCGTCTCTATTGTCACCGTCAATACCAAACGAATAGTAATCGTTCCATAAACTGGAAGTTGATGGAGCGAATCTTTCAAAAACAATTCTGTCTTTTGTTGTTTTTTCCCCATTCTCATAATAAATAACTTTGCCGCATTTAAGAAATTCAATCTCATAATTTAACCCTTCTGAAGTTGGGTCATTATAAGTATAATATTGCGAACCACCCCCGCAACTATTTTGTAGTGTTTTGGTATAAATCCATTTCCACTTACCAATAAAAATTGCCTTATCACCTTTTAGTCTATCTTTTTTGCAAGAGAAAAGAGAAAAAATAATTAGGAGATAAATAATATTTTTCTTCATGTTTTTATTACTTTCTTAATCGTTCTTTTGGTATTTACTTCTAAAATGATAAAATAAATTCCTTTTTCAAGAGATGTCATATCAAATATAACGAATTCACCAGACAAATCCTTGGATTCAATTAAGGATCCTTTATTGTCAACTAAATATATCTTGTATTTTTCTTGTATTTGATTTTTTAATGTGACTTTTACTAAGCTACTCGTAGGATTCGGATTTACCCCGATCAATCAAGGTGTCGGACTTTACATAACCGTCAAACACTTCCTTGTCATCATTATCCAATCGAATTCCAAAGGTGTAATAATTGGTATATGGATTTAAGCCGAAATCCCATGCAGTAAAAACAAGCCTATATTTCTCCTTTTTTTCTGTGTTTTGGTAGAAAGTAGCACAGCCCTTTTTATTAAAATCAAGATAATAATCTGCTCCTACACTTGTTGGGTTTAAAATAGTAATCACTGCCGGATTATCACAAGCAAACCTTTCACTCTTGATCGAATAAACCCACTTCCAGTTCCCAATAAATATTTCTTTATCGTCTTTCAGTTTATCTTTTTTGCAAGAGAAAAGAAAAATTACAGAAATTAAAAGTAAATAACGTGACATGATAAATTAATTTGAAATTAATTCCCTAAAACCTAAACCCTGCCGTCACCACAAACTGTTTGAAGTTTGTTTCGATATTGGCGGTATTTACCAATAAAGGATCAAACATAAAATAAGCTTCGTTCCATTGGGTGATGGAATATCCTAAATCGGCATAAAATCCTTTCATTCTAAATCCTAATCCACCCGAGTAGGTGATGCGTGTGGCATCTACTGTGGTTGCATTTATTCCATCTTCATCTTTAAATGGATTAGCGTAAATAGAAATTCCTCCTCGTAAACTCACCCAATTGTATCTTCCCTCTAAACCAACACGTAAATTAGATGCTGTATTGTAAATAGATTTAATCACTAAATTTTCGGAGGCAAAAGAATAGCCACCACCGCCATTAAAATTATCGGGTTTGAATTTTGCTTTACCGTAATTTAAATATTCATAATCTACAGAAACCAATCCCCATTTAGAAATAATAAAAGCAGCGCTCGCAGTTATTCTTCCTGGAGTTCTTAATCGATAATTAAATAATCCATTGGGCGAAGTAGTATCAAAAGCAATATTGCTATCAAATTGCGATTGCATCGTATTGCTCCATTCATCCGTTAAACCAATGGAGGAAGCAGTTTGTAAAGCCAATCCTAATCGCAACCATTCGGTAGGCGTATAAATGGCACCTAGTTTTAAATTTACTCCGTTTCCGCGTGTATATAAATCTTGGGTATAATCAAAATTTTGCAAGAAGAGAGTGGTATCAGTTACCTCTTCGTGATGAGAATAAGTTTCAGAGTATCTAATAAAAGGAAACCCAATACTCATTCCTAAATAAACTTTATCCAAATAATTTCCGCTGATGGAAATATTCATTTCACTCAATCCGCCTTTTTTATTGATATACCTCGATTGAAAAACGGTATCGTTAAATGTTTGTGTGGTATAAGAATCATCTGTTGAAGTAAGATCTGGATCTATTAAATACGTTTGATAGGCAAGCATTGAGGTATAAGGTAAAACATCACCTAAGGCAGTTGGATCCACCCCGTGCGCATCTCCTGCAAACTGATCTAATAATGAATTTGGACTATATCCCGACATCGAAATAGAATTATTGAAATTAAAAAGCTTTTGAAATCCAATTCCGAATTGTACCGATTTCCATTCTGAATCTTCACTGCTTTTTGTGGCGCCAACTAAGGCAATATTATTTATCGTAAAATTTCCTTTTCCATTATTGGTAGTTGTTCCATTATAAAGTGTAGAAGTGCTGATAGTTGATTGTGCGAATGAAATCGTGAAATCTGATTTTGTAAATCGAGCCAATCCAGCAGGATTCATGGCCATACAAGATGGATCTCCGCCTATAGCGCCCATTGCTCCACCTAAAGATTGATAACGCGCTGTTCCTCCTGTTCCAATCCAAGAATAACGTAAAGCATCTGTTTCGTTTTGTGAGAATGAAAAATTAGAAAATAGCAAACAGGCTATAAATGATATGTAGATATTTTTTCGCATCAGCGAATGATTTTATCTTCTACCACCACCTGAAGATTTTCCACCTGAACTGCTTCCTGCAGAACTTCCACCAGAACGTCCGCCTGAAGAACTTCCTCCTGATGAAGAAGAACCAGAAGATTTTCCGCCAGTATTAATAGTTGCGCCAGAATTTCTACCTGATGATGAAGCTCCACCAGAATAAGAACCAGATGAACTATTAGAAGAATTATCTCCTTTTACAGAATAAGAATTGTAATTATCACTTCTTGCCGAACCGGTTGTTGATCCAGATGTAGTTCCATAATTAGTTCCTGAAGTTGTTCCGTTTGAATAGTTATTTTCATAACGAGGTTTTGAAGTTCCACTTGATGAATTGGTATTTGTATAAGTGGAATTAGATGTAGTATTTCCTGAATAACTTGGTCTGTCTTTTGACCATGCAGAAGTTTGAGTGTTATCATTTCTATCCACTTTATTCAATCTAGTAAATGTTGAACCAGATTCATTATTAGAGTAAAATGAACCAACTGTTGGAGAAATATCTTTACTACTAACTGAAACAACTGAATTATCACTAGTAGAAACAGTTGTTACATGAACTGGAATTCCAGATACTTTATTTGCATTAGCAGAAAGTAATGTTCCCGGTTTTGAATTTGTAGTATAAGTTGCAGAACGATTTTCTGAAGCATAAGTAATCACATCATAATCACTTTCACTTCTTCCACCATAAGTAGAACCAGAAGTGCTATTGGTAGAACTGCTTCCGCGGTGTCCATAATTTGCATTGGAATTATTATTGTCGTAACCGTTATTATTATTTCCCCAACCGTTGTTGTTTCCATAATAATTATTTCCATATCCATTTCCGAAACCAAACATTAAACCAGTTCCCCAACCATTTCCATAATAGTTGTTTCCATAACCGTATCCGTTTCCATAATAGTTATTTCCATAATAATTATTCCCGAAACCATTTCCATAACCACTACCATAATAGTTATTTCCATAACCATAACCATTACCATAATAATTATTCCCGTAACCATTTCCATAGGAATTTCCGTAATAGTTACTTCCGTAATATCCATTATTACAGCAATTATTCCCGTATCCGTAACCATATCCGTTATTACCGTAACCATTATAGCCGTTTTGAGAATTATAATAATTATTGTTGTAATTATAATTACCATTCATATTACTATTCGAATAGTTAGGATCATAATAATCATCTGTGGTTGTAGTAGAAGAACTAGTAGTAGAAGAACTAGTAGTTGAAATTCTTTCTGCTTCACGTGGATCATAATAGTCATCAGCTCCGAAACCGTTATAAGCTTCTTCTTCGATTTTCTTTTTCTCTTCAGTTCTTTTGCGCTCGGCTTTTGCCTCATCACGTCCTGGCTGAGAATATACATCATCATCATCATCAAAAGTGATGTACTTTGCATGGCTACCGCAGGAAGACAGAATCAATGCTGCCAAAGCTGCTGAAAAAAGTGTTGTTTTCATAGTACTACGTTTTACGTTCGTCAAGGAGATAAGTTTAGATATTTTGAAATTGCTATTCATCGCAAATAAATTCTATTTTTGCATTTCAAATGTACAAATTTTATACCAGTTTTTCATTTACAAATTACAAACATGAGTAAAGTTATAACGCCAAGAGACAAAGATTATTCTAAATGGTACAATGATATTGTAATCAATGCTGATTTAGCTGACCACTCGGCAGTTAGAGGCTGCATGGTGATCAAGCCACACGGTTATGCCATCTGGGAAAATATCCAAAAACAGTTGGATACTATGTTCAAAGAGACTGGACATGTGAATGCTTATTTCCCTCTTTTTGTTCCTAAATCCTTTTTGGAGCTTGAAGAAGGTCATGCCGAAGGATTTGCCAAAGAATGTGCAGTGGTCACTCATCACCGATTAATGGCCGACCCGAATAACAAAGGAAAATTGATTGTAGATCCTAATTCTAAATTACAAGAAGAATTAATTGTTCGTCCCACTTCGGAAGCAATTATTTGGAATACCTATAAAGGATGGATTCAATCTTATCGCGATTTACCATTATTGATTAATCAATGGGCGAATGTGGTGAGATGGGAAATGCGTACACGTTTATTTTTACGCACGGCTGAATTTTTATGGCAAGAAGGACATACTGCTCATGCAACCAAAGCAGAAGCGATTGAAGAAACCGAAAAAATGTTGGGTGTTTATGCAGAATTTGTAGAAAATTATATGGCTTTGCCAGTAATAAAAGGAATCAAAACTCCGTCCGAGAGATTTGCAGGTGCCGAAGAAACTTATTGCATTGAAGCAATGATGCAAGATGGAAAAGCTTTACAAGCGGGAACCTCTCATTTTTTAGGACAAAATTTTGCAAAAGCATTTGATGTAAAATTTGCCGATCAAACGGGGAAATTAGATTTCGTTTGGGCTACTTCTTGGGGTGTTTCTACTCGTTTAATGGGTGCTTTAATTATGGCGCATTCAGATGATCAAGGATTAGTGATACCTCCGAAATTGGCGCCAACGCAAGTAATCATTGTTCCGATTTATAAAGGAGAAGAGGAATTGAAAAATATTGCTGAGAAAGTTTTGGTGATTAAAAAAGATTTAGAATCGAAAGGCATAAGAGTGAAATTTGATGATTCGGATAAAAATAAACCAGGTTGGAAATTTGCCGAACATGAATTGAAAGGAACGCCAATTCGTTTGGCAATGGGTCCACGTGATTTGCAAAATGGAACGATTGAATTAGCGCGTAGAGATACAAAAACCAAGGAATCTGTTTCTCAAGAAGGATTAACGCAAAAAGTGATAGATATTTTAGATCAAATGCAAAAGGATTTATTTACTAAAGCAGTCGAGTTTAGAAAAGCCCATACGTTTTCTGCGAATACCTATGAAGAATTCAAAAAATTAATGGATGATGATGCTGGATTTGTGATGGCGCATTGGGATGGAACAGAAGAAACGGAAGAGAAAATAAAGAATGAAACGAAAGCCACTATTCGTTGTATACCTTTGGATTCACCAATAGAAAATGGAGTTTGTGTGGTTTCTGGAAAACCATCCACACGTAAAGTTTTATTTGCAAAAGCTTATTAATATGGAAAAGACACCTGCTTATGAAATGATTAAAAAATCCTTGAGTGAAAAAGGTTCACTTAAGCAGGATGTTTATGCTAATACCTTTAAGCAATTTGGCCTATTAAAAAAGGAGTTAGATTCAGTAATTAATCAGTTGACCGAAGACGTTCATAAAAAGGATACTCGATTAAAATTTGGTTATGAAAACAGGGGCGAATTTGAAGTTCAGGTAAATTTAGGAAGTGATATTCTCTATTTTCAAATGCATACCAATGTTTTCTTATTTGATCAGGCTAATCCCCTTTGGAAAACTTCTTATTTAAAAGAAGATTCTACGCGTGGCTATTGCGGAGTGATTAATATTTTCAATTTTTTGGCAGATTCGGTTAAATACAACCGATTGGGCGATGTGGGATATTTGATCGCAAGAATCTTCATCAATAAGGAAAATCATTTTATGATTCAGGGTAAAAGACAATTAGGTTTTTTGTACAACGATTTCATGAATTCTGAGCTAACGGCCGAAAAAATTAAGGAAATCGTTCAAACCGTGTTTTTATACACCATTGATTTTGATCTTTTGGCCACTCCCTACGACCAAATCAAAGAAATTTCGGTGATGGAACTGAAGGAGTTAAGCGAAAACATGCAAATTAAAACCGGTAAAAGGCTGGGATTCAAGTTTCAAGCAGATTCTGACGATTTAGAATAGATTTTTTTAAGGGGCTTTTGTTGAAATAAAAATTCTCGTTACATTTGCACTCCCCAAAAAATGGGAAGTTCTTTTTTATATTAAACACACCAGAACAATATTTAGGATTTCAGTTATTTAAAAAAAACTGAAAACTGAAAAACTTTTGGCCCGTTCGTCTAGGGGTTAGGACAGCAGATTTTCATTCTGTAAACAGGGGTTCGATTCCCCTACGGGCTACGAAAAATAGTGTGATTGTAGATTGCGAGAGCAAATGCATCACCAAATAAATTAAACAAGAGGAGTAAAATCCTTAAAATTTTTAGATTATGGCAAATCATAAGTCGTCAATTAAGAGAATTCGTAGCAACGATGCAAAACGTCTTCGTAATAGGTATTATACTAAAACTACTCGTACCTATTTGAAAAAATTAAAAATGGTTACCGATAAAAAAGAAGCAACCACAATGTTAGTGGAAGCTTTTTCAATGATTGATAAATTGGCGAAGAAAAACGTTATCCATAAAAATAAGGCAGCAAACCTTAAATCTGGTTTAGCTATCCACGTAAATAAACTTTAATATTTAATAATATTCGAGAAAGTCCCGCTACTAGCGGGATTTTTTAGTTTTAATACCTTTCAATTGATTACAATGAATCACTTAGAGAAAATACCTATTTCGCAATGGGCGGAAGATGATCGCCCGCGGGAAAAATTACTTTTAAAAGGAAAATCGGTTTTGTCGGATGCCGAGTTGTTGGCCATTTTAATTGGAAGTGGAAATAACGAAGAATCAGCGGTTGAATTATCGCGGAGAATTTTGGCAGAAGGCGTTGAAAATAATTTGAACAAACTAGCACGCTCATCAGTAGCAGATCTAACCAAATTTAAAGGAATTGGAGAAGCAAAAGCAATTACCATTGTAGCTGCTTTAGAATTAGCAAGAAGAAGAAAAACAGAGGAAGAGTCCGATAGAGTGAGAGTGGTAAACAGTAAAAATGGATTTGATTATATCAAAGGAACTTTAATGGATTTGCCCTATGAAGAATTTTGGGTTTTACATTTGAATCGCGCCAATTACATTACTACTAAAACAATGATTAGTAGAGGAGGAGTTGTAGGCACAGTTGCAGATACACGTCTTATTTTTAAATCAGCCATTGAACAATTATCTACAGCAATTATCATTTGTCATAACCACCCAAGTGGAAATTTAAAACCGAGTGATCAAGATATTCAATTAACCAAAAGATTAGTGGAATCGGGTAAGATTTTGGAAATACCTGTGCTTGACCATCTCATTGTAACCGATAATGGTTATTTTAGCTTCGCAGACGAAGGAATGATTTAAATTAATTCATGAAAATAATCACTATCATTGGGGCGAGACCTCAAATCATAAAAGCGGCGGCATTAAGTCGCGCTATTCGAAATAAATTTTCTGATAAGATTATAGAAATGATTGTTCATACGGGTCAACATTACGATGAAAATATGTCGGAACAATTTTTTTCTGAATTGAATATTCCAAAACCAAATTATAATTTGAATGTTGGTTCTGGCTCTCATGGAAGAATGACCGCATTAATGACAGAGGGAATTGAAGAAATTTTACTGAAAGAAAAACCTCAAGCGGTAGTTTTATACGGAGATACCAATTCTACTTTAGCAGGAGCCATTGCCGCTTCTAAAATTCATATTCCCGTTGTACATATTGAAGCTGGTTTACGATCATTCAATAAAAAAATGCCAGAAGAAGTGAATCGTATTTTATGTGATCATGTTTCTACTCTATTGTTTTCTCCAACAAAAACAGGAGTAGATAATTTAAAAAAGGAAGGGTTTTCATTGGAGAATAATGCACCTTATTCTAACGATAATCCCAAAGTTTATCATTCAGGGGATGTGATGTATGACAATTCACTTTATTTCGCAGAAGTGTCAGAAAAAGAATTTTCGAAATATGAAAAATTCGGATTGAAGAAAGATAATTTCATTTTGGCAACGATACATCGCGACAATAATACCGATGATCCGAAAAGACTTTCTGCTATTTTCAAAGCCTTAAATGATATCAGTAAGGAAAATGATTTAATCGTTTTTTTACCCGTTCATCCTCGCACGAAAGCAAAGATGAAAGAGAATTTAAGTGAAGATTTAAGAAAAGAAATTGAAAATAATAAGAAATTTGTATTAACTGATCCAGTTTCTTTTTTGGAGATTATTTCATTGGAGAAAAATTGTAGAATGATTACCACCGATTCTGGCGGATTACAAAAAGAGGCTTTCTTTTTCAATAAGCCTTGTGTGATTTTACGTCCACAAACCGAGTGGGTGGAAATAGTGGAAGTAGGCGCAGCTATTTTAGCTGATGCATATGAAAAAAGAATTAAAGATGCTTGCAAAACTTTATTAGCTAAGAAATTTTCAGAATTGCCCCCACTTTACGGAGATGGAAAAGCAGCAGAGTTCATTTGTGGAGAGATGTTAAAATGGTTGGCTTGATGCTGATTTATTGCGAACATAGAAATTCTAGAATTGATTATGCAATAAAAACATTTTGTTCTCTAGCGGGAATAAATAATGCTGAGGTTACTTTAGATGAGACTGTTTTCTCCAATGAAAATGGAATAAAATTAAATTATTCAAATAAAAATTTAGCATGTGATTTTCAAATCATTCCAAGTAATTTATTATTTGAGAAAGGAATAAAATCTCAGGAATTAAAAATCGAAAAATGGGAAGAAACTCCCTGTTTTTTCAAAACTTCAGAGGGAAAATTACCATTTGATGTTTTTGCGGCTTCTTTTTGGTTGTTGACGCGTTACGAAGAATATTTGCCACATACGGCAGATAATCATTCGCGTTTTAGTGGTAAAGACTCTTTTTTATTCAAGAATAATTTATTGCTTCAACCATTAATTGATCAATGGGGAAAGAAATTGGTTGAGGTTTTAAAAATTGAAACAGAGAAAAAATCGATTGTAAAAACATTGACCATTGATGTGGATAATGCTTTTGCTTTTGCGCATAAAGGAATAGTTCGTTCATTGGGTGGAAGTGTAAGAAATCTAATTAAAACAGATTTCGGAGCATTTAAAGACAGAATCAAAGTGGCGCGAGGAAAAATGAAAGATCCTTTTGATACTTATGAATATATTTTAGAAAAGGCCAAGGAGAATAAAGTGGATTTGAAATTCTTTTTTCTATTGGGAAATCAAGGTAAAAACGACACTAATCTTTCTCATCAAACCAAAGAATTAAGAGAAAAAATAAAATTCATTTCTCAATTTGCCCAATGTGGAATTCATCCTTCTTATCAATCGTTTTTGGATGAAAATAAAGTAAAAGAAGAAACCAGTCGATTAGAAAATATCATTGGTAAAAAGGTAAATATTTCCCGTCAGCATTTTTTGCGAATGCAATTACCAAAATCTTATCAAATTCTCATTAATTGTGGAATCACCGAAGATCATACGATGGGCTTTGCAGATGAGCCCGGTTATCGTGCTGGAACATCACAACCTTTTTATTGGTATGATTTATCAAATGAAAAAGAAACAAATTTGCGTGTTTTTCCATTTGTGATGATGGATGCTACTTTAAAAAGATACTTAGGTCTATCGCCCGAAAAAGCTTTAGAATATTCTCAAAATATTTATGATTCTTTAAAAACTACAGGTGGTAATTTCACTCTGCTCTGGCACAATGAATCGGTGAACGATTATTGGAAGTGGAAGGGATGGCAGAGGGTTTTTGAGGGGCAACTTAAGATTAATTAAAAATTTATAATTAATAATTAAAAATCTTGTAGCATCATTAGCACTTCAACTACAGTAAGTATAAACTCAGGTCTTATTAATTAAGGAACATGTCACCCTTCGACTTTGCTCAGAATGACAACCGAAGTTTACCAATTCAACATTCACTTTAAAAAAGGATTATTCCTCTTCTCATAACCAATCGTTGTCTCTGGTCCGTGGCCGGGAAAAACAGTATAATCATCAGGAAGTGTGAATAATTTTTCGCGAATACTTTTAATCAATGTATCATAATCACCACCTGGTAAATCGGTTCGGCCAATACTTTCTCTAAACAAACAATCTCCACCAATCACATATTTTTCTTTGTGGTTGACAAAGACGATATGTCCAGGTGCGTGTCCTGGAACAAATAAAATATCCAATTTTACATCTCCGAATTCAATCACATCACCTTCATTCAAATATTTCTCAGGAAGTGGTGACTCTTCTAAATTTCCAACGCCAAACATATGTCCATAATTGGGTAAGGCTTTCATAATCGGCAAATCCAACTCATGAATTTCGGGTTTCAAGTTCCATTTGTCGCAAACAAAGGCATTTCCCAAAATATGATCTATATGGCAATGAGTATTCAACAAACGGACCGGTTTTAGTGCATTTTCCTTAATAAAATCTTCAAGTTCCTGTTTTTCATTGCGGTCAAAACAACCAGGATCAATAATGACACATTCACCACCTGAAGAGATTAAGCTCATGTTTTGTTGAAAAGGATTGAACGTTAAAATGACAGGAAGTCCCATTGAATAAGTTTCAGGCTCCAAAAATACTATAATTGCCACATTTTCGTTAATTTTACCATAAGAGTTATGAAGAAAATCCTTTTACTCATATTGACTGTTTTTACTGTGCTGATTTCTCAAGCACAATTTTACAATGGCTCTAATCAAGAGTTCGGTAAAAGTCGCGTTCAATACAATCAATTTTTATGGCAAAGTTTTTCATATGAAAGATTCAAAATTTATTTTTATGCTGGAGGAAAAAATCATTCTATTTATGTGGCCAAAGCAGCACATCAATATTTGGCGGAAATTGAAAAATC
>CAMBFX010000003.1 GCA_945865695.1 Chryseobacterium gleum | reverse complement strand
GCATGATATAGAGCTAAGGAAAAATTGCCTATTTGGCCAAAATACTCGTTTCAGTATGAAAACGAGTATTGATAATTTATCTCATAAAAGGGAAAATATCAGAATTGGAAATCAAGTAATTTGCAAGGGGCAACTCCTGATCTTTCGGTATGCAGGCCAAATTGAAATTGGAGATAATGTATTTATCGGAGAAGGGGCAAGAATTTGGTCGGGTTCTGAGCTTGGTATCAAAATAGGAAATGATGTTTTGATTAGTCATAATGTTTTTATTGGTGATACGAATAGTCATGAAATTGATTATTTGCAACGCGCTTCTTCATTTATTGAAATGACCACTCAAGGTCATCCAAAGATTAATCCGGGTGTAGAGACGAAACCTGTAGTTATTGAGGATAATGTTTGGTTAAGTTTTAACGTTATTGTTATGAAAGGTGTAACTATTGGGAAGGGTTCAATTATTGGAGCGGGGTCAATAATAACAAAGGATATTCCTCCCTTTTCGTTAGTAGTGGGTAACCCAGCAAGAATATTAAAATCATTAATAAATAAAGAATGAAGAACTTAATTAAGCGAGTGGCTAGACGAGTTTTTGGAATCTCTGGAAAAAAAGTTCCGGCTAATCATTCTCGCTTAACTACACATAAATTTGTTCCTGATGCAAATCAGAAATTTTTATGGATACAACAGTTGGAAATTAAAACAGTTTTGGACATCGGAGCCCATGAAGGAAAAACCGCTATTCAATTTCTAAGCCTTTTTCCTGATGCCAATATTCATTCTTTTGAGCCCATTCCTGAGTGTTATTCTAAATTAGTTGAGAAAACAAAAAACGAAAAGAGATGTAAAACATATAATCTGGCTATTGGAGAAACAGGCGGCACCATCGAATTTCATCAAAGCTCTTATTCTCCTAGCTCCTCTATTTTACCAATGGCAAAAGCACATGAAGAAGCTTTCCCGTTTACAGAAGGAGGAAAGAAGGTGAGTGTAAATGTAACATCATTGGATTCTTTTGCGAGTCAAAATACTTTTGAAACACCCTTGGCCATGAAAATTGACGTTCAGGGATATGAGTGGCAAGTTTTGAAGGGTGCAATAAACACTTTAAAAAACACAAAACTGATTTTAATTGAAACATCGTTTGTAGAGCTTTACAAGGACCAAAAATTATTCTCTGATATTTATGAGATGTTGATTCAACAAGGATTTGTTTATGTTGGTAGTTTTGATCAGTTGTTTAATCCCAATAATGGAAAACCAATTCAACAAGATGCTATATTTATCCGAAATTAAAGATGAAAAGATTTTTTAAAAAAATATTAGGAAAAAAACAACCTGTTAAGGTCTCCAACCAGGGGCTTATCGATGTTTTCATCACTAATGGAAAAATTCCTTGGTCAAAGGGGTATTGGCAATATAAAATGCAAGTTATTTCTGAATTGATTCAAGATGAAACTCAATTAGAGTATTTCAGAAAAAAAAACTTACCTGAGCGATTTGCATCTGGCTTGGATGAAAGAGTAATTGAATATGGATGGTTTTTTTCAAAACTGACTGATGATCATAAAAATTTATTGGATGCAGGCTCCACGCTTAATTTCCCAGAGTTTGTGAATTCCAATAAAATCTCAAAAATAAAGTTATACATACAAACTTTAGCGCCTGAAAAAGTATTTTTTAATAATAGAAAAATTAGTTATATCTATGATGATTTAAGGTTTATACCAATCAGGGATAATTTTTTTGATGCCGTTATGTCCATTTCTACAATCGAGCATATTGATATGGATAATGAACTTTTTGGTGTTGAATCTGGAAACAATAAAAATGTTTCAGAAAAAAAATATGGTTATTTAAATGCATGTTTAGAAATGCTTAGAGTATGTAAGTCTCAAGGTGATGTTTTCATAACCTTTCCTTATGGAAAATGGAAAAGTTATGGCTTTTTTCAACAATTGGATAATGAGATGGTAGATAGAATATTGGATGCTTTAGGGCAAGATGCAAAATTGGTTGAAGAAAGTTATTTTGTTTATGAATCTCAAGGTTGGCATTATTCCGATAGAGAATCATTGAAGGATTCTACTTCTTATAATCCACATACAGGTGAAGATAAAGGTAATGATGGTGCTGCTCATTGTAGAGGAATTTGTTGTTTGCATTTCAAAAAAAATTAAATTGACCTGGGAAGAAATCATAAAAGAAATCCGAATAAAACCAGAATTTAAGCAATTGGTTCAGGATGCTTATTTGGGTGATGATTTATCCGAAAATGTTAATCAGTTTTCGAATGGCCTTGAATTCAAAGAAACTTTGAAAATAATTCAGGATGCCGGTTTTTTCACCGGTTCGCATGTTTTAGATATCGGTGCTGGTAATGGAATTGCAACCATTTCATTTGCACGCAAAGGTTTTAAAGTAACAGCATTGGAACCTGATTTAAGTGAAACCATTGGTGCTGGTGCAATACAATGGCTTGTAAAAAATGAAAGTCTTGAAAATGTACAATTATTAACCACAACTGCAGAAAACATAAAAAGTACTCAAGCCATTTATGAGATAGTTTATATTAGACAGGCGGTTCATCATGCCGCTAATTTGAATCAGTTTATTGCGAATGCAGTTAATTCACTCAAAAGTGGCGGATTATATTTGGCAACAAGAGATCATGTTATTTACAATGAAAACGACAAACAATGGTTTCTCGAATCGCATCCGCTACATAAATTTTACGGCGGCGAGAATGCGTTCACGTTGATTGAATATCTTGATGCCATGAAGAAAGCAGGATTAAAAGAAATCCAATATTTTTCATATTATGAATCACCCCTTAACTTTCTTCCCGTTTCTCCAGATACAATTCGCAAGAAAATTAAATCAAGGGAAGATTTGATTGATCATTCACTCCGTTCAAAATTTGGTCCATTGGCAAAAAATAAATGGCTAAAAAAAATGTATACAAAAAGAGTGAACAGAAAACTGGGACTAGTATTAGACGAAAGTTTAGTTCCCGGACGACCCTACACTTTTATCGGCATCAAACCTTGAGATGAGTAAGAATATAGCCATATTATTTAAACATGATGAAAACTGGATAGGTGGCACCTATTATATTTTGAATCTTATTCACGCCATAAAACTATTACCAGAATCAGAACTTCCTTTGATTACCGTCATTTGTGAAAGTGAAAAAGATTTTGAATCACTTAAAAATGAAACAGGGTACAGAAATCTGAAAAAAGTGATTTATAAACGTTGGGATGTAAATAATGCAGGTTGGTTCAAAAGATGGAAATGGAAGAAATTATTTCATTCATTGGATGCCGTTTTTCCTTACCCATTCAAAGAAGATGATTGTTTTGGATCTGTAAAACGTAAATTATTTTGGATTGGAGATTTTCAGGAAAAATATCTTCCAGATTTTTTTTCAGAAAAAGAATTGAAGAACCGTGAATCTATCAATTTTAGAATAGCGGCATCAAATGGAGAAGTAGTTTTTAGTAGCCAATCGGTAATGAAAGATTTTGATCGGTTTTATCCTGATAATAAATGTACAAAACATCTATTGCAATTTGCCGTTACTCATCCTCCCATCGGTGATTTGAATGCAGATGAGGTTTTGAAAAAATATGATGTGATGCAACCCTATTTTATTTCACCTAATCAGTTTTGGGTACATAAGAACCACCTTACCATCATTAATGCAGTAAAGAAACTCCTAGAGGAAGGTCAGAATATTTTATTATTGTTCACCGGAAAAGAATTTGATTATCGTTATCCTGAGTACACAAAAAATTTGAAGCGTAAAGTTGCGGAGTTAAAATTACAGAATAACATAAAATTTTTAGGATTCATTGATCGTGCAGATCAATTGGTTTTAATGAAACATTCGAATGCAGTTATTCAAGCTTCTTTATTTGAAGGATGGAGTACAGTGGTGGAAGATTCCAAGGCACTTAATTGTAGGTTAATATTGTCAGACATAACAGTTCATCGAGAACAAGAACCTCCCATGGTCACTTGGTTTGATCCAAATTCGGTTGATGCATTGGTGAAAGCAATCTCAACTCCCTTTCCGAATAAAGTGGATTACGATTATCAAATCAATAAATTGAATTATGTTAAACAGTTCAATGCCATCATTAACTTTAAATCGAATTGAAATTGGTAAATCATAAGTTAATATTCTTGCATATCGAAAAAGCCGGAGGATTAACTCTTGATAACATATTTTCCAATTTTTATGAACGCGAAAATATACTTCATCTCGATTACATGAGTGACGGATCAAATGAATTACTTTTTACCGACTTGAAAAAACTGACTTTGGTGAAAGGTCATAATTTATTTGGTATCCATAAACAATTAGGAAACTCTTTCAAGTATTATTCGATGATGAGAAATCCTGAAGATCGTGTACTTTCTTATTATTATTATATCCGGCAGAAAAAATCTCATCACCATTCAAAACTGATTATAGAAAAAGGTTGGGAACTGGAAGAGTACATAAAAAATGCAGATAATCTTCAAATGGATAACGGACAGGTTAGATATATCTCTGGGTCAACAAAACCATTCGGTGAAATAAACAGGGAAGATTTAGATTTGGCGAAACATAATATCGAGAATCATTTTTTGACTGTTGGACTAACTGAAAAATTTGATGAATCAATGATTATCCTAAAGCTATTGATGAATTGGAAAAAATATCCGGTTTATGAGAGAGCAAATGTGAATGTTAAAAAAGAAAATTTGATTTCACCTTCGGCAAAAAAGACGATCAACGATTTTAATCATTTCGATATGGAGTTGTATGATTTTGTAACTAAAAGATTTGGAAGTGAATTTCCAGAAAGCAGTATCAAAATGGAATTGAGTCGATTTAATAAAGCGGTTCGGATTTATCATCTGAAAAAGAAAATCACTGGTATTTTCAAAGGAGGAAATGACCAATGAAAGAGTTTCCTAAGATATCTATTGTAACCCCTACCTTTAATCAAGGGCAGTATATTGAGCAAACGATTCAATCTGTACTCGATCAAAAGTATCCTAATTTGCAATACATCATTATTGATGGGGGTAGTACTGATAACACCGTTCAATTAATCCAAAAATATGAAAAGCATTTGTCCTTTTGGATAAGTGAAAAAGATAGAGGCCAGAGTCATGCCATCAATAAGGGATTGGAAAAATCCACCGGTGATATTTTCAATTGGATTAATTCTGATGATTACTATGATGGAAATGTTTTTGAAAAGGTAGCCAATGCTTTTTCTAAAGATGGTACTCATATGTTTGCGGGCAAGAGTCATGTTTTTGGCGGAGATAAGGAATGGATCAGCAATGGAACCAAACTTCCCGATGAAAAATCGAATTTAATTGTCCATCCTTCTATTGATCAACCCGCCACTTTTTTCAGCATGGAAGCCGTTCGTCAATTGGGACCTCTTACAGAAGAATTACATTATACAATGGATCTTGAATGGTTGCTTAAGTTTTGGTTTTTATTTGGAACGAATGCAATAGTAAAAACAGATGATGTATTGGTACATTTTCGTGAACATCCAGGGTCTAAAACCGTTAATTTTCAGCAACGATTTACAGATGACAGAATAAAAATCTATCAGAGTATTTTATCACAACTAGATTTTGGTGTTCCACTTGTGCGTGATTATCAATTTCCACTTTTGAATAAAGCGAAAATTTCACCTGATTTTATAGCAAAAGTGAGCAATAGATTCATTTTTCTTGAAATGCAAGTTGCTTATGGTGATAAGGATTATAAACGATTTTTGGAACTGTATAAATTATTAATAATTCGATTTTTAAAATCAGATGAATTAAGAATGGTAAATAAACAGAAAAAAAGATCATCTATTTTGAAATATTTCTCTCAGAAAAATAAATAGTGAAAATTATGAAATCCATTTTTTTACATATACCCAAGGCAGGAGGAACCACTATTCATTCTGTGATTAATCGAATTTATCCGAAAAATAGTGTTTTTGATATGGTTATCAGAAATGGCAAACGAAATTTGCAGGAATTTATTGATTTGCCAAATGATGAAAAGCAGAATTTACAAATTTTGAAAGGTCATTTTGTTTTTGGCCTCCATCAGCATTTTCCTGAGCCTAATCAAGTTAAATATTTTACTTTTTTAAGAAATCCTGCTTCCAGAATTATATCTCAATATTCATACATTTTGAGTCGCAAAGATCATTATTTGTATAACCCAATAATAGAGAATAAAATGTCATTAGAGGATTTTGCATTAAGTGATTTATCTATAGAGCTGGATAATGGTCAAGTTCGATTAATATCTGGATTTAATTCACAAAATGTTAATGAAACAAACAAATTACATTTAGAGGCAGCAAAACAAAATATTGAAAAACATTTTATCACGGTTGGATTTGTTGAACGCTTTAATGAAAGTTTAATTTTATTAAAGGAAAAAATGAATTGGGACAACTATCCATATTATCGTCACTTAAATGAATCTAAGGAAAAAATTAAGGTTGAAGAACGGGTTAAAGAAGCAATCAACAATAGAAATATATTGGATGTTCAACTATATGATTGGGCATTGAAAAAATTTGAGGAGGATAAGAATCAAATACAGGGATTCGAAAATAAAATCGAAATACTCAAACAATCAATTTTAGCTTTTCAGGATGGTCATTTAAGTGGTTTTAATTTAAGTCAGAAAAGTTTTGCAACAAGAAAATCGAGATTAGATAAACTGTTCACCTTGTTTAAAATCAAATAGCCGATTTTAAATGATGGAAGAGTATTTTTTCAAATAATTGGTGCTCATTACGAATTAAAAGACACTAAAGAAAAAAAGCACTCTTAAGTAAAATATCTCTATAGTAATACAAAAATGAAAGTTATTAAATACTAATTTGAATATTCCAATTCTGAAATTAATTTTTCATTAAAAAAATTAGTTCCGGATTGATTCAAATGATGGTGATCATAAAAATTATCAGTCTCATTTAAATGATGTCGAAAAGAAAAATCGATTAAGGTAATTTCATTCCTACCTTTAATTGTTTTTTGGATATATTCGATAAAACGGCTGTTTTCTGTTCTATTGGTTCCCAAAGGAATCGGATGAAGAACAAAATAGGTTTTTATTTTATTTTCGGTCAAAAAGGTGATTAGTGAATGGAAAGCCTCTTCATTTTTTTCATTGGGTTCATAAGATTTGCCGATACTTTTATAATTATATTTTTTGCTGCATTGTTTTTGTATTTCAACATAACCACCATTGATGTATTTACCATTATTTATTGAAGCTTTGAATGGTTTTGGTGGGGTGTCGTTGAAAAGTCCGCTCACATAAACATTGACCATTCTCCAATCCAAATTATTGAATAGTATTTTTCTTTTGAATTGAACAGAGTTTAGATTGGTAATTAATTTAGAGGAGGATTCGATGCCATCACTTTCGAAAGCACCGGGAGTCAAATCAACAATTATATAGCGAGGTTTATTCATCGATAATATTTCGGAAATGACCATATAAGTATCATTCATACTTTGACCACTGCTTCCCAAATTATACATTTTCAAATTATTTTTTTTAAAAATTCTTGGGTCGTAACTTCTATACGCATGTGAAGAGCCGAAAACCAAAACGTTAAAATCATCGGAAGCATCAAATTCGCTATATCTTAAATAAGTATCACCACCTTTGATAGAATAATATTCTGCATAAAAATTTGACAATGGTATATCACTTATTGTGATTTTGGCGGAAATGAACATGATGGTTACATACCAAACTAAAGTTAGAATGGAAAATATTCCTGCAGCCCTGATAAATTTCAGGAAATCAGAACTGAAAATAGATGAATTCGGTTTTTCCAAAAAATCCAAAAATTAAAATTAATGCAGTTATTAGTGTATAAAAAGCGTATTCCGATTTTGAACTCTTTGCTTTTTGCTCATGTATTTTATTTTCAATTATCCGATCGAGAAATATGAAACTGATCCAAATTATTCCCAAAATTAGTATCGATTTCATTCCATAATCGTTTAAGAAATTCATCCACTCCGATACATCAGGATGCATGAAGGAATAAAGAGTTTGCGTTGCCGAGTTTAAATCATTGGCACGAAAAAAAATCCAGGCTATACATACCATATTGAATAGAATAAATTGACGGATTCTTTTTCGGATTGTAGATTGAATTTTAGGATTGTTCGAATGAAATAAATTTTCTGATATAGTATAGAATCCATGAATAGCCCCCCAAATAATGAATGTCCATTCGGCTCCGTGCCAAAATCCGCTCAAGAGAAATACAATCATAATATTTAAATAAACGCGCGGTTTACTTTTTCGATTACCACCCAAAGGAATATAAAGATAATCTTTGAACCAAGTAGAAAGCGATATATGCCACCTGTTCCAGAATTCACTTATGCTTAAAGAGAGGTAAGGTGTTTTAAAATTTTTCATCATATTGACACCTAAAATTTTTGAAGCACCAATGGCAATATCAGTATAACCAGAGAAATCACAATAAATTTGAAATGCAAAAGCATAGGTAGCCATCATCATCGTCAATCCACCGTGATCAGAAGGATTATCATAAGCTGAATCAACAATTACAGCTAGCCTATCTGCAATCACTATTTTTTTAAAAAATCCCCAAATCATCAGTTTAAAACCAGCACTGATTCGGTCATAATCGAAATTAGTTTTTTCTTTGAATTGGTGAATCACATTACCTGCGCGTTCTATAGGGCCAGCTACCATCTGAGGAAAATAAGCGATGAACAAAGCAAAATATCCTAAATGTTTCTCCGGTAATGTTCTTTTTTTATACACATCAATAGTGTAGGCCATGCTTTGAAAGGTATGGAAAGAGATCCCCAGAGGTAATATCAATCGCAATATGGGTAATTCATGATTCATTCCCATTTCGGTAAACAAAGAGTTGATGTTTTCTATGAAGAAATCATAGTATTTGAAAACCATTAATATTCCTAAATTGGAAATCAATGAAAATAACAACCAGAATTTTTGATTTCGTTTGTTTTTTGCTTCAGCAAGCTTTATTCCGCAGAAATAATCAATGAGCGTAATAATGACAATTAGCAAGGCGTATTTTGCCTTCCAGGCCATGTAAAAGTAATAGCTAGCCGCCAATAAAAATATCCATCTAAGTCGGTGAGGGATTAAAAAAAATCCACCAAATACGACTAACATGAAAACTAAAAAATGAAAGCTATTAAATACCATAGGCGATAATAACAAAAGTAATATTATTCTTAAATAATTATTTTTAGTGGAAAATGAACTTATTCGTTTTTTTGAACCTGCTAAATATTGGTAACTTAGCAATTTAAAAGCAAATTTTGGAAAACCCATTTTTCAGTATCGTTTTGCCAGTTTATAATCGTGAAAAAATGGTTATGACTGCAATTCAAAGTGTTTTGAGCCAAACAGTTATTGATTGGGAATTAATCATTATTGATGACGGCTCAACAGATGGTACTGCAAATTCCGTAGCTAGTTTTAAGGACCCAAGAATTCATTATTTTTATCAGAGCAATCAAGAAAGAAGTCGTTCTCGCAACAATGGTATTTTGCATGCAAAGGGTGATTTCATTTGTTTTCTTGATTCAGATGATTATTATCTTCCAGATCATTTGAATTCACTTCAGAAATTAATAAATAGTAAAAATAAGGAAGTTGGAATCTATGCAACAGGAGCCTTTGTGGACAGAGGTAATTCAAAGATTAAATTATCCATTTTTCAAGGTGATGAGCATCCAGTTCGTTATGTTTTTCATAAGAAATTAGATATGAATACAGTTTGTGTTCAGGCTTCCATTTTCAAAAAATTTCAATTTGATACTTCCTTGAACATTGGTGAGGACACCCATTTATGGTTGCGCATCGTTAAAGAATTTCCATTATTTCAGTCAACAGATTATACAACGGTAACCGTTAATCACGAGATGAGTGGTATGGTTAAATATTATAATGAAGCTGATACAAATCAACTTAAATTGTATGTTAATGGTGCACGAAATCTTTTCAAAATTTTAGATCTTGCACCCTACATCACTAAAAAAGAACAAAATCATTATATCAGCAAAAAATACAGATCTATGGCGCGGAGCTGTATATGGGCCAAAAAAATGGGAGGTGTGTTTTCCTGTTCTTGTAAGGCTATCTACTGGACGCCATCATTTGTTTTTACCAATGAATTTTTCAATATTTTAAAAGAAACGATTGTTATGATGGGTCGAATTATTCTTAGAAAACCTACCACCCAAAAATGAAAAAGATGTTTTTGTTTACAGCTCGCTATCCGGGTGGAAATGCAGAATCATTCATTGAACCAGAATTAAGTTTGCTAGCAAAACGGTTTTCTGAAATCCATATCTTTCCTTTGATGGATAGTGCTCAAGGAACAACAAGAAATTTACCGAATAACGTTGTGTTACATTCAGCTCCCATAATCAAGAAAATTACCATCAAAAGTTTCAGATTATTTTTTCTAAAAATTATTTTTATCGAATTTCTAAAGTCAAATAAAAAATGGCTTTTTTTAAAATCCTTAAAAAGAAATATTCAGAAATTAATACAGTGTTATGATAGGTCTATTGCAATCGAGAAAGAAATAAGTGAAAATTTATCAGATACCGTGTTTTATACTTTTTGGATGGAAGATTGGGCCACCACATTGGCCTTTTATAAAAAACGTCATCCTGATTTGAAATTCATTTCGAGAGTTCATGGTTTTGATTTATATGATGAAAGAACGAAGGAAGGTATAATTCCATGGAGGTATTTTCAATTAGAGAATATTTCTGTTGTAGTAACAGCTGCCGATCAAGCAAGAAAACATTTGCAGAATAAATTTCCTTCTTTCCATGAAAAGATAAAAAGAAGTTATTTGGGAATCTCTGATCTTGGTTTCATAGCTGATTTTCATTCAAGAGATGAATTTACACTAGTGAGTTGTTCAAATCTCATTCCATTGAAACGTGTGGATTTGTTAGTAGAATTATTGATGAAGGTGAATTTTAATTTGAAATGGGTTCATTTCGGAGACGGAATTGAAATGGAGAAAATAAGGCAAAAGATAAGCGAAAATAAAAATAATCGATTTAAATACGATTTAAGAGGAAGAATTTCTCCATCTGAAATTTTGAATTATTATGAAAATAATAAAGTGGATTTATTTGTTCATTTGAGCACTACCGAAGGAGGCGTTCCTTTAGCTATACAAGAAGCCTTGAGTTTTGGCATCCCTGTTATTGCATGTGATACAGGTGGAGTGGCTGAAATAGTAAATAGTGAAACAGGTAAACTGTTATCAATTGATTTTAGTTCAAAACAATTTCATGAAGAATTAGAAAATTTGTCTTTAGGGTTCTGTAAAGATGCTGATAAAAGAAGAAAAGCAAAGGAATATTGGCGAGAGCATTTTGAAATTCAACAATCATTTGCCAACTTCATGAAAATAATCGAAAATGTATAAGGTTTCTAATCATTTGATTTATTAATCGTACCTTAGATATTAAGAAACAGAAAGATTATATGGTGAATCGTTTACCAGTTTTGTTTATCGCTTATCAGTTTCCTCCCCAAGGAGGTCCTGGCGTGCATCGTTCAGTTCGATTTGTATCACATCTCAGAGATAATGCATTTGAACCTATTGTTCTCACACAAGATCTCGAATCTATTCATAGCGGAAATTATCCATTGGATGAGTCATTGATGGAAAATTTACCAGCTCATCTTAAAATTATTCGAGTGAATTCAAATGAACGAATTCGTAGACGAAACTTTCTAATGAAATTTAGATTATATGGACTTTACAGATACCTTTTTTATAGAAAAAATGGGGAGCCTTCATTAGTTTGGGCAGAGAAATCATTTGAGGTTGCTTTGGATATTATTAAAAAAGAAAATATAAAAATAGTATACACTTCTTCCGCTCCTTTTTCAGCACTTTTATTAGCGGAGAGATTGAAAAGAGAAGCAAAAGTAAAATGGATTGCTGACCTTAGGGATCCATGGACAGACGCCTTCACTTGGCATTGGCCATCAGAATCCCATTGGAAAAAAAATGTTTTGTTGGAAAAAGAAATATTAAATAAAGCAGATCGTATAATTGTTGTTACTTCTGAAATGAAAAAGCTTTTTTTGAATAAGGGAATTGGAACGGAACAGAAAATAGATATAATTTACAATGGCTACTGATAAATTGATTATTTCATATAGCGGCAGCCTTGCCTGTTTTGATCCTGCTTTTCCCTATAAGAATAAATTATTCACATTCAGGAATTATTCAATCAACAATCCAGATACTCGTTCAGCTTATTTTATTTTTAATGGACTGAAATGTTTCATAGAAAAATATCCAGAAATGAAAGATAGAGTTGAACTTCATTTATGGGGGCTGATTGATTCTGCAAATAAGATTCAATCGGATAAAATGGGTATTAATAGCTTGGTGAAAATATCAGGTTATTTAACTAAACAAGAGTCCTTGGAAAAATTGTTAAATACAGATTTGTTGTTTCTTCCTCTAGAAAGAGGAGTGGATAATCATGAACCATATGCGCTTCCTGGAAAAATGTTTGAATATTTTAAGTCCGAAAAACCGATTCTTGCACTCTGTGCTGAATCGGAGTGCTCCCGGTTATTGTTGAAATCTGGTTTAGGAATTATTTGTAATCCAATGGATGCAGAAAATATTGCTGAGAAAATAAAATTTCTGATTGAAAATAAAAATGAATTGAACAAGTTGTATAAAGCTGACTTGGATTTTATCAAGAATAATTTTAGTCCGCAAATTCTTACCAAGCAATTAGCGGATATTTTTAAAAAGGAGCTAGAATGAGAATTTTATATTTTTCACCTCATCCCTTTTTAGGCTTAAACGACCAGGCGGGCTATGCTACACATATGAGAAAGGTAATTGAAGCGTTGCGAAAAGAAGGTCATACGGTAGAAACATTCATTGTAGGAGGAGAAAAAACCATTGACAAGCCATCTCAAATCACAACAAAAGGTAAATATTTTTTTATCAAACGATTATTACCTGCCGTTATTTGGGAGACTTTGAAGGATTTAAGTTTATGGCGAGCAGACATAAGCATTCAAAAGCAACTTGAAAAAAGAATTTCAGAATTTCTACCCGATTTTGTATATGAAAGAGCGAATTATTTTCAATTATCAGGAGTGTTGGCTTGTAAAAATAAAAAAGTAACCCATATTGCAGAAATCAATTCTCCTTTCACAGAGGAAAGAGTAGTGCTGCAAGGAAAATCATTATTGATGAAACGTGCAAGAAAGCGTGAAATAGAATACCTCAAGCTCACTTCTAGCCTAATCGTTGTATCGACTGCATTAAAAGAATATTTCGCAAAAAAACTACCCATTTGTGCTGAAAAAATAGTTGTAATTCCAAATGCTGTCGATAACTCCTCATTGAATGAAGATTTTGTTCTACCCAAAACTATTTCTTTACCATCTGAAAAAATTATAATTGGATTTGTTGGATCAATTGCTCCTTGGCATGGAATCGATAGATTGATTGATGCCGCAGAAATTTTATCAAAAAAGCGAAGTGATTTTATTTTTTTGATTGTTGGAGGAGGACAGAATCTTCAACACTATAAACAGAAATCAACTCAGTTGGGTTTAGATCATTGTATTATCTGGGTAGGATCGGTGGAGCATCGATACGTTCATAGTTTTATTCGAAAAATGGAAATCACCGTTATGCCAGATAGCAATTGGTATGGTTCACCAATTAAAATATTTGAGTACGGTTTACATAGTAAAGCTGTAATTGCCCCCAATTATTTACCTTTGAAAGATGTACTTCAGGATGGAATTGACGGAATATTGATTGATAAAGGACCAAATGACTTATCAGACGCGATTATTAAGCTATTGGATGATTCAGCTTTGAGGGAAAGATTGGGAAGAGGCTTTCATAACAAGATTATTTCTAATTTTACCTGGCAACACGTGGCGGCAAAGATTACAGCGATTGTAAAGGAGATAAAAAACAAATGAAAAGTATTTTGATTTTCGGATGCAATGGATTTATCGGATCCTCGCTCACTCAAAAATTTCTGGAGTTAGGCCATGATGTCTATGGATGTGATATACAAAGTCCGGAAATTAAAACGCTCAAACGATTTTTTAATCATACTTTACTTGAAAATTCTCCGGATGAAATATTCTCCCACAAATATGATATTTGTATCAATTGTGCAGGCTCTGCATCGGTTCCTTATTCATTTGAAAATCCCTTCTTGGATTATGAATTGAATACTAGAATTGTTTTTAGAATTTTAAATGAATTATGGAAAAATCATTCCGGAACTAGATTCATTAATTTATCTAGCGCCGCAGTTTATGGTAATCCATCGTCACTTCCAATTAGCGAGACGGCAGAAGCTCATCCAATTTCTCCCTATGGTAATCATAAATTGATGAGTGAGATGATCGTTAATCAATTCAGAAATTATTTTGGAATGGAGGCCACTTCACTTCGAATTTTTTCTGCTTATGGACCTGGATTGAAAAAACAAATATTTTGGGATATGTATCGAAAAAGTCGACTTTCAAATTGTATTGAAATGTTTGGTTCAGGTAAGGAAACAAGAGATTTTATTTATATCGATGATTTATTTGAAGCCATACGATTGATTGCTTTTACCAATGAAAAAATATTGTCTTATTATAATATTGCGAACGGGGAAGAAATTTCAATCGAATATGTTTCAAAATTGTTTTGTGAGAATATTTCAAACGAATTGTCTTGCAAATTTTCTGGATCGGGTAGAGATGGAGATCCTTCTAATTGGCGCGCAGACATAAGTAATATTCAAAAACTGGGTTATGCACCAACTCATTCAATTTTGAAGGGTATTGAAAAGACCACACAATGGCTGAAGGAACAAAAATAAAAATCGCCTTTTGCACCGATGGAATTTTTCCACATTCAATAGGAGGAATTCAACGACATTCTGCATTACTTTTACGTGAACTTGCAAATTACCAAGATTTAGAAATACACATTCTGCATCCTCACGATTTTGAAGTTTTTCAAGACGTAAATCTTATTGAACATTTTATTAAGCCTATACAGATTTCTAGAAATTATCTGTTGGAAACCTATAAATATTCGCAACGAATTTCGGAAGAATTAGATAGAATTAAACCAGATATAATTTATGCGCAAGGTTTAACAGTATGGAAAAATGCAAAAAGATTTAAACGAATTCTAATTAATAATCCACATGGCTTAGAATCATTTCAAGCCATTGGATTTAAAGAAAAGCTAATTGGTTTTTTATTTAAAACGATTCAACGCAAAATTTTTAAGAATTCAAAATATATAGCTTCCGAAGGCGGTCATCTCACGGATATTTTAAAGAAAAATGGATTTGCGGATAAAATAGTTTTTTTACCCAACGCAGTTGAATTACCAACCGAATTCAAATTGCACTACCAAGACTCAGGTGAGCCTATCAAAGTTTTTTTTATGGCGCGTTTTGTCAAAAATAAGGGTATTCATATTCTTTTTGATGCAGTACAAAAATTAGCTAATGAAAAAGAAAGTTCCTCTTTTCATTTCATGCTCGGAGGTAAGGGGCCTTTGTTCGAATATTATAAAAAAAACAATTCATTTCACCATGTTGAGTTGTTAGGATTTCTATCGGATGAAGAATTGAAGCAAAAATATTTAGAAGCAGATGTTTTTTTGTTACCAACTTTATTTGAAGGAATGCCTACCGTGGTTCTGGAGGCAATGTCGTTCGGATTACCGGTGATTGTTTCAGATGTTGGTGGCACATCAGAATTAATAAACCAAGAAACAGGTTATTTGATACAACGAAATGACGCAGCAGCGGTCTGTGATGCCCTAAAAGATTTTTCTTTATTGAAATCGGATAAAAAGAAAATATTAGGAGAAAACTCCAGGAAAAAAGTGGCAGAAGGATTTACTTGGAAAAAATTGGCTAAAATGCATCATGATTTATTTATAAAAATCAATCAAGATAATTGGAGAGATACGAATTGATTTGTTGATCTCCTTTATCTTTCAAAATTATTTTTCCTTCGTTCGATAATAAAACCAGATAAGGTGTTCTGTTTATTTTCAATTTTTGTACGATAGATCCTTGCCATCCATTGAAGTCGCAAACATGTTTTCCGTTCAGTTTTTTTTCTCGGATACCGTTAGTCAAATCGTTTATTTCGGAGTCGAGTGAAATATAAATTATTTCCAATCCTTTTTTATCGTAGCGATCAAATAATTCATTCCAAAAAATAGATTTTAAGGCGCAGAATTGGCAATGGGATGACCAAAATACAAGAAGAACTAATTTATTCTTTTCACACAATTTATATATTGAGGTAGAATCGGAGAATGTGTTATTTTCCCAATTGAATTCACGGTAATAGAAATCGGGAACAATATTGCCTTCGGAAAGGTTGCCGTAATCTTTAATGATTTGTATAGTTTCTTGATTGAACTGTTTTGAATCTCCACATGAGTTGACGAAATAGTAATTTTCAATTACATATTCTAAAATTATTTCAGGCCCTACTTTTTTAAAAAGTTGAATAAGAAAATCTAAGGTAAAAGCACTGATGTCCTCATTCACGCTCACTTTTTTCATAATAATATCAACCGACGCTTTAAATCCTTCTTCATCATACTGAGTGTAATTTTCAAGATACCGCATGAAAATATTAGGTAGTAATGTAGAATACATCAGTTCGTTGGTACTGAAATCAACTTTATCGAAATAATGATTTTGAATATGGATTATTTTTTTTTCTGGGGAGCTAAAGGTATCTGGCAAAAAATATTCATAAGGCAGATAGGCTAATGTAGTTTTGGAAAAAAATGTATTAGGATAATCATTTGCAATTTTTACCAGTTCGTTGTAAATAGTTGTTTTTGAATCAGCCTTTTTGGAAATAATTCTACTTTCAAGTATTGCTTTATTTTCATGGCTGTTTTTCACTTGCAGCCAATTCTTGAGTTCGCCATTTTCAAAATCAATAATTGGATTTTCTCCTGGTGATAAAATGATATCCGTATAATTTGTTGAACCGATAGATAATCTGTAATATCCCGATTGATTAGGAATTTTCAACTGGAATTTAAAAGTTCCATTTTTATCGGATACAGTTGAATCTAGAAGAATTAATTGTGTACCATAAAAGGAGGAAATGTGAATTTTTTTATGTCCGAAAGATTTTGATTTTAGGTTGCCAATCAACTTTACAGGTTTAGAATTAATTTCTGCTTTCGTTGATAATTGGCAAAGAAAAAAAAGAAAAATAAAGATATGATGAATGAAAATTTTCATTTTCTAGAATAACAACAGCGGTGTTTTTTTGGTAAATTAACTGGAATGTTCTGCAATCCGGAGGCTGTACAACTTCCATTTCCGCAAATTCTCACCATATTCACTTCATTACCGGCATCGTCTGTATATTCCCAATTATTGGTCATATTACTAATGCTTGCACCCATGCTTGCACAGGCATAATGCCATTCCCCCCAGTTACACATACGCGCATTTTTAGAATAGCAATCTATTAGGGCATCATAATAAGGTAATTCAATCACACTCTCATTTATCTCAATGCAATACTCAGAAGTAACGGCAAGAAATCCTGGAGGACAATCATTATTTTCATAATTCAAATATTGAAAATGATTTCCATCAAATCCAATTGCTAGCATTTGCCCTGATTGAATATCATCAGATTTAAGGGGAAGATTAATGTTTTTATAAAGTGGAAAATAATTAGTGTTATCTAATGTTACATGAACAGAATCCGTATTTGTTCCCTGCGATTTGAAATATATCACCAGCCCTGAAATTAGCGAATCAGGTGCTACAGATAAATTTAAAAAAATACTGTCGGTTCCTGTTGATGTTGCATATAGAAATCGGTTGGATTGTACAGATCCTACTGTTAAGCCTGCATTCAATTCATTGGGTGTATATAAATTTTCCACTTTCGCAGAATCGCCCCCAGAAGTTAAAATTAATGGTTTCGATAGACTTATTTGTGCATAGCTATCATAAGCACACGAAATAATTTGAATGACTGAAAACGATATGTAAAAAAGAATTTTCATTTTTTTCTATAACAACAACGATAAGTTTTTACAGTTACTACTTGTGTATTGCTTTCTCCGGCAGTTGTACAACTTCCATTTCCAAGAGCAAGCACTGATGTAGCATGATTATTCGCAGATTCAGTCCATTCCCAATTATTAATCATATTTGATAGACCCAATCCACTTTTTTGACAAGCAAAATACCATTCACCCCAACTACATAATTTTGCGCCATCTGTTTCGCAAACTTGAATAGCATTCCAGTAATTAGCCGCTGTGTTTTCGTTTGTTTGGATGCAATATTCTGTATTCACATCAACATAACCAGTTGGACAAGTTTTGAATCCTTCAAATATTTCTTGAAACGAAGTACCATCATAAATTATCCATTCTATTTCATTTGATTTTAAACAATTGGTTTCGTTGGATTGATTGATATCTTTTAAGGGAAAATAATTTAATTGATTAAGAGTTATCATTGTTGCATTTGCTGAATTAGTAATAGGAGAAATCCAAAATCCCATTCCTTCATTTAACTCATATTGCATGGGTATATTTAATAGAAGACTATCATTGCCATTAACGCTCGAAAATAATAATCTATTATCGATTAAATCAGTTACTGGCACTAAATCACTAGTGTCAATTGCAGCAGAAATTCCAGAGATGATTCGTTCGTTTGAATCAAGCGATGTCATGATTAATTTATGATCAATAGTTACTTGAGCCTCTGCTTGAATCAGCGAAAAAATGTAAATTGATATGTAAATTATTTTTTTCATTTGCGATAACAGCATCTATAACGAATATTCACAGTGTTTCCAGAGGTTACAGTAGCCGAATTCAGCGAAGTGAAAGTAGTTGGCAAAGAATAACTTTTTTTGCACCCATAACCTAAATAAGCATTATCGTTATTATATCCCGCAACTTTGGCATCAGCTCCATTATTTCCAGCATCATTTACCCATTCGAAATTGGTAAGATAACCGGAGGAACCATTGGCTAAAGAATCATTGCAAGCAATATACCATTGATTCCAGGTACATAACATTGCATCATCGTTACCACAATTCTGAACTGCGGGAAAGAAACTTGAAATGTTTCTTGGCAATGAATCAATACAAAACTCATCGTTTACAGATACAAAACCTTTTTTACAGGGTTTGTATAATTTACTTAATGTAACAAATTTATTTCCATTAAAAATAACAGATACAATTTGTCCGGGTTGAAATTGTGCTGAATCAATTGGGAATCCAGAATTTTTAATAACGGAATAACTGTTAGATCCATTAACCGAAAGTGAAATACTATCTGTGTTGGTATTTTGAACCTTAAAATTAATTATGAATCCTTCGATAATTGAAGGTGAAAAAGGTAAAGTGACACTAAGATTATTTGTTCCTATTGCGTTTGAATAATTCGATTGACCGGAAACAAGTGTGGAAACATTTATTCCATCATTTTTAGACTCGACAGATTTTATTCCTTTTACTAAATTATTTGACGCTATAGTATCAATGAAGAGTATAGAATTTGATGATTCAACCTGTCCGATAGCACTCGAAACTATCAAGCATAAAAACGATAGGGTTAATAGGATTCTCATTTTACAATTACTAATTTCTTAATAAAAAATTCAGACCCTGTGAAAATATGAATGAAAAAAATACCTGAGCTCAAGGATGTAATATCAATCTTGTTTTCCGACTTTGAAATTTCATTAGTAGAAAAAACAAATTTACCCTGAGAATCGAAAATTTCTATTTTAATTTCGGTTTTATTTTCTTCTGTATTTATTGTTATGAAATTATCAAAGGCAGGATTAGGATAAATTTCAATTATTTGATTGTTTAATTGTTTTCCGATTTCAAGTGTGTTGAATGAAAAGGTATCTGAAATGCTTGAACATCCGGAGTTGGTTACTTCTACTTCATAAATTCCGTTAAAATCAGGAATTATATAATAATCGTTGGAGCCTGTTATCATATTTCCATCAAGATACCATTGGTTGTTGCTTAAAGAGGACGAAAATAAAGTGTCGTTGGAAAGATAGATTAGAGGTATTGCAGGGGCCGGAATAATTTCTGTGGAATCGGCATACATAGAAGTACAGCCGTTAATGGAAGTAAAAGTATAGGTGAATGTGTTCATACCAATTGAAGCGATGGTAGGATAAATAGAATCGTTCAATAAAAAATTCACATCATAAACTCCACCATATGGAACTATTCCAATATCAGATGGAGATTCGTTAGAGCAATATTGATTATTTAGGTTCGTCACATTGATAACAGGCAATTCGTAAATGGTGATGTCTAAATATTCCGAAGAAATAAAAGGATTGGTGGATATGATTCTGATTTTATATCCTGCACCCTCAGTTAAAAGTAAGGGTAATGATACGTTGAAGTTTATTGTATCGGTAGCAATTGTATCCTGTAAAACGGGTGCGGCAAAAGAGCCATTTTCATTGGAAACTTGGAGGACGAAATTATTATTGAAATTGAATAATCCGTTTACTGCAAAATCAACTTGTAATGAATCGCCAACACAAAAAATGGAATCATTAATGGATGTAATTCTGATACCAGTAGATAGAATAGAATAAAAATGGTCTGAACCCATTGTTGCCGTTGCATTGAATAATGTATCATTGGCAAGTCCACCTAAAGAGGTCCAAGTTTGGGTGGTATCGTTGGTGCTTATGACTCGGTTCTGTTGAGCATAATTTCCATTTAATTCAGTAGAATCATAATTTAAAGTTAAAGAATAACCTGTTGGAAAAGTTCCTGTGGTTGAAATATGAAACCATCGTTTAATCGATTCTTGAATACCGGTTATTGTAAAATAATTATGTCCTCTAGTCAAAGTGGTTATGCCAGTAATGTAATCATCATTAAATACAACACCTAACCCCCCAATATTTATTCCTCCCAATAATTGATTAAGGTTGCGGCTCGTCATTTCGGTGCCAAGTCCAATGATCGGATAATTTAAAAATTCATCGATATCGGTTGAATCACCTAAAATTATTTTTCCATCGTTTATGACGAATGCTCCAGAATCAATGATAAAATTTTGAGATGGAATATCAATATTTAATACGGTATTGGTTGAAATATGTAAACTCGTGCCACTTTTGATATGCAATTGCGCATTTAGTCCTATTGTAAGGAACAGGAAAGGAAAGCACTTATAGGCTAATTTAATTATCGGGCTTAAAATCACGTTCAAATTTAATTTAAAATCGTCAAAACTCAAATAATATTTGATGATATTAAATTCAACCAAATTGTGAAAATTGATTTTTGGATTTGAATTACGAAATTTTTCTTAAACCTATTTCTAATGAAGTGCTAGGTTTATAATTAATCCTTTTAAAAAGTTTTTCAGAATTTCCCCATCTTCTCCCAACCTCATAATCATATCTTTTCTTAGGGGCTTCAACAAATTTAATTTCTGATTTACTTTCAAATGTTTTTTTAATTGCCTCTGCTAATTCAAGAATATTTATTTCCCTTTCATGAGCGATGTTATAAATTTCGGCTCCCTGAACATGCTCCATCAGAAGCATACAAGATTTGATTGCATCATCAATGTAAGTGAAATCACGGGTTTGTTTTCCTTCTCCGAACACGGTAATAGCTTCATTGACTTTTGCTTGCTCAATGAATCGAGGAACAACCATTCGATTATCTTGCCCGGGTCCGTAAACATTAAAAAAACGAAGTGAAATAGAATTCAAACCTTTTTCATCATTCAATGCTCCAAGATAAATTTCGTTATATCGTTTTGCAATAGCATAACTAGTTCTTGGATCTACAGAAATAGTTTCAGTTACTGTTTGATTTAAGGCAGAATGGCCATAAATTCCACTAGTGGAGGCATAAATAATTTTATCAATTCCATTAATCAATGCTGCCTCGGTAATATTTCTCATCCCAATCACTTCCGTATCCATTGTTTCAACGGGATTATCAGCTACTACATCTACACCTAGAACTGCAGCAAAATGAAAAATCAATCCACATCCTTTTGATAATTCTATCATTGCCTTGATATCTTTGACATCAGATTTGTGAAAATCAATTTTCGAAAAAGTTTCTTGATCAATTTTATTGCCCCTTAGTAGTATATCGGCTACAACTACTTTATGTCCTGCATCAGCCAATGCTTTTACTAAGTGGCTCCCAATAAAACCTGCTCCTCCAGTTACTAAAATTTTCATATTATTCAATTGCTTTAAAAAAATCAAGTGTTTTTTTGATGATTAATTGTTGTTGTTCAAATTGTAGGCTAACATAAATTGGAAATCTGATTAAGGTCGATTCAATTTTTTCGCAATTTATCAATTTTGCGCATTTAAATTTACTTTTCCCAAAATTACTTGAGTGCAAACACCTATAATGGCTCGAAACAGTAATATGATGAGAATTCATAAATTGGATAAATGTTTCTTTATTGGCGGGCTCATCGAAAATAAAGTGAAAAACACTACCGTTCACTTCTTTATTTGAACCTGGATTGGAAAGGGTAATTTTTTTAAATCCTTCAAAAGCTTTTTGATAAGTATTCCAAATTTCATTCCTTTTCAGCTGTATGTAATCGAAATTTTGAAGTTGACCAAATAAAAAGGCGGCATGGATTTCGGAAGTAAGAAAAGAAGATCCTTTGGATATCCATTCATATTTATTGAATTCACCTCTAAGATAGGCCGCTCTATTCGTTCCTTTTTCCCAGATTATTTCTGCTTTTTGGATAAGTTTTTCATTATTAATTACTAATAAACCTCCTTCACCACAGCTGATGTTTTTGGTTTCATGAAAAGAAAAAGTAGCTAAATCACCTAGGCTACCAAGTGGTTTTTTGTTGTAAGTGCTTCCCAATCCTAATGCGGAATCCTCAATCACATAAAGCGAGTGTTTTTTCGCAATAGCCAAAATTTGTTCCATTTCACATGAAATACCGGCATAATGCATTACCACAATAGCTTTAGTTCTTGAGGTAATTTTTCTTTCCATTTGAAGGGGGTCAATATTTGGATCATCTTTCATCGAATCACAGAAAACAGGAATTACTCCATAGTTATAAAAGGCATTTGCTGTTGTTACGAAAGTATAAGAGGGTAAAATGATTTCATCCCCGTGTTCAAGTTCCAAAATGAGTGCGCACATTTCAAGCGCATCTGTACAGGAATTGGTGAGAAGTACTTTTTTAAAACCGAGCTTCGTTTCAAAATAGGAATGGCATAACATAGTAAATTTCCCATTGCCGGAGAGTTTACCGCTATCAATTACCTCCGCAACATATTCTTTTTCCTTACCTGAAATGAATGGTAGATGAAGCGGTAACATTTACTAATTTTAATTGTAAATATACTAATAACAAGATAAAAACAGGAGATTTTATGTAAATTTAGTACTTTCGTAGTATTAATAAATCATCATGCTCAAACAACTATTAGCACAGCTAACGATGGGTTTTTCAATAACGGACCTGCCTATTTTATTTTTGCAACTTTCCATTTCAGCACTACTGGCAATTCTAATCCGTAATTTTTGGAAGAAAGGAAATGTTGAATCGAATGAATTCCACTTTCTGAATTATCTGGTTCCTATGCAAGTTATATTCACAACAATTGCCATCTTCAGCCTAAAAACTCCTTGGATACTGGTGTTGTTCGGATTGTTGGCCTTGATTCCAGTCATCGGAAATGATGGATTTTCATTACGATCCAAAGTTTTTTATCTCACATGTATTTTCGTTGCATTCGGTTGTGGAGCTGCAAATCTGTTCTTAACAACAATGGTGACATTATTTCTGGTATTGCCCTGCATGTATTTTTATAAGTCGAAATAGCAAGATGCTCTCTTCTAAAAAGGAATTATTTTTTGTTTCGGTAATTATTACCATTTCCAGTTTATGCTCATTTTACACAGGTAATTTGTTTCATCTTACAGACTCTGTCAATCCAATTAAAGATATTAAAATCGTTCGATCGGAAAATATGCTTAGTTCAGTTCCTAGCCGCTTGAACGAAAAAGATTTTATTTTCTCGAGCGGATATTGTTACAATATCGGAAGTGGTTTCAATCATTCAGATTTTTACCAAGGGAACATTAGTCAAATCATTACTTCTACTTATTGGCGATTTCCTATTTCTGAAATCAGCGCCTTGCAATATTTGAAATCAACACCAAAAGGTTGGATTTCTAATTTATTTATACCCTATAAATTAAATCTACCTATTATTTCAATCCTTGTTCATCCGGAGGATTTTTTTTCATATAGTAACGGAATTTATGTAAGGGGCTTTGATGCCGATTTCGTTTCTTCAATAGTTAGCTATCCCACCCCTTGGACCCAACCAGCAAATTATTATCGTAAAGAGAATGATAAACGCAACGTATTTTTTAGTTATTACAACACCAAAGGACAAGCTCTTTATTCTTCTTATGCTTACGCAGAAATAAGCGGCAAGGCCACCAGGTCTTTTCCTCAAAAATCCATTCGGCTTTCGGCATCGAAAAGTTTAGGTAATAAAAACTTCAAATATGATTTCTTCGGTAATGGTGATGGATTGAAATCTTTGGTTTTGCGCAATGGCGGAAATGATAATACGAAGTCGCTTTTTAGGGATATGCTGATGCAAGAATTGGTTAAGAAAACAGGAATCCTAACATCTGGATTCGTTCCTTCCGAAGTTTTTATCAATGGAGAATATTGGGGAATCCATTTTTTGCAGAACAGAGTTGATGAGAATTTTATCGCAGAAAGTTTTGGATGTAAGGAAAAAGAAGTGACCCTTGTGGAGAATTGGACACTAGAAGCGGGTGATGAATCTGAATTTCTGAATCTGATAAGAGTAAAAGATAATCTTACTAAATTAAATTATGCTGAATTGTTAGCGGTTTTTGACATGGATGACTTAACTACTTATTTGGTTGGGCAATTGTTTTTCGCTAACTCGGATTGGCCTGCAAATAATTTAAAAATGTATAAGATTTCAAATAGTAAAAATTCAGCTACAAAGTGGCGTTTTGCTTTTTTTGATTTGGATTTTGGTTTTGCTTATACCGGAGAAAATGCTGTTTCAGAAGATATGTTTGCCAGACTTTTTGATGGAAAGGATGAGTTTAGTAAATTGTTTCGTAAATTAATGGAGTCTTCTGATTTTCACAAATTGCTTCGTGAAAAGTTCAGTAAAATGATTTCCGAAGATTTGTCTAGGGCAAATTTAAAGAATAAAATTAGCAGCTTAGAAAATCAAATTTCCCCAGCTATACAAAGGCATACGGAGAGATGGCGAAAGCCGGCTACTATTGAAGAATGGAATAGAGAAGTGGATATTCTAAAAGCATTTGCTACGAATAGAGAAAATGAAATGAATTTACTGATCAAAAAATATTTGAAATGATCGCAACCGATTTTTTGAAAAATAATTTTCAGATGTTGGGGCTTCTTATCATCTGGTCAATTGCTGGAGCCTTTACTGGCCCTGGAGTTTTTCTTATCATTCCCGCCTCACTTTTTCTACTTTTCAGTGCTAATCGTTTTCAGGAGATTTTCATTGGATTCATTTTTATTTTAATTCTATCCGATAGCCTCGAGATTCAAATGTCATTCGCTAAGTCCTTCAAGAATATCTATATTCTGATGTTATTTTTTTTCTTAATAATAACCATGCAGAAACAGGAAAGGATTGTAAAATTATACCAATACTTTGTTCCGTTTTTTATTTTTGCCCTGATTGGATTATTGTATTCACCTATTTTTACAACTTCTTTTCAGAAATTACTTTCTTACTTCCTTCTTTTTATTGCTGTACCCAATTATGTAATTAGATCTTATGATGAACATGGAACTAATTTTCTTAGAAATTTAGTGTATTTTCTTTTTTCTATAGTCATAATTGGTTTTTTAATGAGATTTTATAATTCTGAAATAGCATTTTCACACGGTGGCAGGTTACGAGGTATGTTTGGAAATCCAAACGGACTTGGGATTTTTATGATTTTGTTTTTCATTCTTTTTACGATTATCAATTCAAAGTATCCCGAATTGTTTAGTCGAACTGAAAAGATTATTCTTTTTCTAATTATGTTTTATGTTTTATATAAAACTGGTTCCAGAACCGCATTGTTAGCTGTTGTTTTGTTCTATGGGTTCAATCAACTTTTTAAATATTCTTCCTTCCTTGGATTTCTTGCTTTTTTCCTTATTCTCGTTTCAATGGAGGTCATTATTATTTATCTTCCTAAAATTATTATTTCATTAGGTTTAAGTCAATCCCTAAGATTAGAAACTTTGGAAGAGGGGTCAGGAAGGCTTATTGCTTGGGAATTTGCCTGGAAAAATATTCAGGATAGTTTTTTTATTGGTAAAGGAATGGGATATGATGAAAATCTCATGCGAAAGAATTACGAAATGCTCAGTAAATCGGGTCATGAAGGTGGTGTTCATAATACTTATCTTATAGTTTGGTTAAATACCGGTTTGTTTGGACTATTCGCTTTTCTTCGTGGTTTGATTTTGATTTTTATAAAAGGATCACGGTATAATACCTACGCATTCCCCGCCTTATTCGCCGTCATGTTTTCTGTTAATTTTGAACCTTGGTTAGCGGCCTCTTTGAATCCTTACACCATTTTATTTCTCATTATTGTAACTTTATTAACTGAAGATCTTTTCAATATAGAAACTGAAGAACCAACCGAAAATGAAAAAGTGGAAACAGTTACCGAAGTGGGCTAAAATATTTTCAATATTGTTTTTATTTCTGTTCGTCTCAGAGATCATCCTTCGATTTGTTATCGGATTAGGGGATTTGGCGATTTATAGAGAAGATGAACAATATGAATACTTTTATGAACCCAACCAAGATGTTTGGAGATTTGGAAATCATATTGTGACCAATGAATTCGGCATGCGAAGTAATAAAGTAAATAAGAAAAAAAAATTCATTATTCTCGAATTTGGAGATTCTGTTCTTAATGGAGGAGCACATGTTGATCAAGATAATTTGGCAACTACCATTGAAGAAAATAAATTGAATGAAAAATTTAAAAACCAAGTACAGATTTTGAATATTTCTGCTCAGAGTTGGGGCTTGTCAAATGCTTTTGCTTATCTCCAAAAACAGGGAGATTTTGATGCAGATATTATTGTGTTAGTGTTTTCCAGTCATGATTTAAGGGATAATATGCATTTTAGGAAAGTAGTGGGCGTTCATTCTGCATGGCCTAATCAAAAGCCTTTGCTTGCACTAACAGATTTATGGACCAGATTCATTTGGCCAAAGACAAAAGCTTTATTTGGAGGATCTGCTGAATATGATTATCTCAAAGATTTTAGCGATTCAAAAATAAATCCAGGATGGAAAAATTTTTTCAGTTATGCATCCAAGAAAAAAATTCCATTGTTGGTTTACCTTCACGCCTCAAAGAAGGAAATTCAAAAAGGTGATTTCAATGCCGATGGAAAAAAAATTATACGTATGTGCGAAGAAGAAAATGTAAAGGTAATAAGCGATCTTGATGCCTTAAATGAAATGGATGATGCTTTTATTGACGATATTCACATGGGTGAAAAAGGACAATCAGTAATGGCCGAATTGTTATTGCCTATTCTAGAAAAATCATTAACCACTATCCAATGATTATTTACAGTTTTATTGGATTAATATCCTTAATTTTGCTGCATTGTTCCCTATAACTGAATACTAATTTTTTGATAAACAAAGGCTAGAATTTCATGCAAAAAGAAGATAAAGCGATAAAAAGATTGCGAAGACGGAAAATAATACTTTCTTTTTTGTTTATTTCTTTTATCATTCTATCTACTTCATGGTTTATTCTTGATCGCTGGGCAAAAAGACATGGATTTACGGGTGCTGGTGATTTTGTAAAAACCGTTACCGTTAATTATTGGGCTTCATTTGATGCCGAGTATGAAACCGCAGAAATTACCATTAACGAAGAAGATTATCTTAAACTCGAATCACAACGAGAACAACATCTCAATCGTGGAATTATTACTAAAACAGAAGAAAGATATGTTTCGGCCATCATTTCTTATCAAGGCAAAAAGATAAAATGTAAGTTGCGCCTCAAAGGACATATGACAGATCATTTGCAAGACGGAAAATGGTCGTTTAGGATAAAAACAGTAAAGGGTGATGCATTTAAAGGAATGAAAATATTTTCATTGATGCATCCAGGAACGAGAAATTATATTTATGAATGGATTTATCATCAGCTTTTAGAACAAGAAGGAATCGCAACCGTGCGTTATTCATTTCTTAATTTAAAAGTGAATGGAGAATCTTGGGGAATTTATGCCCTAGAAGAAAATTTCGCAGAAGAATTAATTGGTCACCATAAATTACCCAAGGGACCCATTTTAGGTTTGAATCCCGATTTGTATTGGTATGATCGCTTAAACGAGCATGATAAATATAAATTGAACTTTGATGATCTTAAAATTAATTCTTCTTATCCCGAAGCTTATGATGAGAAGGAAAATTTTAAATCGAAAGAAGCGCAAAATAATTATGCCGAAGCCATTGTAAAAATGGAAAAATTTAAGGCTGGAGAATTAAGCACATCAGAAGCTTTTGATATAGATAAATTGGCCAGATTTCATGCTATTCTCGATTTGGTGGGTGGACAGTTTTCGTTAGATTGGTCGGATGTAAAATATTATTATAATCCCATTACTCAAAAATTAGAACCTGTGGGGTATGAAAGTTTCAGTGTAAGAAATACAAGTAATTTATGTGGCGCATCTAAATTTAAAAATAAACATTCAACTACTCCCGAATGGCACGAACTTTTATTTAGTGATGGTGACTTTTTTAAACTTTATGTGAAGCATCTTAAAAGAGTGGCTCAGTCAAAATATTTAAATAGCTTTTTTGAAAAACAGGAAGCTGAACTTCAAAATAATTTAGCAATACTCTATAGTGAATTTCCCTATAAAAAAATGCCCCTTGATCCTTATTATCAAAATCAAAAAAATATTATTGCTTTATTGAAAAAGCCAATCATTCCTGCATTTTATTTAGAGGATGCTAAGAACGATTCACTCTATATCACTTCTGGATCCAATAGTATATTACCAGTTGAAATTGTTGCCGTATTGTACCAGGATAAAAGAACAAAATTAGATGCTGTAACTTATATTTCTTCGAAAAGAAACAACGAGCAAGTGGTGTATGAATCCATCAAATTTCATTTTCCAACACCCGATAATTTTGATTCAGAAAAATTGCAATTAATAGTAATGGTTCCCGGATCTAAGAGTGAAGTAGTAAGAGATGTAAAACCAATAGAAATGGAAAGTACTCGTAAATACTATAATGATTATTTAGCAAAATCACCCAATTATAAGGAATTTGATTTTATTTCTGTAAACGAAACGAAAAAAGAAATTTATTTTAGTGCTGGTGAGCATGAAATAACAAAGGATTTGATTTTTCCTGCGGGATATAAAATAATGGCAAAGGCTCCTATTTCATTAAATATTATTTCTGGAGCTAGAATTATTTCTAGATCTTCAATGAGGTTTATTGGAACGGAAGAGTATCCCATTCATATTGCGTCTAGTGATAGCACTGGTAATGGATTCATCGTATTGGAGGTAAAAGAAAAAAGTTTATTTCAGTTTGTAGATTTTAGTAATTTGAATAGAGGGGTAAAAAAATCAGATTCTCATTCATCTATCATGACTATTTACGAAGCAGAGGTAAAATTTGATCATTGTCAATTTTCATCTGAGACATTCTCAGCTGTAAGATGTACTCGCGGAACCATGAATGTGATAAATTCAACTTTTTATAATTTCAAAGAATTTGCATTACTTGGCGAATATTCAATCATTCATTTGAACAATGTGAATTTTTATAATTGCATAAAAAATGCAGTTGAACTCAATGGCAGTACCGGATTTTTCAATGTTTTGACATTTAATCATTGTAAAAATGCTGTCCTGGCTAATAATGGAGCCGATATTCGAGGAAGCAATATTAAAATCAGTAATGGTAAAACGGGATTCATTGCCTATGACTTATCTGAAATTAAGTTGAATGAAATAGATTTACGAAAAGTAGACTTAGGATTCAAAGCAGAAAAAAAATCAGATGTATTTGGTCCGTCTAAGATTATAGTTAGAAATTTAAGTAAAGAAAAAGTAAAAAATTTATTTGAAACTGATAAAAAATCAGAAGTAATTATTGAATGAAATACATTAAGATAATATCATTTTTGATTATTGCCATTTGTTGTAAATCGCAAATGATGGATAAAAGTAAATTGACCCAAGGTCTCAATTCAACTGATATTCGTAATATACATGAATCTGATTCAATCAGGAATCAAAAATTAGTGAGGCATAAAGTCGAATCGGAACTTAACAATCAATCAAAATTAGTAGACCCAGATGATTTTAGTTTTATCGTAAGTGGACATTTTCATGGAGCCTCCAATAGCACTTCTGGAATGCCTGCAGCTTCTTTAATGGCGAATATCGATACATTGAATGGAATGAATGCAGCCTTCATAATGTGTTTGGGAGATTTATTTCTAAATGTAGACCGAGACCATAATAATTATGAAAAATATCTTTTTCCTAAGTTAAAGATGCCGCTTCTCAATGCAGTAGGTAATCATGATGTGGACAATGAATTTTATCGTGCACATTATGGAAAAACATTCCATTCATTTGAAATTGGATCATCACGATTCATTGTTTTAGATTCCGAAATAGATAATGGGGATATTCGAAATACCCAATTGGAATTTTTAAAATTGAATTTAAAAACAGAAAATAGGATTAAAAATATTTTTATTTTCATGCATCGCACCTTATGGGTAGATATGGATGAAGATTTGATGAAATTATTTCCGGATAATACGCAATCGGCAACTGCCACCAATTTCAAAGACGAAGTTTTTCCAATGATTGCAAAGGCATCTGAAAATGCAAGAGTTTATTTGTTCAGTGGTTCCTTAGGAAATGCACCTGCTAGTTTTTTGTATCATCCATACAATAAAAAAATCACGTTCATTGCTACTGCCATTCGTGATTTGCCGCGAGATGCGGTTTTGTTAGTAGACTCCAAACAAGGAAAAATTTCTTTTCGAACATTTTCATTGAACAGTAATGTCGTACTTCCTTTTGAAAAATATACGATGGATTGGTGGAAGAATCATCGTCCAGAGGAGCCTAGTTTCAATTGGCGATTGGCACCTCTTTACGTTTGGCAAATGGTCACTCATAGATACTTTTGGTATGGAATTTCTATAATATTTATACCCATTTTGTTTTATTTTTTATTCAAATTCTTTAAAAGAAAAATACGTGCAAAAAAAATATAAAGTTGTTTTCCTATATACAGAATTGGCCTCCTATTTTCTTTCCTGTATTGAAGAATTAATTAAATCAAATGAAGTAGAAGTTTATCTTTTTAGATGGCCCTTGAATAAAGAAGCACCATTTGATTTTAAATTTCATCCTGATATAAAAGTTTTTGATAGAACTGAATTTAAGAGAGGAAAAATTCAAAAAGTTTTGGAAAACATTCAACCGGATTTAATTTATTGCAGCGGTTGGATGGATCGAGGATATAAAAAAGCGTGTAGGAAATATAAAAAGAAAATCCCTGTCATTGTAGGAATCGATAATCAATGGGTTGGTGATTTCAAACAAAGAATGGCATCCGTATTGAGTGGAATGTTGGTTCGAAAGTATTTCAACAGAGTTTGGGTGCCAGGCGAATCTCAAAGATTATTTGCGCAAAAATTGGGATTCGATGACAAAAATATTCTTACTGGTTTTTATTCTGCCGACACCCATTTTTTTAATGATTACTATTCGAGATTTAGCGAACAGAAAAAAAATAATTTTCCAAAGAGATTTATTTTCGTTGGACGTTACCTTGCATTCAAAGGAATTTATGAAATGTGGGATGCATTTATTGAATTGCAAAAAGAAAACCCTAATGCATGGGAACTTTGGTGCTTAGGTACTGGAGCGGAATATGAGAAGAGAAAAGAGCATCCAAGCATAAAACATTTTGGATTTGTGCAACCCGAGGAAATTCCAAATTTCATTCGTGACACAGGTGTTTTTGTTTTACCCAGTTCTTTCGAACCTTGGGGTGTAGTTATACACGAATTCGCTGCGAGTGGTTTTCCAATAATTGCAACAGATAGAGTGGGATCTGCTTCTCAATTTGTAAAAAGCGGAGAGAATGGATTTATAGTTGAAGCGTGTAATAAAGTACAATTAAAGAAAGCTTTCAAGGAAATGATGGGCTCGAGTGCTGAGCGATTAAATAGAATGGCAGAAAAAAGTCATGAACTGGCTCAGCAAATAACTCCTCAAAAATGGGCAAAACAAATTTCAGACCTTTTAAAGTAGATGTGCGGGATTAACGGAATATTTGGCACTCAAAAAGTAGATAATGCAAGAGAGATATTGCAAAGGATGAATTTTGCCATTTCTCATCGTGGACCAGATGCCGATGGAATTTACGAGGGAAATAATATTGTTTTAGGTCATCGAAGATTATCAATAATTGATTTAAGTGTGGAAAGCAATCAACCTTTTTTTAGTGAGGATAAAAGGTATGCAATGGTATTTAATGGTGAAATTTACAATTACAATAATTTAAAATCACAACTTACAGATTTTAATTTCAGAACAAAATCAGATACCGAAGTATTATTAAATGCCTATCGAAAATGGGGAATTGATTTTATTTCTCGATTGGAAGGAATGTTTGCTTTTGCTATCTGGGATGCGATAGAAAATGAATTATTAATTGTTCGCGATCGCTTAGGAATTAAACCAGTTTATTTTTATAAAAAGGAAAATAGTATTTTGTTTTCATCAGAACTCAGAGCATTATTATCATCTGATTTGATTCCACGACGAATAAATGAAAATTCATTAGAAGATTATCTCCGTTATCAAACGGTGCACGCTCCTCAAACGATGATTGAGGATGTGGAAATGTTGATGCCCGGACATTTTATGTTGATTCGAAAAAATGAAACACAGATTAAGAAATACTGGTCTGTTGATTCATGCGCGGAAAATATTTCAAATACTGTTTCTTATGAAGAAGTAACGAATAATATTTGTTCTTTATTTGAAAAGGCAGTTCAGAAACGTTTAGTGGCCGATGTTCCTTTTGGTGCTTTTTTATCAGGTGGAATAGATTCGTCTGCTGTGGTTGCTATGATGGCTAAGAATTCATCCCAAGCGGTAAAAACTTTTTGTATTTCATTTGATGAATCCGAATTTAGCGAAGCAAAGTATGCAAAAATAATTGCTGAAAAATATTCTACCGATCACACTGAAATCAAATTGTCTCCGAATGATTTTTTGAAAATGATGCCAGGATCATTGGCGGCCATGGATCACCCATCTGGGGATGGCCCAAATACATTTGTGGTTTCTAAAGTCACCAAAGAGGCAGGAATTACAATGGCAATTTCTGGATTAGGTGGTGATGAATTATTTGCGGGTTACGAGTCATTTATGCAATTAAAAAAAATTCAATCTAAAAAATGGTTGCATGTTTTTCCAAATGGAATGAGAGGATTTGGTGCCCATGTTTTGCAAAAAGTAAAACCTTCTATCTCATCAGATAAATTAAGTGAATTTTTGCGATTAAATAAATTTTCAATAGAATCGACTTATCCTTTGATGAGAAAAGTACTGACAGAAAAGAAGATCATTGAGCTAACGGGTAGACAAAATATTTCTGTCAATAGAGTTTCAGAAATAATTCATGAATTGATACGAAGCAATCGATTAGCTTATTCTTATGCTGATTTATCTAAAATTTCAATTTTCGAATTAAGTACTTATTTGCAAAATGTATTATTACGTGATACCGATCAAATGAGTATGGCGCATGCATTAGAAGTTCGCGTTCCGTTTTTAGATCATCATTTAGTTTCTTATGTTTTAGGTGTAAAGGATGAATTTAAAATTCCTCATTCACCTAAAAAATTATTAATAGATTCATTGGGTGATTTAATTCCATCTGAAATTGTCAATCGACAGAAAATGGGTTTCACTTTTCCTTGGGAAGGGTGGATGAAAAATGAGTTGAAATCATTTTGTGAAGAACGTATTTATTCCTTATCTAAACGTGAACTTTTTAATGAAAAAGAAATTATTCTTCATTGGAAATGTTTCTTAAATAGAGATAAACGTGTTACATTTTCACGAGTTTGGTATTTGGTAGTTCTTGAAGATTGGTTGCAAAGAAATAATATCAGATCCTAATGACAAAAAAACCGAAAATCCTCATTTTTATTGATTGGTATTTTCCTGGCTACAAAGCTGGCGGTCCGGTTAGATCTTGTTTTAATATGATTGCGCATTTAAAATTACATTACGAATTTTTTGTTGTTACTGGTAATACAGAATATACTGAGAGTATTCCGTATTCTGATATTAAATTTAATCATTGGTTGATGGGACCCAATGGTGAAAAAATAATGTATTTGGATAAACATCATCAAAACAAAAATCATTATGTGAATTTGTTGAAGGAACGAAGTTATCAGACAATAATGATTATGGGACTATTCTCAAAAAAATTTTCAATATTGCCCTTAATGGCTTCGAAAATTTTCAATCATAAAAATATTGTGGTTTCTCCCCGTGGGATGTTAGCTATCGAAGCACTTAAGATAAAATCTATCAAGAAGAAATTGTTTTTGAAATGGATTAATTTAAGTAAATTTTATCAGGAAGCTACATTTCATGTTTCGAATGAAATTGAATCAAATCAAGTTAGAAGGAACATCAAATCATTTAAAAGAATAATTGTCGCAGATAATTTTCCTAGGTTACAAATTGAAAGAATAGAAATAATTCATACAAAGATAGTAGGCAAATTAAAATTAGTTTCTGTTGCGCGAATTGCTCCTGAAAAGAACACTTTATTTGCGCTCGAAGTTTTAGCAAAATGCAAAGGACATATTGAATTGGATATTTTTGGTAGTATTTATGATGGAGAATATTGGAAGAAATGTAAATCAATAATTGAAAAGATGCCAAGTAATATTTCCGTCAATTATAAAGGAAATCTTCATTCTGAATTGTTATTTGATGTTTTATCTGAATATGATTTTCTTTTTCTTCCTACCAGGGGCGAAAATTTTGGACATATTATTTTGGAAAGTTTTATGTGCGGTCTCCCGGTAATCATTAGTGACCGCACTCCGTGGATAAAGACGGAATCTCTGAACGCTGGTTTTATAATTGATTTATTAAACGAAAGTAGATATGTGGAGGTAATCGAATCATTGGTAGATTGGAATGATCTCGATTGGAAATCATTTCACTCTGCTGCAAATATTATTGGGAAAGAAAGAAGTGACGTCACTGAACTTAGCAATAAATATTTTAAATTATTGAGCTAAAATCCTTTCGTATATCTCAAAATATATTTAATTGATATCAGGATAATGCGGTGTCACCATCAAATGGCATGAGATTCCAGCTATTTTGATTATTTAATATTAAATCTAATTCTGAATCAGAAGAATGATAGTATGCGGGAAATTGTTTGTATTTTCTTGTCAAAATAAAAAATGGAATTTCTGATTTATTTATCAATCCGCAGTGGTGAAACTCCAAAACATCAGCTTTCATTTCAAAAGAATTTCGAATTAATTCTGTAATGATTTCCTTTTTTACCTTATTGGTTTCTGCAAGAACATCAATTACCTTAAATCTTTTTATGCTTGAATTTCCCTCAATCGGTTCCTCAATGATAGAGGCAAAACCAGTAATAATATTTTTTTCTTCGTAAATAAAAAATTTTTTCTCAAGTCTGCGAATTCCACCTAAATAAAACCATTTTAATGTTTCCAGATTTCGTGTGGCAATTAATCCTTTTGATTGATTCATAAATCGATTTAAAAATTCTTCGAGATTATTTTCTGCGTTTTCAATTTTTATTTCACGTATCGCGTTGTTTTTTTTGATTGTACGAAACTTCCATTTCCATGGTATAATGTAACTCAAAAAGGTAATAAAAAATTTCAGCAATGAATTGGTGTATTTATGTTGAATGAGTTTGAATAAATCAAATGGAACCATATACACATTGTCCAACTGATTATTCGGAACTCTTTTGCCATTGAATTTTTCAAAAATACGTCCAGTTGGTTTTATTGCTGTAGTAACCAACTTTAATGTTATGGGATTTTCATTGAAAAATTTCTCCGACAATAAATCGGTGTATTGTCTGTATTCTTTCTTCACTCCCCATTGACTAGCAATTGCAACAGGAATTAGTTTATCATTCAAAGAATATATTCTCGGAATATTGCCAAAAAAGCCTACAATTTTTCCATTATGCTCCATTACCCAACCATAAAAATATTCTAGTTTAAAAGTTTTATAAAATGGATTTTCATTCCATAATCTTTGCCAATGTTGGATGGCTTCTTGATTAGCTGGTTGATTGAGTCCAAGTTTTTTCAAAAGCTTACAGACTTCAATGGCGTCCTCTGATTTTGCATGTCGAATATTTAATTCATTACGAGTAATCATTTTCCAAAAAAATATTTTAATTGATAATTACCCCACTCAGCCAATAAATGATCTCTCCTCAACTGATATAGATTATCATTTTTTTGCATTTTTCCTCTGTTGGTGGTGGCGAAAGATTTAAATCCGATTCTTTTTTCAATATCAGTCGTAATTTCAGGGTGAAAATCAATTCCAATACGACCCCATGGACATGCAAAATGCAAACAAGATGTATTTAGCTTTTCTTCTATTATGTTTTTTGAATTTCTAAGTTCAGTTTCAATTCCAGTAGAATGTAGTTTCGATAAATTGGCATGACTACAGGTATGAGAACCAAAAGTGATATTATGTAAAAGCATTTCTTTACAATCTTCCCAACTCAAAAATGAAATTAATTTCGGATCCTCGGGATAAAATTGCTTGATTTTTTCGATGTCATTTGCGTAGGAAGCATTCAATCCAACATAATCAGTCGGAAGATAAATAATGACAGGAATATTCAAATTGCTAGTTATTTCCATCATATTATTTCGACAATTAAGAAAGCCGTCATCAAAACTCAGTGAAAAATAACGGCCATCAATGGGTTCGTTACCATTCACCAATTCGCAAACTTTATCCATACTGATAAAATCACCAAAATTTTTTAGATATTTTAGTTGACTTTCAAAATTTAATTTTTCATCATCAAATACATGGTGGTAATAGGGTAGTTTTATCCAATTAGTGGTTTTTGAAATGTCATATTTCATAGACAAACTAGAAATTGCAAGTTTTCTTCCAATATTTCTTAGTTTATCAAATACTTTTTGTTTTGAATTAAATTCTTTAAATGTTTTTATTTCTGTCATCATTAGCTAAATGAAAAGTTAGATTAAATATAACTCATTTTTCAAAATGAGTTGATAATAAATTAATTTATTAACCCAAGTTACTTAGATTGGCGCTATTATCAATTGATATTTTTTCTACTATCAAAATAATTGAATTTTATTGATCTCAATAACAATCAATCTGAATAAAAAAGCAATAATTTTTAAGGTATTAATAATAAAAAAAGCGGCCCGAAAGCCGCTTAAATATTATTCTTCATTTTTTCTTTGTGAACTTTGTGTCTACTTCTTGTAATTCGTGGTTAAATTTTTACTTTGCACTAAACAAAGCATCATCTAATTTAGAGTTCACTAATATTTCTTTTGCAACGAATTCCAAAACCATTCCTGGGCCAACCATTGCAGAAACCTTATTCGGAAATTTCAATTTCCCTATTTTCTTCACTTCAATTTCTTTGTAGTCAGAAAATTTAGTTTCAATAGTATTTCCATCTTGCGTAACAGCAGTCATCACTTGAAAACCTGTAGCAACATCATACCATTCCGTTTGCTTATCACCATTTGGTTTTACCATTTCGATTTTATAGGCTTCCTTCTCATCTACTTTATCTATTCCTAATAAATTAAATTGGTATCCATTTGTTTTGTAAAATAATTCTGGAAACATCTGCGCATCCATTTTCATTTCGGTGATTTCTTCTGGAGTAAAATCTTTTTTGCCACTTTGCATATCTGCTGAATATCCAGTGGTGCCATCAAAAACTGAGCTTTGTAAAACCATCATACCTGAACCAAATGAAGATTTCATTTTATTACCTCCACCTTTAACCGCTTTTTTCATTACAGTTTGGTCAATTGCCATTCCTTGAAGTGTAGCGCTCATCACAATTTTCAAACTAGTTACTTTTTTCATGGCTACCTCTCCACCAACTGCTTTTATATAATTATCTAAAACAGTCCATCCAGTTACACCTTCAGGCGCTTTTTTCAATTCAACAAAATCATTTCCGTAGCTATCATAATAAGCTATTTTTCCGTCTTTGCTGTATTTGGCTACATCTTTTGAAATTACTTCTTTGTCTCCAACTAAAATGATATAAGCATTTTCTGGCTTCAAATATTTTTTAGCCATCGCTTGAACATCTTCAATAGTTACTTTTGAAAGTGCAGTTAAATAGTTAGCATAATAGTCGGGAGATAAATTATACTTATCAATGTTCATTGCAAAACTTGCGATGGTAGAAGGTTGTTCTAAAGCCAATGAAAATATACCGGTCAAATTATTGATTACTCCTTGTAATTCTCTTTGTGAAACAGGTTCATTGCGCATTTTATTAATCTCATAAAAGAATTGTACTAATGCACTGTCTGTGGCAATAGTTCTAACATCTGCATTAGCATCAAAATTTCCTACATATTTATCTGAAGATAAATCAGAATAGGCGCCATACGTCAAACGATAAGTTTCACGAAGATTTCTGAATAAACGAGCAGAAAATGATCCACCTAAAATATCATTCATCACTGCACATTTTATCGCATCTTCACTCCCGGGTTTATAATCTACAGGATAAGTAATATGAATGGTTGTTTGTGTAGCACCCGGCTTGTCAACAAAACAAACTTTTGTTTGAGCAGGTCCTTGCACTGGCGGTATATAAGATTTTGGAATTTCTCCTTTTTTCCACCCTGAAAAATATTTAGCACACAATTCTTTTGCTTCAGCTTTAGTGATATCACCAACAATTGCAAGATAACCAACATTAGGACGGAAATAATCAGCGTAATATTTCTTACAATCTTCTAATGTAATATTATCCACATTAGCTTCCATCATCACTTCTCCATAGGGATGATTAGCTCCGTAAACCAATTTCGCTTTAAGGTTTGAAGCCATGTTGGCCGGTGAAGATTTATTTGAAGCAAGATTGGATTTCATTTGTGTTTTTAATTTATCCAATTCTTCCTGATTGAAAACTGGTTTCAATAATACATCTGTTAGTACATCCATTAATTTAGGTAAATGTTTTTTCAAACAAGCACCACTAATTCCACCACCTGATGTATTTAAGGAGGCGCCAATGAAATCTACTTCCTCATTGATTTGATCCTTAGTTCTTGTTTCTGTTGCTGTTCCTAAAAGTTCTCCAGAAAATTGAGAAACTCCTGTTTTATCTCCTTCCTTCATTGGAGGAATATCCAATTGGATGGAAAGTGAAACACTCGGGTTTTTGTGATTCTCAACAACAAAAACTTTTAATCCATTATCCAGAGTGAACATCTCAGGTTTTTTCAATTGGATAGTTGCAGCTGTTCCTGCTGTTGGTCTTACTGAACGATCTAGTTTTTCAGTTCCAGTTGCAGTTACTTTAGTTGTTTTTTGTGCATTGGCTGAATTGACCATGATTGCCGCAATCAAAACAAGTGATATATATTTTAGCTTTTTCATTTTTTTCATTTTATTATTTCATTATTCTTTCGTTGAAGGAAGAATTATGGTTTAGGTAAATAATATAAAACAACGCGATTTTCTTTTCTGAAATATTCTTTTGCTACACGTTGAATATCTTCTTTCGTTACTTTCATGTAACGATCGATTTCTGTATTGATAAGATTAGCATCACCGAAATAAACTTCATAGTTAGCTAAACTTTCTGCAATTCCAGCCATACTTGAATTAGAAGTAATAAAATCCGATTCAATCTGATTTTTCAATTTCTGAAATTCTTCATCACTGATTAATTCTGTTTGTGTTTTTTCAATTTCAGCACCGATTGCTTTTTCCAAATCATCTGGTTGAATTCCCATATTACAAATTCCAAACATCAAAGTCAATCCAGGATCTTCTGAAGGCAATGGAAAGGCTCCTGCGAAAATCGCTTTTTGTTGTTTGTCCACTACATTTTTAGCGATTCTTGAACTTTCTCCCTGTGATAATAATTGCGCCAACATATTCACTGCATAATAATCAGGTGTTCCTTGGCCTGGAATATGATAACCCATGATTACAGCTGGTAATTGGATATTATCATAAACAGTATCTCTGATTTCAGAAGTTTGCTTAGGCTCTACTTCTTTCGGACGAGGAATTGCTTTTGTTCCTTTTGGAATCGGTCCAAAATATTTCTCAATCCATTTTTTTGCGTCTTCAGGTTTAAAATCTCCCGCGATAGAAATAGTTGCATTATTAGGAACATAAAATGTTTTGTAAAAATCCATGAATTCTTCATAGGTGGCCGCATTGATGTATTGCGCATCACCGATGGGTGTCCAACGATAAGGATGAACTTTAAAAGCGTGACTGAATGTTTGCTGAAGGATACTTCCATAAGGTTGATTCAATACACGAAGATTTAATTCTTCTTTTACTACACCGCGTTGTGTTTCTACACCTACAGAATCAACTTTTAACTGAAGCATTCTTTCTGCTTCCATCCACAAACCTAATTCCATTTGATTGGAAGGAAGAATTTCATAATAATAGGTTCTATCAAAAGAAGTGTTGGCATTTAAAACACCACCATTTTCTTCGATAATTTTTCCGTATTCGCCACGACCGATATTCGCAGAACCTTCAAACATTAAATGCTCGAAAAAATGTGCGAATCCTGTACGTTTTGGATCTTCGTTTTTTGAACCCACATGATACAATACAGATACAGTAACGATGGGAGTTGTATGATCTTCATGTAAAATGACATGCAAACCATTTTTCAGGTCGTATTCCTGAAATTCAATTTTCTGTGCAGAAACACCGATGCTTAGCATTGCTAATCCCGATAAACACAGGTAATGAGTTAGTTTCATAAATAGGTAAAATTTTAGAATGCGAAAATAGAAAATGGAAAGCAAATAGGCTATTTATTTACATGAGTGGTATTTTATCGGGATATAGGTAGAAATCCAGCGAAAATGAGTGGCGAAATATTAATGGAATGGATTTTATATCCAGAATTTAATTGATTTAATATTGAATTTTAAAACACTCAACCAATAGAATTTGCATAATTGTCAATTTGCTATCTAATAAACTTTGCTATTTAATTTGGACGATGATTTATAACGCCGTTCATGTTATTTAACATCTATTTTTAAAATAGCTCCAAAAAAGTGAGAAACGAAACTTGTTGGATTAGGTTTGGTTAAATTAATTGTCACCAACACGCTTTTAATATGAAAACAATTATCCTCATTCTGCTTTCCTCATTATTATTAATCGGATGCAGCATCCAACGTTGGGAAGGAAAATCAATCGACTCTTTACTTTCAAAAAAAGGTAAACCTAATAAGGTGGAGCAAAACGGAGATGAACAAGTTTTATATTATTATGAACCTACCAAATATTTCAGGAAAGTAGTAGAACGCTATGCTCATGGAAACCAAATTGGAAATGCCGTTGTTGATACCGTGTACAATTACAAAGTTTTCGCTATTCAAAAATCAAATACCATTTTTTTCGTTTCTGAAGAATTGAGTTATGTGGCTCCAGAGAAATTTACGGTGATTGAGGAAGAGTAGTTTTTATTTCGACTACAAAATTTAGTTTTATTTTTTCTTCTCAAAAATCCATTTTATTTTTACATCATCAGAATTGAAAAGGGATATTTTGTTTATCGAATCCCAAATCCAGAGTTTAATAGATTTTATAAAATTATTAAACAATTTAATCTAATTTATTACTAATAAAATTAACCTATTAATGGAGGTGGTCGCAAATTGCGAGCACCTCTGAAACATTTGAAAAATATGGAAAAAGCAATAGAAATTTTTAAAAGTAAGGACGGAAAAAATCATGTTGAAGTTCGTTTCGAAAGCGAAACTGTTTGGCTCTCATTAAACCAATTAGCACAATTATTCGCAAGGGATAAGTCTGTTATATCAAGGCATTTAAGTAACATATTCAAAGAAAAGGAGCTTAATTATAAGTCAACTGTTGCAAAAAATGCAACAGTTCAAAAGGAGGCAGGTAGAACTGTTGAAAGAACTATTGATTATTATAATTTAGATGTAATTATTTCATTGGGATATAGAGTAAATTCCAAACAAGGAATTGCATTCCGTCAATGGGCAACTCAACGTTTGAAAGATTATTTGCTCCAAGGTTACGCTGTCAATATTGATAAACTAAAAGCGAAAGAAGAACAGCTTCATGAATTAAAACAAAGTATCAAGTTACTCGAAAATGTAGTAAAGAAAAAAGAACTCTCGAGTGACGAAGCAATAGGATTATTAAAAGTGGTGACCGAATATTCACATGCTTTAGATTTATTAGATAAATATGATCATCAAAAATTAAGCATTCCTAATGCGGGAAAAGAAAAAACAGTTCAATTAAATTACAAAGAAGCCATTGATCAAATTAAAATTTGGAGAGAAGCTCACAAAGCTGGACAACTTTTCGGTAATCAAAAAGATAAATCATTTAGAAGTTCATTGGAAACCATTTATCAAACTTTTGAGAGGAAGGAATTATATCCAGGCATTTATTTAAAAGCCGCTCATCTTTTATATTTCGTTGTAAAGAATCATTCTTTCTCTGATGGAAACAAAAGAATCGCAGCAGGATTATTTGTTTTCTTCCTTGATAAAAACAAAAAACTTTTTCGATCTGATGGAAGCAAATATATTGCGGATAATGCACTCGTTGCAATCACTATCCTTATTGCAGAAAGCAAACCCTAAGAAATGGATATCATGGTGAAATTGATTGTGAATTTGATGGGGAGTTGAGAATTTGAATTCATGTCTTCCCTTTGCGCCCTTTGCGTTCTCTGCGGTAAATTTTCCCATTTAAATTGTGTTTATCCAAATAAACCATTCTCATCCTTGCCGATTATTTTAAAGTTTCGCAGGAAGCGTTTAATAGGGAGTATGAGTTGAAGAATGGAGATTTGTTTCACCTAGAAAAAAAATGATTAGTTAAAATTGCTTTTGAATTCTCTTGAATAAACTCAACTACAAAATTTAGTTTTTTCTATTCTCATTCATTTAATATTTTAACTTTGTTTGACAACAATATTTTAATAAATGAATACAGGTGAAATTTTAATTTATCAAAACCAAGAAGGAAATATCAAAATTGATGTTAAACTGGAAGATGAAACTGTTTGGTTAACACAATCTCAAATGTGTGAATTATTTGGCAAAGCTAAGTCTACAATCAGCGAACACATTAAAGGATTATTTTCGGAAGGAGAATTAGACGAAAAAGTGGTTGTTCGGAAATCCCGAACAACCACTCAACATGGCGCAATACAAGGTAAAGTTCAAGAAAATGAGGTGTTTTTATACAATCTTGATGTAGTCATCTCTGTAGGATATCGAGTTAAATCGCCACAAGGCACTCAATTTCGAATCTGGGCTACCCAAAGATTAAAAGAATATATTATTAAAGGTTTTGCTCTTAACGATGACCGTTTCAAATCAGGAAATTCAATGAATTATTTCAATGAATTGCAAGAACGTATTCGGGAAATACGTTTATCAGAACGGTTTTTCTATCAGAAAATAAAAGATATTTTTACCACGAGCATCGATTACAGCCCGAAGGATGAAAGTACTGTTGAATTTTTTAAGATTATTCAGAATAAATTATTGTGGGCAATTAGTGAACAAACCGCTGCAGAATTGATTTATCGAAGAGTAGATGCAGAATTGCCTTTATTGGGTATGAAATCCTTTGATAAGGCAGGAAAAGTTTCGGTTAAGAAATCAGATGTAGGAATTGCTAAGAATTTTCTCAACGAAGATGAAATAAAACTTTATGAATTATGGAATTAAAAATTAGATGATGGCCATTTTCAACTACATCATATCACTACTTTAAATCTTTAATCCGGCATTCTTGTTACAAATAATCCAAAATAAGATTCATCCATTAATTCCATTAAAAATAGACCATAAAGATGATCATTCATGGAATAAAAGTAATAATCATCTTCTTTCGTTAATGTTTCTAGCCAAGTTAAAGTAGTTGTCATTTGATTGGCACTTCTCACAATAATAGCGTGATCAACTATTCCACCTTTGAAAATATAATTCACTAAATTTCCATTTTCTTGCTCAATAACTATAGTGTCTTTTGAGTCATAGAAAAAATCATCTTGAAGTGTGCGGAAAACATGCTCCTTCATTCCCATCATGCTCATTACCTCTGTTTGTGCTAATGAATTTATTGAAATAAGCGATAATAGGAGGATGTATAAATTTTTCATAAGGCTAATTTAGATATAGTACAGTTGGATTGCAGAAGGGTTCATTTCAAATGGGGGATCGAAATAGAACGTCTTGTGAATTGAGTTTATGCATAGAATTAGATTAATTCCCTAAGTCAAAATCTCATATCCCAATTTCATTTCTTCCCTTCGTCCACCGTAGCTTTAGCGTAGGTGGAAATAATTAATCTTAATATTTCTAAGTTAATATTTCGTAACCAAGTTTCATTTCTTCCAGCGCAAACAATAATTCATTCGTTACATTAATTCCATTTCCATTAGAAGGCAAATCAATTTTAATCTGTTCTGCAGAATCAGAAACAGAAAACTTCACCCTGCATTTTCCTTTATGTTCTGTAAATAATTTTTCTTTATCATCAATCCGTTTTTCATTCACATCGGGTAAATCTAAATTTTTCGTCTGTAGAACTTTGTCCAGTTTGATCGTATGTTAAAAGAACTATTTCGGAATAATTATTTCTTTTTACTTTTTTTTAATTGATTTGCTGTATTTTCAATTTGTTTTACAAAATCCTGCTCAACTTTACTAAGTTCGCTTCCGGTCAGTTTTTTGTATTTTTCATATTCCAAATGCGCTTTTTCTATTGCTGTTTCGTGGCTAATTGTTCCAGTATGGTCTAATATGTCTTTGCCAGTCATAGCTAAAAAGCCATCGAGGCGAAGAATCCAATCTTTCATAAACATGGGCTGTCTATTCATTGCTTGTATTTCGGCTACTTCTAGATATGCAGTTACCATCCGATTCAAAATTTCGAGTTCTTGTTTATTTAAATAATTCTTAGCTATTTCGGTTTCTTGTTTGGTTGGTGTATTGCCTTTAAAATGAGTTAAACCAATATGTTGCTTTCCTGCATCAGCTCTTTGGTGTATTATTTCGGCAGCAGTATGCCCGTGTGCTGCCCAGTGCATTTTATTTTGTATAGTTTTGAAAAATGTTTGAGAAAGTGAATCAGAAGCTTCATAATCTATACTTGTAGCATAAATATCTAAAACTTTACGCCAAAATACTTTTTCTGAAGAACGGATATCTCTTATTCGTGCAAGTAATTCATCAAAATAGTTGCCACCTCCTGCTTCTTTCAATAACTCATCGTTCATGGCAAAGCCTTTGATGATATATTCTTTTATCAAGGCTGTAGCCCATTTGCGAAATTGTACACCACGTAGTGATTTTACCCGGTAACCTACGGAAATAACCACATCTAGGTTATACAAAAGAATCGGTTTATCTGAATTTGCATTATGCATTTTTTGCATATTGCTTTTTTTGTCTAACTCGCTCTCTTTAAATACATTGTTAATATGCCTTGAAACAACAGATTGGTCGCGCTGAAACAAAACAGCAATTTGCTCCTGTGTAAGCCATACCGTTTCATCTTTAAGCCGAGCTTGTATTTTTGTTTTACCGTCTTCGGTTTGGTATATGATTAATTCTGTACTCACTTCTTTTTATTTTTTTCTTCGATGTTTTTTCTAACTCAAATAAAGTGTAATGCTACTCCTAATTTAGACTTTTCATTGAGTGAAAATAATAAATAAATTTAACCATTAAAATAATTCAAAATACGAAAAGAGTTAAAAAAAATCTCAAGTCAAAATCTCATACCCCAACTTCATCTTAGTGAGACCCGATTTTCATGATATGCAATCGAAATGAAAAGCGATGGTCGAACTAATCCAGACAACGAGTCCTCGAGTTCGTCAGGATCCTCAAGTCAAAATCTCATATCCCAATTTCATTTCTTCCAGCGCAAACAACAATTCATTCGTTACATTAATCCCGTTCCCGTTACTAGGCAAATCTATTTTAATCTGTTCCGCAGAATCTGAAACAGAAAATTTCACTCTGCATTTTCCTTTATTTTCAGTAAATAATTTTTCTATATCATCAATCAATTTTTCGTTCACATCAATCAAATCCAATTTTATTTGCAGCCACTTCGCTAATTTCTCTCTGACCAATGCCAAAATTTCCATTTGAGAAATCTTGAATTCATGTTCGTCCATATTTCCAAATCTTCTTTTTTCCATTTTTCCATGAATGAAAACAAAAGTATTTTCCACTAACATGTGGCGCAATTTCATATACTGTTCGTCAAACAAAACAAATCGGGTAGTGGCATGATAATCTTCCACGGTAAAAAATCCCATCGGTTTTCCAGTCTTGGTGGTGCGATGTTCTACAGTAGAAATGATTCCACCAATTTTAAAAACTTTAGAGGAGAAACCAGTTCCCACTTCATTCAATTCACTTAATGTTCCCTCACAAATATGTTTCAACTCTATTTTATAATCATCTAATGGATGTCCTGAAATAAAAAATCCTACTACTTCTTTTTCTTTCTTCAATCTTTCTAAGGTTCCCCAATCTTCGCTATGTGGTGCTGCTGGTTCTGCTATTTCTACTTCAACCGAATCACCAAATAAAGATTGTTGATTGGAATTTTCTCCATCTTGATGGGAATTTCCATATTTTAATATTTTCCCAATGAAATTATTTCCTGCACTTTCCTCCATGAAATAAGCCGGACGTTTAATTCCGAAACTATCCAATGCTCCTGCTAAAACCAAGCTTTCAAAAGTTCTTCTATTAAACGTTTTTAAATTTATTCTGCGCACCAATTCAAAAACTGATTTGAATTTTCCTGCTTTATCTCTTTCTTCTACAATAGAAATTACCGCATTTTCTCCAACACCTCTAATCGCGCCCATTCCAAAACGAATTTCATTTTTCTCGTTCACCGAAAATTGAAAATCACTTTCATTTACATCTGGTCCTAATACAGGAATGCCCATTCGCTTACATTCTTCCATGAAGAAAGTAATATTATCGATATTACTCAAGTTATGCGTTAATACCGAAGCCATGTATTCTGCAGGGTAATGTGCTTTTAAATACGCAGTCTGGAATGCTACAAAAGCATAGCAAGTAGAATGTGATTTATTGAAAGCATACGATGCAAATGCTTCCCAGTCGGTCCATATTTTTTCTAATTTATCTGCGGGATGCCCATTGGCAACAGCTCCATCGATAAATTTATTTTTCATTTTATTCAAAACATCAATCAACTTTTTACCCATTGCTTTTCGCAAAGTATCGGCATCGCCTTTAGTAAAATTCGCGAGTTTTTGCGAGAGCAACATTACTTGCTCTTGGTAAACCGTAATTCCATACGTTTCTTCGAGGAGTTCGCCCATCTCTGGTAAATCATAAGAAACTTCTTCTAATTTATGTTTACGCTTAATAAAACTTGGAATATATTCAATCGGTCCCGGACGATACAAGGCATTCATCGCAATTAAATCTTCAAACTGATCGGGTTTTAATTCCTTCAAATATTTTTGCATTCCAACCGATTCAAACTGGAATGTTCCAGTGGTAGAACCTTGCTGATACAATTCTAAAGTTTTTGCATCATCCAATGGAACTTTATCAATATCGATATCAATATTTTTATTTTTCTTGATCAATGCTAATGCATCACGAATAATCGTCAACGTTTTTAATCCCAAGAAGTCCAT
>CAMBFX010000002.1 GCA_945865695.1 Chryseobacterium gleum | reverse complement strand
TACCAGCGTCCATCCTCCTCTAAAATATTCGTATTTTTCTTAAGTGTTCTGAGAACCAGCGTAATTAATAATCCAATTCCGAAAACCCAAGCATAATTCATATTAAACTTAAAAGTGGGCATCGACATCCAATCTCTAACGATATCCACGAATACAAATCCTGCCACAGTAGCAATGAAACCAGAGTATTCTCGTCTCAAAACACTCTTCAATGAGAATGGAATTTTAGAGGGAATCTTGTTTTTAAAGGAAGGCCAGAAAGGTGGAACCGAATTGGACCAAGAAACATAATCATCCCCAAATTTCTTCTCCAAAAAGCGCTCCTCAGCAAACATGATGCGTTCGTAGTAAATCCAATATGCCAACGAAATGACCAATACAAACCAAAAATTGAAGGTGTAAAACACAATTCCTATCCACATAAAATAATTACCTAAATATAGTGGATGACGAACAGTAGAATAAATTCCTGTTTTATTCACCACCTCGGCAATTTGTTCTTTGGTATTTCTACCTGAAGTATTTCTTGGTGTAGTTCCAATGGTTATTGCTCGCACCATGAATCCCGCAAATGAAAGGGCAATGGAAATGCCTAACATCACATAATATTTCGTTTCATTCACCCACGAAGAATCCGTGTAATAGATAGCAGGCAATGCTGCTAGAAATATCAAAATCGGTATTTGTCCTCTGTATCTAAACAAAAGATTTCCGTTTTTTTCTAAAGAATGTATTAGAGCCATTTAAATTTTCTTATATTGCATGAGCCTTGAAACGGCACGAAATTACTAATTAACCTTAGATTCACCTTATGACTGCTACTAAAAAGAAGTTTGAAATTGAATATTTCATCAGATCTTCCAACAAAGTTTTGTTTAATAGCATTAGTACTGCGGATGGTCTAAGCGCTTGGTTTGCCGATGAAGTGAATGTGAAAGATGATATCTATTCGTTTATTTGGGATGGTGCCGAAGAAAAAGCCAAACTATTGAGTAAAAAGCCCTTTGAGTCGATTAAATTCCAATGGGAAAATGAAGATGACGATAATTCATATTTTGAATTCAATATAAAAACCGATCCGCTAACCAAAGAAGTGGCGCTCATCATCACCGATTTTGCCGAAGAAAAAGAAATTAAGGAATCTACTTTTCTTTGGGATAATCACATCAATGCTTTGAAAAAGAAATTAGGAGCCTGATTCCATTACTTCAATATTAATTACTTTCACGCGAAATTTATACGGCCTTTTGCCGTTTCTTCTACATGAATAAAAAACTGCATAAGTTAGTTTTCAGCGCCTATATCGGGCCTTTCTTGCTCACTTTTTTTATTGCCATGTTTTTCCTAATCATGCAGTTTTTATGGAAATACATTGACGATTTATTAGGAAAAGGTCTCGATGTCTATATTCTCACCGAATTAATGTTTTATGCTTCCGCCAATTTGGTTCCTATGGCTTTACCCATTGCCATTTTGCTTTCTTCTATCATGACATTTGGGAATTTAGCAGAGAGTAATGAAATGACTGCCATGAAATCGGTGGGTTTATCCAATTTAAGAATCATGCAACCCTTAATTATTTTCATTTTCGCCATTTCAATCGGGTCCTTTTTCTTTGCCAATTATACTTGGCCCGTTGCTAACTTAAAATTCCGAGCACTCATTGCCGATATCGCCCATCAGCGACCTACTCTATCTTTTCGTGAAAAAGTATTTAATAACGATATTGATCACTTTAGCATTCGTATTGACGAAAAAGTGAAAAATAAACCTGATCATTTTAAAGGTGTGCGTATTGCTGATCATTCTACTCCAGCCAATTTCAATCAACCATTGTACAAAAAAGATATTTTTTCGGAAGAAGGAAATATCAAAAAAACAGCAGATCATAAATACATGATTCTATCTATGAAAAACGGGGTGATGGAAGAAGAATTAATTCGTGGACTAGATTCATCTGATATTTTTCCGCATCAATCTACCCAATTCAAAGAGGCTAAAATTCGAATGGATCTTTCATCACTAAAAATGCAACGCACCAATACTGATTTATTTAAAGATTTGTATGAGATGTTTAATATGGAGCAATTAAATTATGCTATTGACTCGGTAGAAAAACAAAATGTAAAAATTCTCAACAACTACTCGGAGAACCATAAATTAGCATTTCTTATTTTCCGTGAGCCGATAAAAAATGCTCAAAATCTCAATGATACGATTACTTTTAATAAGCATGTAAAGATAATGAAAGCAGATGCGGCTAATCCGCAATTACAACGAAATGCTTCAGACGATGCAGCTAACACCTTAAGAAATGCACAAAGAACCTATAATTTTAGTTTAGATCAAATTGCCAACAACAATAAAATTATTAGCTTAATGAAAGTAGAATGGCATCGCAAATTAACTTTACCGATAGCTTGCATTCTATTGTTTTTTATAGGAGCCGCCATGGGAACAATTATCAAAAAAGGAGGAATTGGCGCACCTATTGTAGCAGCCACCATTTTATTTTTGGTTTATTATATCATTTCTATCACTGGCGAAAAAATGGCAAAAGGTGGTGCTCTTTCTCCCATTACAGGAATGTGGTTGAGCGCATTAATCCTCACTCCAGTAGCTATAATATTATTACAACAATCCAATTCTGATTCAAAATTATTTGATTTGGATACCTATAAACGATTATTAGGTATGAAAAAAGTGCAAATAAAGTAACTTTGCCAACCGCATCGTAAATGAAAATACTTCAGCTCTGCCATAAACCACCTGTTCCCGCCATTGATGGAGGTTGCATTGCCATGAATAATATTTCACAAGGATTATTGCAAAATGGCCATGAATTAAAAATCATTACCATCGTTACATCCAAACATCCTTTACAATTAGAAAAATTAACTGCTGAGTATATTGATAAAACAAAAATTGAAGGCGTTTTTATTGATACCTCATTAAATTTAATTGACGCTTTTTCTGCTTTAGTTACTTCCGATTCGTATAATATTTCGCGTTTTTTCTCCCCTGATTTTGATCGAAAATTAACCCAATTACTCCGTAAAGAGAAATTCGATATCATCCATCTCGAAAGTCTTTTTATGACTCCTTATATTGCTACCATACGCAGAAATTCAAAAGGAAAAATTGTTCTTCGTTCGCATAATCTCGAATATATGATTTGGGAAAGAATGGCAGAAACTTCTAAAAATTTCGCTAAAAAAAGATACTTAAAGATTCTGGCTAAGCAATTGAAAAAATACGAATTTGGCGTTTTAGATGCGGTAGATGGAATTGCCGCCATTAGTGGTGAAGATGGTAAAAAATATTTGCATAGTGAGTATAATAAGCCATTAGTAACTATTCCTTTTGGAATAAACTTAGATTTATATAATTCGGATAATAATAAAGAAGAATTCCCATCATTGTTTCATATTGGAGCTATGGATTGGTTGCCAAATATTGAAGGAATAGAATGGTTTTTAAAAGAAATTTGGCCTTCTGTAAACGAAAAATTTCCTGATTTAAAATTCTATTTGGCAGGAAGAAAAATGCCTGAATCCATGTTACAAACGAAACATAAAAATGTAATTGTGGTGGGAGAGATTCAAGACGCTAATGAATTTATGTCATCCAAATCCATTATGATTGTTCCGCTTTTAACGGCAGGAGGAATTCGCGTAAAAATTATTGAGGCAATGGCCTTAAAAAAATCGGTGATCAGTACCACAATTGGAGCGCATGGAATTGAAGGTGAAAACAAAAAAGATATTTTCATTGCTGATACCAAAGAAGATTTTGTAAATAGCATCTATGCATTGGTCAATAATTATCAAAACCATATTGATATTGGAAAAAATGCAAGAAAATTAGTAGAGGAAAAGTACGATAATAAAAAACTGACCGAAGAATTAATTGAATTTTATCACATGCTTATCGCTTCAAAAATAAAAACATAACTATTTATGAAAATTTTTGTGCTCCTTTCACGTATTCCCTACCGTCTCGAAAAAGGGGATAAATTAAGAGCTTGGCATCAAATTAAAGAACTTTCCAAAAATCATGAAATCTATTTAGCTTGTTTGAATGATTCAAAAATCCATCCAGAAGCAGAAAGTAAATTGAAAGAAATTTGCAAAGAAGTTCGTTTCTTTTCGTTAAATAAAATGGGTATTGGCGCTAGATTATTTGCTGGAATTTTTACCAAAACACCCTTTCAGGTTCATTATTTTCACAGTAAATTTATTGATAAAAAAATAAAAAAATACATTAACGAAATTCAACCTGATCATATTTACGCCCAATTAATCCGGGTGAGTGAATATGTAAAAAATATTCATCATATTCCTAAAACTTTAGATTATATGGATGCGCTTTCCAAAGGAATGGAAAGAAGAATATCCAAATCATCAGGAATACTGAAATTCTTTTTGAAAAAAGAATCTAAACGATTACTGGAATATGAAAACCTTATATTCGACTATTTCGAGAATAAAACTATCATTTCAGAGCAAGATCGTGCCTTGATTTATCATCCCGATCAGAAAAAAATTGAAATTATCTCCAATGGGGTGGATACGGACTATTTTTCGCCCAAAAAAAAAGAATTAAATTTTGATTTGCTTTTCAATGGTAATATGAGCTATCCGCCCAATATTGATTGTGTTCATTTTATTGCCGAAAAAATCTTACCCATTGTTTTAAAAAAATTTCCGGACACAAAATTCATGATTTCGGGCGCAAATCCTGTAAATTCTGTTCTCTCTCTTGCCAATAAAAATATTCAAGTTTCCGGTTGGATGGACGATATTCGAGAGGCTTATTGGAGTTCAAAAATATTTATCGCACCGATGCAAATTGGAACTGGTTTGCAAAATAAATTATTAGAAGCCATGGCTATTGGTATTCCTTGTGTTACTACCCAATTGGCCAATAACGCACTGGGCGCAACCGCCAATGAACAAATACTTATTGGAAATACGCCCGAAGAAATTGCCCACCAAATAGAGCGGTTATTAACAGAGCCCGACTTGGTGACAAAAATCAGTTCAAATGGACGAAGGTTTGTAACTGAGAATTATAACTGGAAAACATTTAGCGAAAAACTTGAAAAATGGATGATCAAAACTGTCAATAAAAATTAATCGCTGATATTAGTTTTCTTGTAATTTTACATCCACAGAAAAACTAAATGATTAACCGCGAAGCGCTCAATAAAACCATTAAATAAAAGTTAAAATGATTAAGAATACACCTTTTCTCCATAGACACCTTACTCTTGGTGCAAAAATGGCACCCTTTGCTGGTTATAATATGCCTATTTCCTATACAGGCGTAAATGATGAGCACGATACCGTTAGAAATGACGTGGGTGTTTTTGATGTTTCTCATATGGGTGAATTTAAAATTACAGGAGAAAAAGCCCTTGATTTAATTCAGCGAATTTCTTCAAATGATGCTTCGGTTTTATTTCCAGGAAAAATTCAATATTCAACGATTCCCAATGATAAAGGTGGAATTGTAGATGATTTTTTAGTGTATAAAATTAGCGATACCGAATATTATTTAGTGGTCAATGCTTCTAATATCGAAAAAGATTGGAATTGGATTTCTTCTCACAATAAAGAGTTTGGTGCTAAAATGGAAAACCTTTCGGATGATACCGCTCTATTAGCTATTCAAGGACCAAAAGCCATTGCTGCACTTCAATCATTGACAGACGTAGATCTTTCGGCATTGACCTATTATACTTTTACCAGCGGAAAATTTGCGGGATTTGACGATATCATCATTTCTGCAACAGGTTATACAGGTGCAGGTGGATTTGAAATCTATATGCCGAATAGCGTTGCCGAAAAAATTTGGGATGCGATTTTTGAAGCAGGAAAACCTCATGGAATAAAAGCCATCGGTTTAGCGGCTCGTGATACTTTGCGTTTAGAAATGGGCTTTTGTCTCTATGGAAACGATATCAACGATACCACTTCTCCATTAGAAGCAGGCTTAGGTTGGGTAACTAAATTCACTAAGAATTTTGTGAACTCCGAAAATCTTGCCAAACAAAAAGAAGCAGGTGTTTCGCGTAAATTGATCGGTTTCGAAATGATTGATAAAGGAATTCCTCGTCACGATTATGAAATTGTAGATGGAAATGATAAAGTAATTGGAATTGTTACATCAGGAACGATGTCTCCTTCCTTGAAAAAAGCCATTGGCTTAGGATATGTTCCTACCGAATTATCTAAACCTGGTTCACAAATTTTTATCAAGGTTCGAGATAAAGCGTTAAAGGCAGAAGTGGTAAAAATTCCATTTTATAAAAATTAAGTAAATGCATCGAGTTAAAAAAAGAGTAGAAGTTTGTTTCTCGCCTAATCTTTATGCTTTGCATAAGGAAGATTTTGAAATTGTAGTGGTGATTGATGTTTTGCGTGCCACCTCGGCTATTTGTACGGCCATGCATCACGGTGTAAAATCCATTATTCCCATTGCTAGTTTAGAAGAAGCCTTTGAATATAAGAAAAAAGGATTTATTGTGGCTGCCGAACGCGAAGGTGAAATTGTAGAAGGATTCAAATTTGGAAATTCACCTTACGCCTATATGGATCCTGCTTTTAAAGGAAAAACCATTGTGATGACCACCACTAATGGAACAAAGACCATTAACGTTGCTAAAAAGGACGCTAAAACTATCGTGGTGGGATCATTCTTAAACATGAACGTGCTGAGTGATTGGTTGATCAAACAAAATAAAAATGTATTGTTGCTTTGCAGTGGCTGGAAAGATAAATTCAATCTCGAAGACACATTATGTGCGGGTGCCATTGCTGAAATGATGTTGGATTCATTAAAGTATGAGTCGCATGAAGACTCTTCGATTGCCGCTAAGTATTTATTTATTTCTGCGAAAAGTAATTACATGGGATTTTTAAAATCCTCTTCCCATCGAAGAAGATTGAAGAAATTAAACCTTAATCGCGATATTATTTACTGTTTAACGCCCAATCAAACACCTGTTGTGCCTATTTTGAAGAATGGAGAAATTGTTAATTTATCGCTCAAAACGACTAAAAAACCCGTGAAAAACCCCTTAAAAAAGGTTAAAAAGATCAAATAGTGGTAATTTTTCGATTTTTTAATGCGTTATAATTTCAGAAGATTCAAAGTATAATTTTGTATTGACTCGAAAACACTTAATTTTGGTTTTTAATGAAGTTTGCCTACCCGGAGTTTTTATTTGCCCTATCGGTTATCTCGATTCCCATCATTATCCATTTATTTAATTTCCGAAGATTTAAGAAAATCTATTTCTCAGATATACGTTTCCTTAAAGAAATTAAAGAGCAAACACAGAATAGAAATCGAATCAAACATTTATTAGTTCTTCTCTGCCGAATTCTCGCTTTTGCTTTTCTGGTTTTCGCTTTTGCACGTCCTTTCATTCCTGGACCCGGTGGAGAGAAACTAAAAGGTAAAAAAGCCATCTCCGTTTATATTGATAATTCCTACAGCATGGAAGCCAAAGGCAAAAATGGCCAATTGCTTCAAATTGCTAAACAAAAAGCTTTGCAACTGGCCGATGAATATTCAGAGAATGATTTGTTCCAACTAGTGACCAATAATTTTGATGGACTCGAGCAACGTTTGGTGAATAAGGAAGAATTCAAAGACATGGTGCAAGAGGTGAAAGTTTCTACTTCCTCTCGTAAAATGAGCGAGGTCATTTCTCGAATCACTGATATTCAAAACAACGAACCCGAATTAGAAAAAAGAATTGTCATCCTTTCCGATTTTCAAAAATCCACTGCGGATCTAGATCAATTAAAAGATAAAAAGCTACCTCGAACCATTTTCCTTCCCTTAAACGCTGCTCAAAAAGCCAATGTCTATATCGATTCGGTTTGGTATGATTCTCCGCTGAGACAATTGAATGCTTCTGAAAAATTAAACATTAGAATTAAAAATCTTTCGGATATACAGGTGGACAATGCACCAATGAGACTAATGCTAAACGGAAGCGAAAAAAGTATCGGCAGCTTTGCGGTGGAACCCAATTCGTATGTAGATACTGCTTTGTTTTATTCTAATAGTTTACCGGGAATTATTCATGCCGATGTTTTTATTGGAGATGTAGATTTTCCGTATGATGATCATTATTACTTCTCCTACTCCACACTCAAACAATTAAATGTTTTGAATATTTATGGTGATCATTTAGATACTGCCAAAAATCCAATTAATAAATTATTTGCAGGAGATGCTTTCTACAAGATAAACTCTGTTCCTTCTTCGAGAGTAGATTATTCTAAATTGAACACTTATAATTTCATTATCCTGAACGAACCAAAAGAAATTTCCTCAGGGATGAGTCGCGAAATTAAGAAATTCATTGATGGTGGCGGAACGGTTGCTTTCTTTCCGGATATAAATGGAAAAGTGATTACGTATAATGATTTTCTCAATAGTAATAATTGCAATGGATTTAATTCTTTGGATACAAATACCTACAAATTGCAACCGCTAAAAGGACAAGAACCATTCTTCCGGAATATTTTTGACAAAGATCCTTCGAGCATTGATTTGCCCAGAATCAAGGCGCACTACTCTAGTTCACAAAATTTAATGCCGGGCGTGAGTACAATTTTAGGTTTACAAAATGCGCAACCTGTCATCACCAGATACAGTCGTGGCATCGGACAAATATTTGTTTCTTCTGTTCCACTTTCTGAAAAAGCAGGAAATTTCACTCGTCATGCGGTGTTTGTTCCTATTGTTTTGAGAATGGCCGAATGGAGTCAAACTTCCAAAACCATTGCTTTTACCATTGGTAAAGAAGAAAATATTTCGATTGTCAATAAAAGTTATTCAGGCGAAAAACCATTTGAAATTATTCAGATTAACGGTGAAGCGAAATTAATTCCCGAATCGAGAAATAACGGTGGAAGCATTGATATTTATTTGATGGGACAAATCAAAGATGCAGGAAATTACCAATTGAATTTTGGAGAAGAAGCAGTAATCGGTGCTGGTTTTAATTTCGATAGACAAGAATCGGATTTAAGTTGCATCACCAATCTGAATGCTTATCTCTTAGAAAACGGAATGGAAAATTTCCTCCTCCTCGAAGACAAAGGCCCCGAAGAAGAATTGGGAATTGAAAAGAAAGATAGCACAAAAGAATATTGGCAATGGTGTATAATTTTGGCGCTGATATTTTTGTTGACGGAGAGTTTACTTTTAAGACTTTGGAAAGAATAAGATGACCTTTAAAGAAAAATGAAAAAAAGAAAAAACCGCAGAGGCGCAGAAATCGCAAAGAAAATGCGAAGCATTTCTATTCTTTATACTTTTTTTAGAAGATTTAATTTCTCTTCCTCTGTGAACTCTGCGCCTCTGCGGTTAAATTTGAATTTCTCTTCCATCCTTAAAAACAATCTCGTTTTAAAAAATAAAATATGCCTACTCTATTAAAAAACGTCACCATCATCTCCAAAGGTTCTTCTCTCCACGGAAAGAAAAAAGATATTTTGATTGTGAACGGAATCATCGAGAAAATCGAAGATTCTATTTCGGATGCAGCCGATGAAACAATTCAAGGAGAAAATCTTCACGTCTCTATTGGTTGGTTCGATATGACCGCTTCTTTTTGCGATCCAGGATACGAGCATAAAGAAACGATTGAAAGTGGAATCAACGCTGCCATGGCAGGAGGATTTACCGGGGTGGGATTATTACCCGAAACCTCGCCTGTGGTGAGCGGAAAATCGCAAGTGGAATACATCCGCAGGAAAAGTGAAAACAAGATCGTAGAAATCGTTCCTTACGGTTCGCTATCGGTAAACTTTGATGGACAAAACATGAGCGAATACCACGATATGTATTTGGCAGGAGCGAGAGCTTTCACCGATGGATTTCGTCCGGTGAATTCAGAATTACTCTCGAGAGCATTGATGTACAGCAAAAACTCAGGCGGATTAATCATGGTTTTTCCCAATGATAAAGCCCTTTCTAAAGGCGGACAGATGCACGAAGGCATTGAATCTACCAAATTAGGCATGAAAGGAATTCCTGCGATAGCCGAAGAATTACAAGTGAACAGAGATATACAATTGGCCGAATTCAATCAATCTGCACTACACTTCCTGAATGTTTCTACCAAGGAAGCTGTAGAATCCATTCGCAAAGCCAAAAAAGCGGGAACAAAAGTAACCGCACAAGTAGCCGTTGCGAATTTATTACTCGATGATACTTCATTGAAAGATTTCGACTCCAATTATAAAGTGCTTCCTGTTCTCCGCTCGCAAGAACATATAGATGCACTGATAGACGGACTCGCAGATGGAACCATTGATTGCATTGCTTCTTCGCATGTGCCACAAGATATCGAGAGCAAAGATTTAGAATTTGAACATGCCGAATTCGGAATGATAGGATTAGAAACCGCCTTTGCTGTGGCCCGCACTGCCACTCAGAAAAAATTAAAACTCGAAGATCTCATTGAGAAATTCACCACTCAACCGCGCAAATTATTAGGCCTGCAAAATCCTGAAATCAAAAATGGAGAAAAAGTGAATCTCACTATTTTCAACCCTGATGAAAAATGGATTTTTACTGCAAAAGATATTAAGAGTAAATCGAAGAATACGCCTTTTGTAGGTAGAGAATTGGTGGGAAGAGTTGTGAGGGTGATGAGGTAGAATTCTTCCATCAATAACAAAAAAGCAGCCCAAATGAGCTGCTTGAATTTTCTTCCAATAAAGTCTTATTTAAATAGCTGTTACAAATTTACGATAATCGTACTTTTTATACTTATTGATTTGCTTATTCTCCGTTTTTAATTTATTCAAGTTATTCTTTATTTCTACCATATACCAAAGTTCCGGCTTCGTATGAAAAAATGAACTCAACTTCATAACAAAATCCGGATTTAATCCTCTATCACCATTCAAATATTTAATGAGATTACTGTCTTGCATTTCTAATACTTCTGCAATTTGATTTTGTTTTAAATGCAAAACTTTCAAATAGAGTTTGAAAAAATCGGATAAGTTCATCTCATTTTCTATTTCATTATTCTGAATATAGTCTTCCATTTTAAACTGAATCGACAATAATTCATTTCTCAATTTTTGCTCCGGACTTTGCTTCTTGGATTCTTTTAGGATATATTCTCTAACTTTATCCAGTTCATCCTTATTCCAGATTTCCTTTTCGGATATTTCATTGACTCCGGTGGCTTTTCCCTTTATCTTAATTTTCTTTGTTTTCATGTGATGGTTATTTTTGAGTTTTATTGTTCGGGTTATTTATATTTTCATAAAAATGGTTTTAAATATTTATTGATTAATTTTTCACCTACTTCAGGATGAATGATCATTTTTTTTGTTCCTTTTAGCCATATAGCATTGTACTGTTTGCTATAATGAGAGATAAGTTTAATTTGATCTTTTTCTTTTTCTTCTGAAACATGAAATGCCAAAAAGCCTCTGAAAGGTCCTTCGCCATAATCAAAACTCAAACGAGATGCAAAAGCGATTAAACAGCCCGCTACTTCCTCATGCCTTCTTTTGTCACCTCTATTATGAGGCGCAAGTTCAATATAAGCCATATAAGGTTCTTGATTATTTTTCATTTCAAATATCAAACAACCTTCAATAATATCCAGTGTTTCTTCCTTAACCAAAATAAAAGTTTTAGCTCCTTTTGATTTTGAATGTTTCATAAAATTAAATCTCCATCCTAGTTGTAAGGATGGTAATTCCATTTCTTTTTCGGGAATCCGGATTTCTCCATTTACATATCTGCCTGTTGCTATTTCGATAATACGAACTTTCATCTACCCTTTTTTACGATTTATTTCCTACAAAGTTATACAAATTGTACAATAATTGTACGTTTTGTACAACTAATATATAAGTAGTTGATTATAATTGTTTTAATCAGAAATAAAAGGAAATATATTACGTTTGCGGCTAGAATTGTGATGTTGATGAGGTAAGAAGTCCAATGATTATTGAAACAAGTATCATTCCTATTATTTTCCTATTGATATATTGGTTAAATAGGCTAAATTTAACCCACTATAAATTTACTTTCACCGCAAATGAATAACAGAATACAATTATGACCGATATCCAAGAAATTACCTCTGCCCTTCTTAAATTCCGCAACGAACGTGATTGGGAACAATTTCATGATTCAAAAAATTTAGCCACAGCCATTTCTATTGAAGCAGCCGAGCTCAATGAATTATTTCTTTGGAAAGATGTGAAGGAAAGTGAAAACGTAAATAAAGAAAAATTAAAAGAAGAGTTGGCCGATGTTTTTGCGTACGCATTCTTATTGGCTGAAAGACATAATTTGGATGTAAAACAAATTGTGTTGGATAAAATAAAAAAGAATGGTGAAAAATATCCAGTTGAAAAGGCGAAAGGAACTGCGAAGAAATATGATGAACTATGAGTTTATCATTCGAATTATCAATTGAAATTTCAGAAAAATTTGATTTCAAAAAGGAATCATTACCCAAAATAGAGCAAAACACTTGGGTTAAAAATCAATGGCCTTTAGTTTATTTCATTCAAAGTGATTCCAAAAAATTGGCTTATGTTGGTGAATCTACCAATGCAGCTAGTAGAATCAAAAATCATTTGGCAAATCCAGAAAGATGTAAATTGGATAAAATTTCCATCATTGGTTCAGATAAATTCAATAAATCTGCTACGTTAGATATTGAGTCTAATTTAATTCAATATATCACTGCCGAAGGAACTTTTGAATTGCAAAATGGAAATTACGGTTTAATCAATCATAAATATTACCAACAAGATTTATATAGAAATCTATTTAAAGAAGTTTGGAACAAATTGGTGGAGAAAAAAATTGTCACCAAATCTTTAACTGAAATTGAAAATTCTGAACTTTTCAAATATTCTCCTTACAAATCACTAAATGAAGACCAATATCAATCTGTTTTAGAAATTTTAGATGGATTGGCATCTAAAAAATCAAACCAGATTTTTATTAGTGGTAGTGCAGGAACTGGAAAAACCATTCTCGCAACCTATTTAATGAAACTATTGCTTACTGTTGTTGAAAATAATCAATTAGAAGAATTTAATGATGATGAGTTAAGGGAAATAAATTATATCAAAGCATTCCAAACAAAATATCCTAATGCAAAAATAGGATTAGTTGTAGCAATGACTTCTTTGAGAGAATCTTTAGAAAATGTTTTCAAAAAAATTCCAGGATTAAAATCATCAATGATCGTTAATCCATCTGATACGTTCAAACTAAAAGATAAATATGATTTATTGATTGTAGATGAAGCTCATCGTTTAAGACAATATAAAAATATCAGTTGGATGGGCGCATTCAAGAAGAACAATCAAAAACTAGGTTTGGATGATAGTGGAACCGAATTGGATTGGATTTTGGCAAACAGTAAAAATCAAATTTTCTTTTATGATTCTGCACAATCTGTAAAACCTTCAGATGTAGACTCTAAAAACTTCCTCAAATTATTAACGAATAAATCTACATTACAACTCGCATTAAAATCTCAAATGAGAGTGAATGGAGGGAATAATTACATTCAATTTGTTGATGATTTACTTCATGTCAAAAGAAGTGAAAATTCTAAATACCAAGAAGAGAAATATGAACTACTGATTTTTGATTCGTTCATTGATCTTCATTCTGAATTAGTAAAAAGAGAACATCAATTTGGATTATGTAGAATGATTGCAGGATATGCTTGGCAATGGTTGTCGAATCCGAAACTGGATCCAAAACCTGTTTCAAATGTGACTGACATTGATTTGGATGGATTAAAATTCAAATGGAATTCTACCGATAAAGATTGGATTAATTCGGAAAATGCATTTGAAGAAGTTGGATGTATACATACCACTCAAGGATATGACTTGAATTATACTGCTGTGATCTTCGGAAAGGAAATAAATTACAATAAGGAAAAAAATATAATTGAAATAGATCCAAAAAAATATTTTGACATTAATGGGAAAAAGGGAATTTCTAATCCTGAGCAACTGAAATCATACATCATCAATATTTACAAAACAATCATGTATCGTGGAATAAAAGGAACATTCGTTTATGCTTATAACAAAGAATTAAGAGATTATTTCAAACAACATATTCAAATGTTCGAAAAGGAAATCCCATTCAGAATTATACGTAATGATGAAGTAAAACCATATGTCAACTGTATTCCATTGGTAGATATTTCTGCCGCGGCTGGAAACTTTAGTGATTTGCAAAATCATTCCGAATTAACTTGGATTGAACCTCCAATGAATATTGCTGCGAAAAAAGGTTATTTTGTTTGTAAGGTTATAGGTGAATCTATGAATAAGAAAATTCCGAATGGTTCCTATTGTCTATTCAAACAAGATGAAGGCGGAACTAGGAATGGTAAAATCGTATTAGTTGAATCGACTAATATAAAAGATTCTGAATTTGGTTCAGGTTATACGGTTAAAGAATATCATAGTAAAAAGAAAACCTCACTTGATGAATGGAAGCATCAATCCATTACCTTAAAACCATTATCCAACCTTGCAAATTATTCCGACATCGAACTTTCGGATGATGAATTGATTAATTTTAGAGTAGTTGGGATTTTTGAAAAGGTTTTATGAATTTATTGTGTTTTATTTTTGAAAACTCCTCACCAACACTCCACCCCTTCTTAAACTCCTCCACCGCCACTTTCTACTCCTTATCCAAGTCAATGGCCTTTTCCCAATAAATATCGCTTAAATCTCACTCATACATCTCCCAATCCCTATAATCGAACCCCGGGCTTACCTGGCAACCTACCAATACAAATTCGGTTTCTTTGGCGGGATGCGCACCAAACCATCTTCCGGCTTTTACCACATGTTGTAATTTTTCGCCATTCGCTATGTTTTTTCCGAGGCGGGTAATAATTTCTTGTTGGTTTTCGTCTTGCTCAATAATTTCTAATGCTCCGCCATCGTGATGATACCAGATCTCATCGCTCTTGATGCGATGCAAGGCAGAACGCTCTCCGGCCTGCAATAAAAAATAAATACTCGTTCCCATCGATCGTTCTCCCTCAAAACCATCCACCAAAATATTTTTTTCGTTGCGGTAAATTTCTTTATAATGTCCGCCTTCGGGGTGAGGCAGCAAGTCGAGTTTTTGAATATAATAGGCAGCGTTGTTCATGCCGTAAAGATACAAGTAAATCTTGCAGAATTTTTCAAGTTGCTTGCTTTTTCAAACACCTTTCTACCGAATTAATATTTACTATTTACCTCAGTCGGATCTCTGCCTATGCGGAAGGATGACAAGGGGTATTTTTAGCCTATCCGATTTTCATTAATTTTATTCTTTAGAATAGTTGATAGGAAAAGTAAAACATTGGTTAATCCATTTTATTTTCACTGGTTATTACTAAACATACTCGGCTGTTGTTTCTCGCTTTAAACCCAAGCGCAATCCATCGATTCGTTGAATACAAAAAAGATACTTCCCTACTACGTTTACATCACGGCGGGATTTTTGATTTTAAAAAATACCACCAATTCTCCGATGAAGGCGAATATTATACCATTAGTCCCATGGCCCGAACCTTGAAAAAAATGGGATGTTCATTTTCTTCGCTTCTATTACTAAAATCCACATTAAACCATTCTATTTTTGAGTTTTGATCTCCAATAGGTAGATTTAATTACATTTAACTAAAAAAATCACTATTTAACTTTAATGCTAATATAGTTAAATAAGAAAAATATTATTTAACTTTGCAAAGAGTTTAAAATTTATTCATAAAATGAAAAAGTTCAAATCAGGGCAGCGAATTCAAGCCTTGAACTATAAAGCCTTTCAACCGGAGTTCATCAATCGCTCTTATGTTTTTGATGATCCCGATTTGGTTGTGCTTACTGAAAAAGCCAATTTAAAATTGGGTGAATTAAATGCGTATGCCGAGTTGGTTCCCGATATCGATCATTTTATTCGTTTGTATATATCAAAAGAAGCAAATGTTTCGAGTAAGATGGAAGGAACACAAACCACCATGGAAGAAGTTTTTCTTACCGAAATGGAAATCGAACCAGAGAAACGCAACGATTGGCAGGAAGTGAATAATTATATTGTTGCCTTGAACCATAGTGTGAAAGAATTAAAAACGCTTCCACTCTCTTCGCGTTTATTGAAACAAGCGCAGAAAACATTATTGAGAGGCGTTAGAGGAAAACATAAATTACCTGGAGAATACCGTAAAAGTCAAAACTGGATTGGCGGTGCCACCTTGAAAGACGCTTCTTATATTCCACCTGTTTGGCAAGAAGTGGAATCGCTCATCGGTGATTTAGAAAAATTTCTTCATTCGGATGAAAGTGGTTTACCACATGTGATAAAAGTAGCATTGGCCCATTATCAATTTGAAACGATTCACCCGTTTTTGGATGGTAACGGTCGTATCGGAAGATTATTAATTACACTCTATTTTATTCATGCAGATGTTTTGAATAAACCGGTATTGTATCTCTCCGATTTTTTTGAAAGACATCGGAGTTTGTATTACGAACATTTAACAACTGTTCGTATCAAAAGTGATTTAAAACAATGGCTTAAATTCTTTTTGGTTGGCGTTATTGAAACAGCTGAAAAAGCAATTAATGGTTTAAAGAAAATCATACAATTAAAACAACATTGCGAAACAAAAAGAATAGTGAAGCTTGGAAAAAAATCCATTCAAGCAGAACTTTTATTGCATCATTTGTTTAGTAACCCAGTGGTTCGCCCAAGGGAAGTGGCAGAAATTACAGGTTTATCATTGGTCTCTTCGTATAAATTAATTGAAGATTTTATAAAACTAAAAATCCTAAAATCATTAAACGAAAGCCAACGTAACAGAATATATTTTTTCGAAGAATATTTTGATATTTTTAAATAAAAAAGGGAGTTGGGAAATAATTCTACCGATATTTGAATTCTCCCTTTTTAAAACTTATTTCAACTAAAAATAAATATAGTATGAAAAACTCTATCCTCATCATCGTTGTCCTCGCTGCATTTACTTTAGGATATATGACGCGCTACATGGTTGCACCTAAAAGTAAAGAAACCACTACGACAGAAAAGAAAGATGATAAAAAAGACGTTGAAGAAAAATCAAAAAAAGAAGTTGAATTACCTGCAGAATCTGATTTAAAAGTGGGCGCTTTCTCCTTAAGTTTAAATGTAAAAGATTTAGAAGCATCTAAAAAGTTTTACGAAGCACTTGGATTCAAAGCCAAAGAAGACATGGATATTTCGGGCGGCTATTTAATCATGAAAAATGGAAATGCCTTGATTGGAATTTTCAAAGGATTTTTCGAGGGAAATATGATTACGTTCAATCCAGGTTGGGATGAAAATGCAAAAGAAATGGAAAAGTGGAATGATGTTCGTGAAATTCAAAAATCATTAAAAACAGCCGGCTATAAATTAGATGCCGAAGCCGATGAAAAAACTACGGGCCCTGCTTACATTACAATGAAAGATCCGGATGGGAATGTAATTTTGGTGGATCAGCACCGGTAATAATTAAGAATTAAGAATTAATAATTGAAGAAAAAAAAGGCGCGAATCACTTCGCGCCTTTTTCAATTTTAAAATCTATTTTTCTCTTTGTGTCCTTTGTGATCTTCTTTGTGTCCTTCGTGGTTAAAAACTGCACTACAATTTACACATTAACACATTTTCAAATTATCTATTTACTTCTTCTTGGAAATATAATACCAAGCATCACCGATGTAAATTTGCTTCACATCCACTTTATCTGCACGCATGCGTTCTTTAACGGCATCTTCTTTCTTATCGAAAGACTTCGTGTAAATGAAATACCAAAATTGATTGTCATCCTGCACAATCTGTGTTTCTTCATTATATTCACGTTTAATCATCTGTTGATATTTCTTGGCGTTTTCTAATTTCGTTACCGCACCAATAACGATGTATACTTTTCCATCCTGAACATCCTCTACTCCATCTGCGTTCACTTTTACAGTTCCATTTGAACCAGTACCGTTTGAACCCGTTCCATTATTACCCGTTCCATTATTATCACTTCCTTTGTAATTCTTCATCTTCTCTTCGTTCTCCTTCATTAATTTCTGCAAAGCATCCATATCACCTTCCATAATTTTTTTCAAGCTATCCAATCCATAAACCGAATTTTTCATCGCTCGTTTTTGCGCTTCTAAATCTTTACGCAATTGTTCATTCTCACTTTTTAAGTAATCTGTTTTTTCAAAAAGTTCATTGCTCTTATTTTTCAATTCTTCGAATTCCTTACTATCTATATCACTTCCGCCTTTTTTACCTCCCCCAATTCTAAATCCAAGAATAATATCATGCGTGCCTTGATTATAATTGCGCATGGCATTATTATTAAACGAATACGAATAACCAGCAACAACATTTTTAGCAATGATTCCTCCAATAGAAGCAGACATTCCTACTTTGTTGGAATACCTAAAAGTTGCCCATGCATATTTTTTGTAAAAGCCCGTTACTCCTCCTTCATACAAAGGGGCAATTCCTTGAGATGTTCTTAAAATTACAGAAGGCATCACTCCCCATTTTCCTTTTTTAATATCAAAACGATATTGTGCATTGGCCACAAAATGACGAATGTTTGAAAAATTCAAAGTATTGCTTTGGAAATTATTCTCGTAGTAATAACGTCCACCTAATAATTGAGAAACCGAAAAACCTACTTGAAGATTTTTAATTTCATAAATAAATCCTGCGTTTCCATCAAAAGTAGAGCTGTTTTGATCGTTCTGAAAAATTTGCAATTCAGAAGGATCTTGTGCAATCACACGACTAAAAATAATTCGGTTTTGAATTAATCCTAAGGATAAACCAAAACGTAAATAATTTTGTTCGGCAAACTTTATTCGATAAGCATAAGTAGCCATCACAGAAGTTGAACCCAAAACATTTACTTGATCATTTTGAATCATCAAACCTAATCCCATCGATTCACGTTTAATATTTCCATCCACTGCTAGAATTTGTGTCTCTGGTGCTCCTGTAAATCCTGACCATTGCTTTCGGTAATCCATAAAAATGGAAGTTCCATTCATTCCCGCTCCTGCAGGATTGATGAAATATTGATTCACTAAATAATGATCTAAAGAACCCGTTTGTTGAGAAATTCCGATAATGGAAATACCGCTAAATAATGCTATCGAAAGAGATTTCCTAAACATCTTATTTGATTTTTTAATAGTGGAGTGAATTACTTTTATCATAATTATTAATTATTACGTAATAAAGTAACTGCTCCTTTGTAATGAATATCTGAATCCGGGAAAGTGATAATGTAATAGTAAGTTCCGTCAGGTAATTGATCGGTTCCAACTACACCATTCCAATCATTTTGATAATTTAATGTTTCGTAAATCAATTCACCCCAACGATTAAATAATTGCACCGTAGCTTCAGGATAAAAATCAATATTGGTAATGTACCAAACATCGTTTTGTCCGTTTCCATCCGGCGTGATTACGTTATGAATTAAAATTTTAAAATCATTCAATACATTAATGGTCATATCATCTGTATTTTGACATCCAAAAAAATCCGTTAACGTCAATGTATAAGTGGTAGTATCCGTTGGTCGTGCAATAGGATTGGGTATCGCCGATACATCTAATGTAGCAACTGGAGTCCATGAATAGGAAATAGCAGCAGGATCATAACCGTTTAATTGTACTTCATTTCCTTTTGAAATGGTTGTATCATTTCCTGCGTTCACTGTTGGCAAAGCATAAACTTCGGTTACTTTGATTATTGAATCTACACAACCTGCACCAGTGGTAACAACTAATGTTACATTATAAAATCCTGGAGCTGGATAAATATTTCCGGGAGAAGTAAGAACAGAAGTTCCGCCATCGCCAAATCTCCATAAATGCGTTAATGGCCCATTTCCTAATACAGAGGATGTATTGGTAAATTGATTCGCGGCACCGAAACAAGCATCAGCAGCAGTGAAATTAGGAACAGGAACTGCATCTACAATTACCGCTTTAGTTGTATCATGCGTGCAACCGAAATTTGACGTTGAAGTTAGCGTCACATTATACGTTCCCGGATTCAAATATTGATAAACAGTTGAGTTTCCATTGGCGGATGAACCATCACCATAATCCCAGTCGAAAGAAACCACTGTTCCACCAGAAATAGAAGTAGATTCGGTGAAGGTGCTCGGTTGTCCGTCACAAACGGGTGTATTGATGAAATCTACAAATGGACGCGGAAAAACGGTTACTGTTTTTACAATGGTATCACGGCAATTATTATTGGTGGTAACTATCAATTCAACATCATAAGTTCCATCTGCTCCATACAAATGAATTGGATTTTGTACGGGTGAAGTGGAAGCATCATCAAAATCCCAAGCATGTGTTAGTGTTCCGCTGCTCACTGTTGCGGTAGAAGTGAAATTCATATTTGTATTCAAACAAACATCTGTGAATGCAAAATTAGCCGTTGGCATTGGATGAATAGAAATCAATTGTGTATTGGTGGCAGAGCATCCATCGATAGTGGAAGCAGTCAATTGTACATTAAAATTTCCGGGTGAGACATAGGTATGAAAAGGATCCGTTAAGGTTTCTGTGGTGGCATCACCGAAATTCCATGAATAAGAAAGATCAGTTGGATTTCCTGTATAAAAAGTAAGATTTGTAAATGAAGCTGAATCGATCAAGCAAACATTTGCCAATGTAAAATTAGGATTGGGCACTTCATAAATCACAACAGTCCTTTGTGTAGAAGAAACGCATGCAGATGGAGATCCCACTACTTGTGCTTGAAGAGTAACGGTATAAGTTCCAATAACAGGATAACTATAAATCGGACTAAGCAAAGTGGAATTATTTCCATTACCGAAATCCCAAGTATAAGATACACTTGGAGAATTAGTGGCGGAAGTATTGATGAAATTAATAGCCGTTCCTAAACAAACACTATCTGCAATAAAACTCACTGAAACAGGCGCGGCTACTTCTACTGCATTACGCACCGAATCAATACAGCCATTATTGCTAGTTGCAACTAAAAGTACATCGTAAACCCCAGTGGAAGAATACGTATAAGAATGTATCGGAACTGTGGATGTAGAAGCATCATCATGGTCCCAAAAATAATTGGAGATTGATCCTCCGCCTGGAACGAAAGCGATGGCTTGAAAGTTGGTTGGTGAACCTTGACAAACAGAAGCTGCATTAAAGAAAACATCAGGAGCCGCATTGACAGTAACCAATGAACTTGTAGAGGCAGTACAACCTGCACTTGAAACAGCAGTCAATTGCACGAAATAAATTCCGTAGTTGGGATAAATATAAATTGGGTTGGCAGAGATACTACTGCTGCTGTTTCCAAAATCCCATTGATAATTGGCGATAGAACCAGAAGCGATGGTGGTTGTATTCACAAAATTCGATGCTACACTTTCACAAACCGTTGCTACCGAAAAACCAGGAACAGGAAGGGGATTTACAATCACCGTTGCCGCTGCAGAAAATTGTGCCGGACAAGATCCATTTTTAACTTCTGCTCTGTATAATGTGGTTGTAGAAATATTAGTAAATGAATAAGAAGTACTATTCGAAACGATATCTGTCCAACTTAAACCGCCATCAATAGAAAACTGCCATTTAGTTACAGTTCCTGATTGGAAAACAAGATTCACTGTTCCGCTATTGGTTCCTGCACAAACCGAATTTCCTCCTATGACAAAACCTCCAACTGTTGCATTATCTACTGTAATCACAGCCGCTGTTCCTACTGCCTCAGGACATGCCGTTGTTTTTACTATCGGACGAAACAAAGTAGTTTGAAGCAAATTGGCATAAGTCATACTCGTAGCTGAACTAGAAATGGTAAACCAAGGTCCAGCAATATTATTAGCCATTTCCCATCTTACAACACTGCCTGTAATTCCTGCAACGGAAACAGTTCCTCCATTCGTTCCTGAACAAACAGTAGTTGTTCCAGAAGTAACTCCTGCATTCGAAGAATTAGAAACATCCACAAAAGTAGTGGTCACTACAGGTGCACATCCCGGTACAGCAATTTCTAATGTATACGTTCCTGTATTTCCAATTGTACTTCCCGAAATAGTAGGATTTGATATCGTAGAAAAAGTACCATTAGAAGGATCTTTCCAGGTATAAACAGCTCCAGAATAAGAAGTGGAGTTAAATTGAATGGTAGAGCCATTACAATAAGGGCCAGTATTGGTTGGATTAGGAGAAACAGGATATTCTTGCTCAGCCCCTAAAACCGTAATTGGATCTATGGCTAATTTTCTTACACGTAACCAATCAATAGCTAATGTACCTGTATTGGTAGAAGCATTGATATGCGATCCTAAAATAATTTTTTTCTGATTACCCGAAACACCCGAATGTATTGCATCTGCATAGGTAAACGAAGAAACACCACTCGCCCAGCCGATAGTTTGACTAGAAGCAGTTGGCCAACTAAATGACCATATTCCAGAAAGTGTTCCTGCAGCAGAAGTTGGTAAAATATCGGTTAGAATTTGACAAGTAACCGCATCAGTAGTAATTCTGGATAATTTAAAAATATCCACACCAGTCGTTTTTTCAAAAGTGGTAGCATACCCTTCTTCAGCTGCTGTCATAAATCCAAGAATAGCTTTTCCTTGATTGACAGAAACCACATCAGTTTCAACAATTACATTATTGCCAAAAGTTTGAAGTGAAGTAATAATTCCATCTTTAAAATTAGGTGCTGAATTATTTGAGCTAAAATTAATAATTCCACCTGCTAAAGTTACATTGGTAATATCTCCGCAACGATTCCATTTAGAATTATCTAAAACGGTTCCTGAAAATTCATCAAAGTATTCAAAAGTTGCATCTCCACTCGCAACTACTGGAACAGTAGCATTGCCATAAAATAAATAAATGGTATTTGCTCCAAGCGCCAAATTATTCACTTTCACCCAATACTCAGTAGCGGGAAAATTGAAAGTTGCAGGGTCAAACCAATAAGAAAGATTGGTTCCGCTACCATCAGTAAAACGAACATCTCCTCCATCAATTCGTAATTTTCCAGCAGTAATCAGCGCTGATGTATTCACTAATACTTTTACTTGAAAATTAGTCAATACGGAGGCATTGAGATTAGGAACCGAAATTGGAACACGATACTGGTAATTATTCAAACAAGCTTGCGAATGAATCTTATTCAGGTTAGCTGTAAAAACAATCAATATGGTTAAAAAAACGTATTTCATTTTATCTAATAATTATAAACTTGTGCGTTCTGTATTCATTATAAATTCCTACTCGTAAGAAATAAATTCCTCTCTCAAGGTGACTGAAATCATACGCTAGAAGATTTGTAGACAAGGTTCTTTTCTCTGAGTAAACCATTGCGCCGGTTACTGTAAAAACTGATATTTCTGCAGGTGATTCCTGAGTTAAATCAATGTAGAAATTAAATACTCCATTATTTGGATTTGGATATAGATTCGAATTTCTAATGCTTGTAAATAAACCATTATCAACCGGAGTAGTTTCTGTTCCAGGTGTTGGTTGAAAAGCAGAATTCAATACAATTGGTTTGGTAATTTCTGATTGACAAAAAACATTATCCACTTTTAGTTTAACATAAATGGTATCTGATGGAGGCGTTACCGGTTGATTGAATGTGAAGGTTGGCATTGAATCATTGGTGATGAATGTATTATCAATATACCACTGTGACGTATAAGGACGAGGATAAGATAAATTCACGAATACTACAGCGTCTCCCTGAATGATATCTGAATCTGCAAGGAAAAATGCAAACAATGAAATATTAGAAGGGGTAATATTCACAGAATCTTCGGCAATGCAAGTATTTGCGTCTGTAACCGTTAGGTAATGCATACCGGTATCCAATACAGAGTAGGTTGCGTTGGTTCCAATTATTCCTGTTTCATCCTCCCAAACATATGTATTACCTATGGTGGTTAATCCTGCATCTAATAAAATACTTGAACCATTACAAAATTGTTTGTCGGGCCCTAACTCAATTGAAAACAATGGAAGCATGGTAACATTTAAATTATCAGAAGAGGTGCAACCATTAACATCCGTAACAGTAACCAAATAATTTCCTGTGGCAGCTACTGAAATAGTTTGAGTGGTTTGTCCACTATTCCATTGAAAAGTTGAACCTGTATTTCCAGCATCAATAACTCCAGTTGCATAGCTACATAATGAAGTATCATTTCCTAAGTTTACAATTGGAAGATCATTGATAGTAACAATTATCGCATCAGTTTCTGAACAGCCATTTAAAGTTGACGTAATCGTTAAAGTGTACGTCCCCGAAGAGGTAACGTTAAACGAAGGCGTTGTTGCAGATGCATTCCATAAATAAGTGCTATTGGGTAAAAACTCATTCAACAATAATGCATCACATGCTGTAGCGTCAGCTCCTAAAGTAAATACTGGGGCATTATTATAGGTCACTTGAACTGTATCTGAGGAAGAACATCCGCCTGCATTGGTATTTTGTACCCAATAATAACCTGAGCTCGGAACTAATAATGTAGAGCCGGTAGATCCATCGCTCCATAAATAAGAAGATGCTAAACCTGCATTCAATGTTACTGGATTGTTAGAGCAAGCAGTAATATCTGCACCGAATGAAACAGGCGTAGCAGGAACAATAGTTATCGTTACTGAATTAGAACCTGTACATGAGTTTTGATCGATCACTGTTACAGAATAAGTTCCTGAAACAGTAACATTAATGGTCTGTGTCGTTTCAGTTGTACTCCAAGTATAAGTAGATCCTGGATATCCTGCATCTAATGTTGCAATATCACAAAATGTAGCGTTCGGTCCAAGTGTTGGTAAAACCACTCCATTTAAAGTTACATCTACGTTATCTGTAGTAACACATCCGTTTCCACTGGTAACAGTTACACTAAAATTATCATCATACGTACAAACATATTGAGGTGTAATATCGCCTGTTCCCCATTGAAAATTACATCCATTATTTACTCCTCCAGGATTTGCATCTAATGTATAAGTGGTTCCACAAGTGGTAATGGTAGATCCTAAATTAACCACAGGCAGCGCAAAAACAGTTATGTTTCCATTGAACGTTCCTTGGCAACCATTTGAAGATGTTGCTGTCAAATTCACTGGGAAAGTACCATCTGTAGGAAATGTTTGAGTGGTATTTTGTGAAGTAGCGGTTAAACTTAAAGATGGAAAATTCCATAAATAAGAAGTAGCATTGGAGGTTGTATTAATAAAATTTATAGGGCTATTTGCACAAGCACTCAAAGCAGAAAACGAAACGCTTGGTCCTGTAAAAATAGTAACACTATTGGTTGTGGAGCCAACACATCCATTAGCAGTGGTCACGGTCATTGCCACATTATAAGTGCCGGCCACAGCATATAAATTCGATATGTTTTGCAATGATCCAACATTACCATCTCCAAATGTCCAAGCATAAGTATAAGGAGTAGATCCAACAATTTCTGGAGTAATATCTGCGAACGAAGCAGAATCATTTACACAAGCATTCGTTACAGAAAATGCTGCCACAGGATTTTGATAAATCGTGATGAGTTGGTTAATGGTAGTCACACATCCATTAACACTGGTAGCCGTTAAAGAAACCGCGTAATTTCCCGCAACTGGATAGGTATAAACTGGACTAGTTGTATTACTAGTTGGTCCTCCTCCTCCAGTGAAATCCCAAACATAAGTTAAGGTGGAGTTATCTGTAATATCAGATGAATTGGTGAAGGTGATACTTTGTCCAGCGCATGCATTGCTTATTGTAAAAGAAGTGGTAGGAACAGGATAAACCGTAACGGTAGCTATAAATGGATCAGATGTACATCCATTTGCTGTTGCAGTTAAGGTTACCGAATAAGTTCCTTCTGCTGCATATACATGAGAAACATCTCCTGTTCCACCAGAACCATTTTGATTACCCTGTGAATTTCCTATATTTCCATCTCCAAAATTCCAATCCAAATCTACTGTACCTAATAAACCTACAACAGAACTATTATTATCAAAATTTACGGCAGCACCCGGACAGGCAGAGCCAGCAATAAAATCAGGATTAGGAATATCTTTAATGGTAACGGAAGAAGTTGAAGAGGCAACACAGCCTTCTAAGGTGGTTACATTCAATGTTACCGTATAAACTCCAATAGCAGCATACGTATGAGAAGTATTTGTGGCATTAGCTGTATTCCCATCACCAAAATCCCAACTATAAGTTGCACCTGCTACAGTAGTGTTGGGTGCAAAAGAAATAGAACTACCTAAACATACTGAAGAGGGACTAGTAGTAAAATTTGAATTACTAGGTAAAGATAGATAAACATCTATCGACATGGAATCTCGACAACCGCGAATATTGGTACTTCTCACCCAATATTTACCTATAGCCGTTGCTTCAAAATAACCGGGAGGTGTTTGAGCCGAATAAAAATTATTTAAGTCACTTCTCCATTCAAAATAAACTCCGGCATCACCTACAGCATACAATCTTGCAGAAACATTTGCAAAATCACAAGCATAAGCCTGGTTAATATCAAATAAAGTATCGTTAGGAGTAACGCCTGTAATGATTTGATTTATTTCGATAGGAACAACCGAACCACAAGGTGTAGCTGCTGTAATAACCGTATAATTTGGAGAAGTAGAAAATACAGTGGATCCTATGCTATTCACCTGAGTTGATGTTCCTATATCTATTGTTTTTGGGCGCCAAACTTGTCCATTATCTTCACTCACAAAAACATTCAAATTGGTTCCATTGGGATTAGTTCCTAGTTCGGACCCGTTTAGGAATTTTATTTTTGTAGAAGAGAACTGGGCGGGATTAGCATTGCCTTCTATTCGGAATGCTCTTAAAATACTTCCATACGTATCACCACAATCTAAAGTATCAAATGTTCGATGAAGCACCGGAGTTCCTCCCAAAGGATCATCTTGCGTAAAACTAAGACCCATCCCTTTTAAATTGGTATAAGTGCTACCACTTGGAAAAGCATAATTGAGTAAAGAAATTTTACCTATTGGATTAGATACACCGATATAAGGTCTCGCTCCATTTGCTTCTGCAATTATACCTGAAGAAATACTCGATACGTCATGAAATAAATTAAAAACATACGTATCCAATTCAAAACCACCATTGGTAAAACTAACATCCCCGAATGCAGTTACACCGTTTTTTCTCAATAAAACATTTCCTCCACCGGTTATATTGCTAGTAAGATCAATGGTCAAATTTTTCAAATTTATAGCTGCATTACCTGTAATCGTTGCGTTTGTTGCAGGATTACCAAAGAATCGCAAGGTTCCTGTATTGGGCGTGGCGCCAAATAAATTTTGTTGTCCATTGTGAATCAAATTACCTTGAAGATGAAAAACACCTTCATTAAGAACCTCTGAATTCACAGTACTTCTAGAATCAAAATCTCCAAAAAGATATAAATCCGTTGATGGTTTAATGGTTATAAATTCTCCGGTATGCACCACATGTTGTTGGGCATTCATTACTGATGAAGACAAGACCAAAAACAGCATACCAAGAAACAGTTTCCTGCAGGAAAGTTGTCTTGTTTTTACTGTATTACAATTAGAATTTTTCATTCTATTAATTTTTTTTTGAGTGAGAAAATCAAATTTCAATTTCAATCTATTTACAATTTCATGATAAAAGCTAATGCAAAATATGGTGGACGATTTTCAAAAGGTGTCCCTGAGCCTGTACTTCCCGAATTTCCTGTATGATTATCTACTGTAAGGCCAGTTGCGGCAGAAACAGTAGTATAACTTCCACCATTAGTTCCAGTTGCATCATCTGGCACACCAGATCCATTGTCATCCCCCATGTTAAGAGTATGGCTATGCATTGGGTCAGTCACAGTATGCCCATGATTAATTGTATGATCATGTGAAGGTAAATTGGCAGTACTTAAAATAGTAGAAGTTGCTCCACCTGTATTTGTATAAGCATAAGTACCCACAGCAACACCATTACCATTTGTTGCATCAGCTCCTACAATAAAACGATCCATTAAATTTGGAGTTACAATTGTTCCGCCTGCATCAAGATTATACGTTCCGCCATCACACAATGCCCATCCTGCAGGCACAGTGGTTCCATTCCACATAATAATAGAGCCCACGGGCAATAAATCATTACCATTCTCTTTTATTTTACCTTTTGCATCAACTGAACCATGCGCAGTAAGAATTGTTGTAACACCAGCATCTGCAGTTGAACTTCTAATTACCACATCTCCCCCATCTTCTTGCAACTTCAAAGTTCCTGCTGTGGTCGCATTTGTTTTTACCAACAATTCGTCTTTATCGATTAACATATGAGTAGCATTAAAATCATTATCGCCAATGACAACAGAAGCAGTGGAGGTTGTAACCCTAACTTCGCCTGTTGCGTCAGCAATGGTTAGAATAGCAGTAGAGTTGGTTAATGGTACAATTCCAATACCAATAGGTAAACCTACTTCACTATAAATTCCATTAGCGGGAACACCGCTATAAATCCAAGGTGAAAGTACGTTGACACCAGTGCTTGTTTTTAAAAATAATTTATCGTTATAATAAAATACCATTCCAGAAACAGTATATGTTCCTACAGACGTTGGTATTACTGTTGATGTTGGCAGAATTAATGCCTTATCATTTGTATTAGTAAGATCCAAAATACTTCCTAGATTTGGAGTAGCATTTCCAATACCCACTTGTGCATTTGCAAAACATGCAAAACCAATGAAAACTGTAGAAATTAAAATAGTTTTTTTCATCATTGTGATTTTTATTTTGGCTCTATTTAAATGATTGAATGATTTGTTTTTCATAAATTTCAATGCTATTATTAATTTATTTTCATAATGTAAGCTAAACGACTCGCTGCAGGGGTAATATTCAATTGCGTTCCTAATCCAGTAAAACCAGATATTCCACCGACAAGATCATTCACAGTAACATTTGAAGAAGATGCATTAGAAGTAGCATTTCCTCCATTACTTCCAGTTGCATCATCAGGTTGCCCACTACCAACATTATCTCCCATTTGAGTAGTATGGCTATGCTGTAAGTCTGTTACACCATGCCCATGATCGATTGTATGTGTATGAACCGGTAGATTAGCTATGTCAATTGTTTTAAGCATTGATTGGCCGTTGTTGGTTAAAGGTGCACTATTACCAGTGGTAGACATATCAATTCCTACAACGAATGCATTTGATAAATTAGGTGTGCCATTTGTTCCATCACATATATGCCAATTAGTATTTGTAACTCCTGCTACTATGGGATAGTCAGTATCAAATAGTCCATACCAAAGCATAATAGATCCAACAGGAACTAAGTCTCTTCCATTTTGTTGAATTTTTCCGAAAACATTTAGATTAGATTGATTAGTTAAATTTTCTCCAACCTGGACTGTACCTCCATTTGCTTCTTGCAATTTCAAAGTACCTACTGTATTTGCATTTGTTTTGACCAACAATTCGTCTTTGTCGATTAACATATGAGTGGCATTAAAATCATTGTCACCTATAACAACAGAAGCCGTAGAAGTAGTAACAGTAACTTCACTTGTTGCATCAGCAATAGTTAGAATAGCAGAAGAGTTTAGTAAAGGAGCAATGCCAATACCAATAGGTAAACCTACTTCACTAAAGATTCCATTGGCGGGAACACCACTATAAATCCAAGGTGAAAGCACGTTAACACCAGTGCTTGTTTTCAGAAATATTTTATCGTTAAAATACATCATCATTCCTGACACAGTAAATGTTCCAACAGAGGTTGGTATTGGCGTTGATGTTGGCAGAATTAATGCCTTGTCGTTTGAATTAGTCAAATCCAAAATACTTCCTAGATTTGGCGTTGCATTTCCAATTCCAACTTGAGCATTGGTGATTTTCACCAATACCAACATTGAAAAACTCATAAAAATAATTTTTTTCATATTTATTCTGATATTAAATTAAAGTTATCCGACTGAATAATTTTGCCATTTTCAGTATAACATTTGATATAAAAAACACCTTCAATATTTTCTCCAATTAAAATATTCGTGTTATTTTCAGTTATTAAACCAGTTAATGGTTTGAACGGAAGCTTATCTGATAATTGTCGATAAACCACGAAGCCTTTTACCGTTTGTTTTGTATTGGCTGTCCACTCTAAATTCAATGTTCCCTTCTTGGCGTTTACCTTTTTAACTTCAATTATAATGGAACCCTCATTTTTGGCATCTAGTGTTTTCGAATAAAAAGCAGGTGATTTTGTAGAGGCATTACTACTTTCGTCAATAGCTTCAATAAAGTATTCATAAGCAGTACCTGATTTTACTTCTCTATCGGTGTAGCTAGTAATTGTTTTAGGAATAATATTGAAATTAATTTTCTGTACCGATAAACTATCTCCTTTTAATCTTCTGTAAAGGTTATATCCTGCTAAATCTAGATCTGCATTTGCTAGCCATGTAACTACTGTTGACGTTGTATCTGCTTTTACATTTTTTATAACCGGCTGCAATGGCGGTGTAACATCAGGCATTTTAGCCAGCGTATTTTCAGAAGGAGCACTTCTATTAAAATTAGTATCTATTGCTACAACACGATAAACGAATTCGTTTCTTACATTCTTTGGTAATTGCTCTGTAAAATTGGTTTCTTTAATGGGTGCTACATTTACGTTAACATAACTAGCATTGATTGTACTTTCCTTTTTTAAAGATCTTTGGATATAATAACCATCTAAATCTTTTTCAGAATTAGCATTCCATTTTAAAGAAATAAAACCTTCACCACTCTCAGAAACTAATCCAACTGGTTTTGATGGTGGAGTTACGTCTTTTATTTCTACAAATACTGGAGCGCTTAAATTTTCATTGCCTGCTAAATCAATTGTAGCCACTTTATAGTAGTGACTTCCTGTTGAAGCATTAAGATGTGTATAGGTCAATTGGGATTTGGGAACAGGTTGAGTATTTATTTTTTTGTATTCACCATCTGGATTATTCGTTTCATAGATATTCACACCCACTAAGTCAATTTCATCAATTAATTGATAATCTAGCCTCACATACCCATTAACTGAAGAGGCTGTTGGAATTAAATCTAAAACTGCTGATGGAGGAATGAAATCTTCTGCCGGAACAGAAAATTCGGGAGAGAATTCAGTTTCTTGCCCGAAATAATCGATTGCAGCAAATTTATAGATATAGTTTTCTTTGTAAACGATATTGGTGTCTTGGTAAAAAACAGATTTTTCGGAAAATTTATCGGCTTGTTCTTTTTGAATAGCACGTGGGAGTTTATTTATTTTAGTGAAAGTAGTTTCATCACCCGTTTTGCGGTAAACGAAAACGCCATAATAGCGATACAGGTCGGGCTTCCATGAAAAATCCACTCTCTTTTTAAATCTTTTGAATTTAATTTCTTCTGGTGCTGCCATTTTAGAATAAGCACCTACTTTAATGGGTTTGCTAATTCCGAGGGCATTGGTAGTTCCTGAAACACATATTTTATAGGTGTATTCATTACCAGACACAGCTGTTTCATCCTTAAATGCCATACCAATATTCAGTGCTAATTCATCTTGATAAATGGCTTTTATAATAATAAAAACCCTTGTCATATTTTCACTTAAAGATTTGAAATCTGAAGTAACCACTACTTTATGAAAATCTTTTGATTCATCATCCAGTTTATGATTTGCCGGTAAAGTTTTTACTGGTAAAATAGGACTGCTATTCAATTTTGTATAGTTTCCATTTTCACCTCGATAAATATCAAAACCATTTGGATTATAAACAGAATTATAAAGCCACTTCACACGAACTAATTGTTTACCTTCAAAATCATTAGAAGCAAATACCTCGGCAATATCCGTGCGGTTTTGAGCTTTTAAAAAAAGCGGTATAAAAAGTAATATAGAAAAAAATACTCTCATTTTATTTTTAAATTTCTGCACTAAAAGACATTCCGAAACTTGCTGTGATAATATCCAAAAGATTTATTCTTCCATCCAAGCTTCCTGACACTTTAGTCTTATCATTAAACTCCACATCCAAAGTTCCTTTCAAATAAATTTCTGCAATAGTTAAAGATCCACTTACACCTACTGCCCAATATTTAGCATAAATTCCAGCATAAATTTCCACCCAAACACCTGCTCTGTTAATCTTAAAAGGATCTAAATCCAAATTACACTTAACTCCTAATTCGGCTGAAGCTGCAGCTGTTAATTTGGCGCCAATCACATCTGATCCAATTGAAACTGAAGCACTAGCTTTCCATCCAACAAATACTCCTAAATCTACATTTGTATTGTGAATACCTAACCATCCACCTCCACCGAATCCGCTACAAAGTGGATAAACTTCAATACGTTGTTGCTCCGTTCCTAAATCTAAATGAAATTGTCCAGGAGAAATATCTAAAGCCATTGCCCCTTTTATACAAACTGGACTGTTACCTGCAACAGCAGCACTCAACATAAATCTTGAAGCACGACTATCAAAGAAAATATTACAAGTTCCTATTATACTTCCACCAGCATCGGCTGAAATGCTATTGGTTAAATGTTGAGGGCCATCTTGAGCAGGAATGCTTGGTGCACCATCTAATTGCTCAGGAACTGGAGGATTCAACGTTCCATTGACCAATTGAAGTTTTCCATTATCCACAAGAAAGCCATAAACTGAAGATGCATCGGCTCTATAAGTTGCAGTAATATCCTTTTGACTATTAACTGTGGCACTAATTGTTCCAAATTGCGGTGCTGTTACACCAACAGTTACATTCTTATTTCTATCACCTTCTACAGAAAATGAATAATCATCATAGGAGAAATCCAATCCAGGTTTTGCTCCGTTTGCACCCCGAATACCGAATTTATAAGAACCCTGCTCATAACTTAGGTAATGCTTGTTATCGAACAATTTTACCGTCCGTGTTCCATCTCTAAATTCTACGGCTAGTTGTTTACTTAAAGAAGCATAGTACTCACCGTCTTTCAGAATTAATTTATCATCTTGTGAAAGCGCGATACTTTTTGTGCCATCTGTTAATTCCACATAATTTTCAGAACCACCTAAGATAAATTGATAATCTCCATCAACATATTTTACACCGTTGTTCATTATTTCAACCTTACGAGTAGCATCGATATCCAGCGTTAAATATTCGGTTTCATTTACTGCATAACGTTTTCCACCATATTCAACAGCAAAACCTTTTTGGTTTAATTCAAATTTATCATTACCCGATTGTAGAGCAATTGCAGGAAATCCATTATCGTCAAGAATTGCAATACTTTTATTTCCATCCGACATTTCGAGTCCTTCATTTGACAATGCAAAACTTCTGGTTCCATCACTAAATGATAAAGCATTTGATGCACTAAAGGAAGCTAGGTAATTATCATATTTTACATCAAGAGATTTTTTAGTCAAGAAGACATGCTTTGATGCTCCTAGTTCTATGCCGAACTCTTCCGGTCCAACAAAAAATTTATTTTCTCCTTTGGCAAGAGCCAATCCATTTTCAGAAATAGAAACCTTATTATCGCCATTAAGGAATGTAAAAGCCGTTGGGGTTACATTGAAATTATAACCGTCAAAATCTATGTCTAATAAATCTTTACCTACTTCAATATTTCTACCTGTGCCTACACTTAAGCTCAATTTACCATCCGTAAAAGCCATCATATAATCATCATAACCTACTTCAATTGATTCACCTTGGGTATAAGAAGCTTTGAAATCATCATAATTTACAGCAATAGATGTTTTAGTTAACTCCAAACTTTTTGTTGCACCCATTTTTAAACCAAACTCTGCTTCGCTCACGAATAATTCATATTCGTCACGTTTTAATTCTAATCCTTCAGCTGATAATGAACCTGAATTTTGTCCATCATCGTATTTCAATTCAGACGCAGAAACAGAAACATTATATCCGTCAAAAGCAACTGCTAATGCATCACCCGTTACATTTATACTTCTATCAGCTCCTTTTTTAAGGGTTAAGTTTCCTGGCTCATATATGGCTTCATAATCATTAACAGCAAGAGAATACTTTTCGTTATCCTTACTAATAGTAACTGGCGTTCCATTAATAGTAACTTCAACTTCACCATTAGCAAAATCAGAGGTTGTTACTTTTACACCATTACCACCTGATGAAAAGGCAACTGAATATTCACCTGCATTTAATACGATGGTAGCAGTTAAGCCTCCTATAGTTTTAGTATAAGTTGCCGTTGCATTTGCCAATAAATCTTGAACAGATGTACCATCAATAAAAATATCCTCTTCAGTTACTTCTAAAGAGTTTGTTCCTTTCTTTAAAGATATTTTATTGGAAGCGATTCCTATTTCAACTCCATCGCCTTTATAATTGATGAATTTTATATTATTATCAATTCCTCCTTCTATAGAACGGCCGTTTATCGTTAAACCTACTCCATAATCATCTGAGCTCTTTTTAGCGAAGACAGCGTAATTACCATATTCTAAAGAAAGATTTTTAGTAGAAGGAGATGTACTTGCTACAAACTTCGCTTCAGAAGTTGCAATTTCTATGGAGTGTGTTTTAGCAGGGATATCCGTTGAAACCGCTAATTTATTTGAACCAATATTCAACTCCACCGCACCTCTTTGTTGTGTTGGATTTCCAGATAACTCAAATGAATTATTCGGTTGTGAATATTTTACCACCCCATTTCCACTTGAAGAAAGACCACTGATAAATTCATATCCTTCATATTTGAACTCAACAAATGAAGAATCGGGATCGATTGCGGTTTTTACACCATTTCCATTTAAATCAATGGTAAGGCTTCCTGTTCGTGCGTCTGGATCGGCAGCTAAAGCAAAAGTGTTAGTTCCATCCGTATAAGAAACGCTTCCTGATGAACCATCTGTGCTTCCAGCAGAACCACCTTTTGATAATTTAACCTCATGGTTTTGGTAACCAAGTCCTACTTCAAAATTATTGTCTTCACTTTTTGCATTGAAAGATACATCACCTGCTTCAACTAAGAATGAATGTTTTTTAGTAGTTAGATTAGTAGCTAATGCAACTTTATTTCCGTTAAATTCTAAATTGAATGAACCCGATTTCTCATCTGGGTTACCTGCTAAAGCAAAAGAGGTTGATCCATCAGAAAAAGAAATAGCTCCTGCTCCTGCTGGTGTTGCACCTACTCCAAATAAATAGTTATCGTATTTAAAAGAAACATAAGCAGTGTCTGCCTCCACCGCTGATTCAATTCCATTTCCATCGATTAATAAGGTTAAAGCTCCTGTACCTGCGTTCTTGTCAACTGCTACTTCAAACTCATTCGAACCATCTTTATACATCACACTTCCAGCTGAACCATCAGCATTTCCTCCGATTCCAAATTCAATTTCATTATGCTTGAAACTGATTTTCCCGGTTGATCCGCCATCTAATTCGGCTCTAAAAGCTTTATTTCCTCCATCAAAAGAAAAACCAAGCGCTCCCGATTTTTCTTCAATATCGGCTTCGATATCAAGTGAGAAATCTGAAGTTGCTAGATTGAAGTTTCCTCCTTTTCCTTTTTTACCACCAATATCCAATAAGAAATTCGGCATTTTCAAAATTGCGCTAGCAGAACCTTCTTGGGCATTGGCCGCCAATGACAGCTCAATTTCACCGAATGCGGCTTCTAGACTACCTGATTTGGTTACTTTATCACCAGCGAGTCTAAACATATTATCGTCATATTGTAGACCGATATAAGCAGAACCGGCTGAGTTAAATCCAGCTTCGAATTTACGCGTTGGTGAAAGTCGTAAATTTAAATCCCCCGATGTTTTTCCAACGTTAATTCCAAATCCTTTTCCATCATAATCAAAATCAAAACTTCCTGTTTTTGTGGTTCTATTAACACCTGCAGTCACTTTAAAACTTTCGTATGCAAAATCTAAATAACCACCGCTCGTGCCTGAAATACCAATACCAACTTCTACGCCATCAACTGCTACTCCAAGACCAAATTCTCCGCTTGCATCAGCATTCATAGAAAATCCATTACCCCCTTTTTCAAAGCTAAAACCAACCCCTGGCTTTGCTGTAACATCAATATCAAATCCAACTTTCATATCTCCTTTAGCATAATCTAGAGATCCTTTTTTCAAACTTTCAGCAGTTACAGTTAATGTTCCGCCTCCAACTTCAACAGATAGAGAAAGAGGTCCAATTGATTCAACTACCTCTGCCAACGCCGCTTCACCAACTGCTGAAAGAGATCCAGCAGGACCAGCAGTTCGTTGTGTTTTATTTAAAACTGCAACATCACCCTTCATTCCTATAGTGAATTCACCATCTTCATAAACTTTCAATTCTGCTCCAATATCAGCAGCAACCATTCTTCCGCCACTAGGATCTATTATTTGCAGATACAAAGCACCACCAAAAGCTAAATTTGCATCAGGCATAAATTGACCATCTTGAATTGACATGTGATGGTAAATTCTTCCTTCCATGGCAGTAATATTGAAAAGTGGTCCCACTTTCAATCCCATTCCTTGAGTATCATTAAACCATGCATCAAAATACCAGAACTTTAATCCTTCACGGTTACCCATAATCATGTTAGCTCCACATTGGATTTCTGTTGGAACTTTGATTTTCCCATTTATTCCTCCTGAAAATGAATTTCCCCAAACAGGATCGTTGGCACGAATTTTAAGATAACCTTCTAATTCAACAATTGAATTATTAATGGCTATAAATAAATCAACAGCTACAAGTGTTTGACTTGTGGCTGCTTCAGGATCTGTAGGAACGGCAATAGCAGGTTCAGGTTGAGGAGTAGAAACTGAATAAACAGGTAATTCAACATCATCGCCAGCTGGTGAAATAGAAGATACCGATAATACTGGTGGTCCATCTGCACCCACCACATCTTCACCCATATCCATTTCGGCTTTATAGGAGAAAACAAAATTTCCATTAAATAATGATGCACCTACATCTGTGATATAAACGGTGTAATTGTTGTATTCACCAGAAACACGATTATCTAATTTTTTAGAACCGTTTCTTCCTCCCACACCAATTACATTATCACCATAAATTCTAAAATCGTTAATTCCAGTTATGGTACATCCAAATGCGGCTACTTCTGCATTTATTTCTAAATCCAATCTTTCATTATCTGCAAAGACAGCACGATTAATAGTTACATCTATTCTATTTTCACCTCCGAAAGGATTGAACGCAATAGAACGCAAACTTAAATCTTCATATAAATAGCCTAATTGTAAACCTTGGGTATTTAATGGGATTTCAAATCCAAATAAATCTTGATCGCTAATAACCGGGATTTTAATATTTCCTCTAAAATTAGAATTAGAAACCTCATTGTCTTCTATTCGAATTTTACCGTCTATCGTAGTTCTAAATCTATTAAAGAATACATCCGTTTCGGTGGTAGTGAAATCATATTTTAGATGCAAACCTTGATTAGCAATCCAGAAATCATGAATGGTTTGATCTTCGTGGTAATCTATATTTCCCGGAATTAAAACTTGATTAGTTCCATCAAATTCTGATTGAAATAATCTCACTTGGAATTCTTCGAAATAAATTCCTTTCCAAGAAGGCTCATTTTCTTTTTTACCTGGAGAAGTAGATTCACTTAAATCGATTACAGCTGATTTGGGCATAAAGCCAATATTCATATTTTGAATTGGCTTCAAGAAATTAGAACTATAAACCAATAAATTATTTGCATTGAAATAATACAATTGTGGTTGCTGCATTATTTTAATAGAATAAGGTGTTCCACTACTTGTAAGAACTTCATCACTAACCAAAATGTTTCCATTCATTTTAAGGTTATACTTATCAGATGAAACACTAATTTCAGTATTTGCATCCAACTTGATTACCATTTCATGAGGCTCCAATAAATTAAAATCTTTTGCTTCTCCTAAAGTTGCTGCTCCATTCAATTTAAATGAAGAATTCAATGTAAATAATGCATCTTGAGTGGTTAATTTTTCTAATTCACCTGAAGTAGTCGCGTGAGGAAAAGGCCATTCAATATGCCCATTAATTTTTACGCCTTGACTGTTCACCACTCCATTTTCATAATAAAATTTCGCAGCACCATTTTCTGCAACTAAAGGTTCAAGTTCATTGGGCTCTCGAGATGAAAGATCAAAATTAAAAGTACCTTGGGTCATGATCATTGTCCCTGCTAAATCATCAATACGAATATTCGTAAAATCAGCGTCTATTACATCAGATGGATCTTCCGATAATTGAATTCTTCCTTTACCTGAAACATTCGTGTAATTATTTCCCACTTTGGTAAAATCATTCATCGTAACAATTTTCACCGGGAAATTTCCTGCCATAAACTGATCCATCACCGAAGGCGCAAAGAATTCATAAATTGGACTTTCTGCCACTTGTTGAATTCCAGTCATGGCTTTTACTTGCCATACATAATTTTGACCTGGATCTAGCTCTTGTGTTAATAGAAAATCGCCACCGTTCATTGAAGTTGTTGCAGGTTGATTGACTAATAACCATTCTGGATTATTTTCCATTGCCTGCTCATTGGTCTGGCCGATATTTTTCTCTTTAAAGAAAATCATATACTCATATTCTTGACCAGGGATTCCTTTATTGCTGGTTGTCCAATTGAATATCTTGTTTTCTATTTTTGTATAAATATGTTTATCCAAAGGAGCGCTAATATTTAAAACTCCATCCGATGGATAACCGTAGAAAAACCAACCATACTCGCTATAACCATCGTTTTTATAAATATTTTTTAAATCCGCATCAACAGCCCTTACCCTATAAATATATCTTTTACCAGGCGTTAGTGGTGCCGAGTTTGACATACCAAAATCAATTGTTTGAGAGGTGGTTTGCTGAAAATCTGATTCGTAAATTAATAAAGCTTTACTATTTTGAACAGCATAATATGGATTTTCATTTTCATCTTGCAACTCATATACGAACAATTTATACTGAGATGTTGCAGCAATAGTTGGTGATGCTCCACCAGCCATTTGCCAATGAAAGAAAATATTTTGCGGATCAGAAGGCTGTAAAGCAGTTTCGCTTTCAGGCACTAAGAGTACAGGAGGATTTTCGTAAAAAATAAACGCAGTTCCACATGATTTTATACTTAAAGGAACACCGCTTCTATAATCTAAAACTTCAATGCAAAAATTATACAGCCCTTCAGGTAGCTTTCCGTTTTGATTTAAAGTAGCAGCAGTTATTCCTTGAAGATTAACATTATTAACGTTCATATATTCTGTCAAATCAGCACCTTGAATGATGACAGGAACTCCTGCAATTAACGAAATAGGCTGTAATGGTATAAATGATCTTTTGGTTTCAATGACCAAACCTTGTCCTTCTATAGTAACTACTAAACGAACATCCCAAGTTGGTTCATTTAAGTCATTTAAGGTGATGAAAGATTGAAACGCATTTGATTCAAGACTATAATAATCAGAAATAAATGGTGAATTAGGAGGGTTCATAATCACATTTACACCAACCGGCATAAATTGAGAATGGCCAATTAATGGCATCAACACCATTGCTGGAATTGCAATGCTCCTTAGAAAAGCTTGTATCATTTTTTTAAAAAACATAGTTATATCCAATTGTAGCGATAAATTGTTTCGCTGATGTGTTATTAGAAGCTTTTTCAATATAAGAAACAGTATTCGTCAATGCATGATGACGATTTATTCTGAAATTATTATTGCATTTTAAATTTAAAATATAACCCAATGACTCTCCATTTATAAAGGATTTTAATGTAGAAGCCGCAACGGAAGAACTTAATTTTCCATGAACAAATCTTTTATTGATGGCAATTGTTGGACCTAACGTAGCAATTTCATTGTCAGCAGTAACATTCATTGCTCCACCAATATTTGCAGTAATATTTATTCCTGATTTCAATAATCCTAACTGAAAAGAATAATTAGCATTTAACAATTTAGAACTGGAAGTAACATTCAATGTATCATTTTGGAAAATTTTTGCATTTTGATAATTACCCGAAATTCCAGAAGCTATTCTCACTTTCGTAAAAACTTTATTATACATTATTTGGGATGAAGCATTTTTGGTAACTTGAGCAAATCGCATCGTATCTAGAGAATTTACGACTTGCATTTGACTTTCGGTATTGAAATTAGAGAAATTCACCATTGCCGTCCAATGTTGATTGATAATATAGGTGGTAGAAATAGAAGAGATCAATCTCAACATTTCTGTTGATTTATCATTATTAAGGTTGTTTCGTTGCAAACCACCCGATAAACTAACACTCATTTTATTTTTAATCGCTTTAAATGAAGTTTGCGCTTGAATATCTTCAAAATCATTATTTAAGTAAACAGAACCCATACTTAAATAATCAGGGTCTACTCTACGATAGGCTAAACCTACTTTATATTTTTTTTCGGTATAACTTAAGTCTGCTTTTAAAGCTTTATTGAAAGTGGAAGTAGAATTAGCGTAGAAAAGTGAACCTAAATTATTGATATAAGTGTAACCTTCTAAAACTGTTTCATCCGCTCGAATATCTCGCGTATAAGCACTAAAATTTATCTCACCATTAAAACTTAATTTCTTAGAAACTTCCATTGCTGTTGATAAACCAAAAATTAAATTTTCTGCTGGTTTGATAGTTACATCGTTCGCAAAAGAAGTAATTGAATTTCTATCATCTTTAGCTTTGAAGGCATGAACGCCTACATGTCGTTTTGGTTTTCCTAATTCCACCTGAAAACCCATACCCCATCTTTCAAAACTTGGCACACCAGTAACTTGACCATCGGTATAGTATCCATCTACTGCTTTTGAAAAACGGCCATAAACTAATTTTCCTTTTACAAATGATTTATCTGGAGCTAATTCTAATCCAACTCCCAAAAATTGATTTCCGCTTAATGAATACTCTGAAAAACGCAATGAACGATAACCTAAATGTGCGGTTATCCATTTATATTTTGGACTAACTCCATATTGGTTAAATGGCTGTGTAAAACTTCGGTCTTGTTGATTGAGTGTGCCTGAAAAAGGAAGTGAAACTTGTCCAATAGTTAGATCTAATGAACCAGAAACTTGCCAATAGAATGGATCTCGTTGTGCTGGTGCGCCAAATGAAGAATAGAATGCTGTAGAAATTCCTATTCCACCACCAATAGTAACATGTTCTTTTACTTTGCTAAGCTTTCCAGAAGTGTCTTTTCCTTTTTCAACTTCTTTCTCCTTTTTATCACCCGAAAGAGTATCGGGATTAAAAAGCGGCTTTAATTGAAGCGTATCTTTAATCGTTTCTTCATCCTCCTGTGCAAAGGCTGAAAAACTAGAAAAAAAACATAAAATAAAAATTAAGGTAAACTTGTTGCGCAAATGGGTAGTGTTAGAGTTTAAGTATTCAAATTTAATTTTTATTAATAAAATTTGGAGAATAAAACGATTTATTTAATGATTAATTAATAGTATGACTACATAGATATATTGTTACCTATATAGTTTTTAGGAAATTAGACAGGAAATTATGTTGAAAAATATTTTAAAATACCAATGATTTAAATCACTATTAAAAATAAAATATGTTCAAATGAATAAAACTAAAAAAAATACTAATAACTGATTTTTAAACTACTACAAATTGAATCATCGTTTATTTAAACCTTTCATCACTAAATAAAATCCAAATCCAACAAATAAACTAGAAGCGGCCATTATTCACCAAAGAGTTGCGAAACTAAAATTTGCAGCAATAAAAGTTCCGCTAAATGGTGCATTCAAAAAATTCGAAATTCAACATTAGAAATCCGAAATTGCCATTTAAGTTTTCTGCTTCTTCTTCTTCGCAGCTGGAAAAAGAATATTATTCAGAATTAATCTATAACCTGGAGAATTAGGATGAAGATTTAAATCTGTTGGAGGATCACCCACCATATGACGATAATCTTCGGGATCATGTCCACCATAAAAAGTCCAAGTTCCTAGACCTAATTCACTGTGAATGTATCGAGCAGTTCCTAATGCCTTACTCTCACCCATTACTAAAACATTTGATTTGATATATTGTGTGTAAAAATCGGTGGTTTGACCCATGAAACCGGGCACCACTGAAGTATGATTTTGGCATAACATAGTTGGAACAATATCCCATTTAGCAGAAAAATCAAACAAAGTAAAAACATCATTTTTTTCGGTTACTGAATTATGGGCAGTTGTTCCATCAATATTGGCAAATTCATATTGGTAAGGATCAGTGATTAAAGTATACTCTTCGAACGCCAAAGTTTGAGTAAAATCTAATTTTGATTGCGCATCTGGATCTACTGGATCCCCATCATACATTTGACCACAAATATCAGTTCCTTCAGCAGAAAGAGCAATATCGAATGAATCTGTTCCAGAACACATGGTAAATAAAAATCCACCAGCAGAAACATATTCCTTAATTTTTAAAGTAACTCCTAATTTCATTTCACTCACCTTACTGAATCCTAAAAATTTAGCCATCATTTCGGTTTCTTTTACCATTTGCTGATACCAAGCTTGATTACGGTAACTAGAATAAAATTTACCGTATTGACCAGTGAAATCTTCATGATGCAAGTGCAACCAGTCATATTTTGGTAAATCACCCACTACAATAGCAGAATCATAAACTTGTGTATAGGGAATTTCGGCATATTTCATTACTAAAGTAACTGCATCATCCCATGGTTGATTGGTGCGAGGAGCGTAAACTGCAATTTTCGGAGCCTTTTCTAATTTCACAATTTCCATGTTCACTTCTGGTTGTGCAATTTCAGACCGAATAGCCTGTGATTTTCCGTCAGAAATAACCTCATAACTTACGCCACGAATGACTAATTCTTCCTCGATGTCTTTTTTGTGTTCAATCATGAAACTTCCACCACGATAATTTAACAACCATTCGATATCAATTTCATTTTGTAAAACCCAATAAGCTATTCCATAAGATTTGATATGATTTTTTTGAGAATCATCCATCGGGATGAGAATATACTTTCCTCCATCCGGAGTAATAAAAGAATTATTCACAAAGCTATTTCCTGAATGAAAAGGCAGTAAAAATAAAATTAGTAGAAGAAATTTAGAAAGGATCTTCATTGAAATCATTTGCTTTAAAATTGAAATCTTCATCTTCTTTTGCATCATTCATTTTTGATTTTAACGTAATCGCACTGGAGTTATTGTCGAAATCATTATTAGGCTCCATTTTTCCGGCAAATTTATCTTCAAATTTAAAGTTTCCTCCGCCTTGAACTTGATTCTCATACCCACCTGATACGCTAAAATCCTCATTCAGGTTTTCAAATTTAGCTAATTGTGGAACAAATTTCAATCGAACATTGTCCAATGAACCATTACGATGCTTAGCAATAATTATCTCACCTGTTCCAAGAAGCGATTGACCTTTCTCATCCTCAGTGATATTGTAATATTCTGGACGATAAATAAAAGCCACGATATCTGCATCCTGCTCAATGGCTCCCGATTCACGAAGGTCACTTAACATTGGGCGTTTATCTCCGCCACGGGTTTCAACCGATCGGCTCAACTGAGATAATGCAATAATTGGAACTTCTAATTCTTTTGCAATGGATTTAATGGAACGAGAAATACTGGAAATTTCTTGTTCTCGATTTCCTTTTCCTTCGTTTCCTCCACTCATCAATTGCAAATAATCGATGATAATCATTTCCACATTATATTGTGCTTTTAATCTACGACATTTTGCTCTTAATTCAAAAATAGAAAGCGCAGGTGTATCGTCAATATAAATAGGAGCAACAGCTAGTTTTTTTATTTTTTCATGTAATTGTTGAATCTCATGCAAAGCAAGATTTCCTTTTCTTAACTTATCTGCAGGTAATTCCGATTCACTGGCGATCAAACGATTTACTAATTGCAAAGCAGACATTTCCAATGAGAAAACGGCAACTGGACGATTAAACATCACCGCAGAATTTCTCGCCATACTCAATATAAAAGCCGTTTTACCCATACCAGGACGAGCTGCGATAACAATCATATCGGATTTTTGCCAACCAGAAGTAACTCGATCTAAATCCGTGAAACCAGAAGGAACACCACTTAAACCATCCGTTTGATTTTTATTTTTTTCGATGTCTTCAATGGCATGTTGGATGAGGGTACTCATACTCGAGTAATCTCTTCTTAAATTTCCTTGAGTAACTTTATAAAGTTGACTTTCGGTTTTATCTAATAAATCAAAAACATCAGATGTTTCATCATAAGCATCCTTAATCGTTTCATTGGATAGACGAATTAATTCACGCATAATATGTTTTTGCGAAATGATACGAGCGTGATATTCTACATTGGCAGATGAAGCCACACGATTGGTCAATTGTGAAATATAAAATGGTCCGCCCACAATATCTAATTCGCCTTTCTGTCGAAGTCGAGCTGTTACTGTTAAAATATCAATAGGTTGTGATTCTTGAAATAAATCATGAATCACTTCAAAAATGCGTTGATGAGCATCTTTATAAAAACTTTCGGGCGATAAAATATCAATGGCATCATTGACCGCATTTTTTTCGAGCATCATTGCTCCGAGAACTGCTTCTTCCAAATCAATTGCTTGAGGAGGTAATTTCCCGCCTTCTACAAATGCAGATGCTAAACCTGAATTTTTTAATTTGTTTCTTCTAATCTCTGTTAATTTCTCTCTTGACTCTTCCATACTTCAAATATAATCTTACCACACCGAAAAGAGGGTTCCACGAATTATTTATACTTGTAATAAGTTATAAACGTATTTTAAACAACCACTCGTCATTAAAGATACGCTAAATACCAAGGGTTTTTATACCTTTAGGTACAATTTTATGAACAACATCTTTAAAATCATTTAATTTTAGTAGCGGTTCATTTGGGTAAAAATTAACTAAAATTAAAGCGGAAACAATTTTGATCTAATTATTTGAATGATGAAAAATATCTTTTTAATTATTGCATTCGTTTTTACACTAAATCTTTCGGCTCAAACTAAAGAAGATAGTCTACAAAAAGTGATTAATTATTTTTTTACCTGTATGCAGAAAAATGATATTAATGGCTTTTCTAAAATTATGGATTCGAGTACTGAGTTGAAAACGGTGATGGGATTTAAAGATTCTGTTTTGGTTCACTCCTCTTCTTATCCCGAATTTCAATCAATGATGAATGAACCATTGGTTGGTGAATGGGAAGAAAAATTAATCCACTTTTCGTTTTTGAACGATGAATTAATGTCCACTATTTGGACAGAATATGCATTTCATTTTAATGGAAGTTTGAGTCATACAGGAATCAATCAATTTACTTTAATAAGAAGTCCTTCAATTAAAGAATTTGGATGGAAAATCATTTCCATTATTGACACTCGTTATAAAAAAGGAAATGGAGATATAACTTCTGCTAAAAATTCAAAAATAGAATCAACCCTTCTAAATTCATTGATGGATAAATGGCATATTGCTGCTGGAACTGCCAATGAAAATGACTTTTTCAATTTAATGAGTGATTCCTGCATATATAAAGGAACGGACAAAACAGAACGTTGGACTAAATCAGAATTTTACACTTTTTGTAAACCCTTTTTCGATAAGGGCAAAGCTTGGGATTTTAAACCACTCGAGAGAAATATACGGTTTGATGATAACCTACAAACCGCTTGGTTTGATGAAAGATTAGATACATGGATGGGAGAATGCAAAGCATCAGGAGTTTTGAAAAAAGAAAATGGAGAATGGAAATTATGGTTATATGATTTATCGGTAACAATTGATAACGATAAGATAAAATCCTTTTTAAAATTGACCGAAAAGTAATTTCGTGGATGAATCTATTTGACTTTATTGCTAAATTCTTAACAATAATTTTATCTAAATTGACAAATTAAAGGCATTAATAAAAAATAACAAAAATGGAAAACAAGAAAACATTAACAGCAGAACAAATAGAAGTGTTCAAGAGGTACAATCTACCAGTAAACGAGAAGTTGGCGTATCGCAAATCTCCGAACCTAATAGAGTCACTAATTCTAACTCAACAAGGGAAGAATGGATCGCAGAAAAAGGAGATAATGGGGCAAGAAAAGTTCAGCGCAGCAATGGCAAACCGATAATTAAAAAACTATTCACGGGACATAAATATATTAACTTTCATATTACCAATCATTTATACCTAATTTTTATTGTAAAATAGTTCATATATAATTGTCCTTTGAATAACCTAAACTGAAACCTCATTCAATTATTCTACTTAATTTTACACCAAGCGAACACCCTCCAGTTTCGGTAAAACAAATTACCACTGAACCGCCCAATGAAACTGAATAATGGGAAAATTCTATAAAATATTATTTTTATTTCTGGCCTTTTTCGGTGAAAAATCAATTGCTCAAATAAGTCTTACTGGTGGAGCTTATACCCAAAATTTTAATTCACTTGCAAATACAGGAACATCATCAGTTGTTCCTGCTGGGTGGGCATTTTCCGAATCAGGATCTGGTGCTAATACAGTTTACACTGCAGGAACAGGTACGGGAAATACTGGTGACACTTATAGCTTTGGAACCGCGGCAGCCGACAGAGCTTTTGGCGGTTTACAATCTGGGAGTTTAATTCCAATAATTGGCGCACAATTTACCAATAACACCGGGGGAACAATTACAGATTTATCAATTACTTATATTGGGGAGCAATGGAGATTAGGTGCAACAGGAAGAAACGACCGTATGGATTTTCAATATAGCACTAGCGCCACATCCATAATAACAGGAACCTGGACAGATGAAAATTCTCTAGATTTTACCGCACCAAATTCGACCGGAACCGTTGGTGCTTTAGATGGAAATGTGGCGGCTAATCGTACTTCAATCACATTAACCATTACGGGACTATCCATTACAAATGGAAGTACTTTTTGGATACGTTGGAATGATTTAAATGCATCAGGTGCTGATGATGGTCTGGGTATTGATGATTTTTCAATAACACCAACATTTATTGCACCTAATACCCTCACCACATCAGCCGTAGTCGGCTCGCCCTTTTCTGTTTCATGTTTGGCTGGAGCTTCATTAAATGTTGATTTTACCTCTGTAGGAACATTTACAGCTGGCAATGTTTATTCCGCAGAAATATCAGATGCAGCTGGAAGTTTTGCTTTGCCCACTGTAATTGGAACTCTTACCTCTACAGCAAATTCAGGAACGATTGCATCAACTATTCCGGCCAATATGGCTTCTGGAGGAACATATAGAATTAGAGTAGTTTCAAATTTGCCTCTTACAACAGGAACTGATAATGGAACTAATCTTGCCATTAATTTAACTGGAGGAGCTTGTGGAATTTCCACCTCTGCAATAGTAGGGTCTCCATTTACTGTTGCTTGCTTATCGGGAACCGCAGTTAATGTTGATTTTACTTCTGTTGGCACTTTCACTGCTGGAAATGTTTATACCGCTCAATTATCCGATGCGGCTGGAAGTTTTACCGCACCAGTTACCATCGGAACATTAACTTCAACGGCTAATTCGGGAACCATTGCCTCCACCATTCCTGCTGGAACACTTACAGGAGCAGGATACCGAATTCGTGTTGTTTCTGCAAATACCGCTTACAACGGCTCTGATAATGGAACTAATTTAACTATTAATTTTTCGGGTGTTCCTTGTGGAATTACAACTGGAGTTATTTCTGGCAGTCCATTTACGGTAGATTGCACAACATTTCAGGTAACTACGGTTCCTTTTACTTCGAATGGAAATTTTAATGCGGGAAATATTTTTAGAGCTCAATTATCTGATGCTTCCGGGAGTTTTGCCTTTCCAATTACTATTGGTGAATTAACTTTATCTGGCGTTAGTCCAACATCAACCATTCCTTCTACAATTTTAGCGGGATTGACTCCATCCGCTAACTATCGAATACGTGTTGTTTCAACTAACCCAATTACAACGGGCACTGATAATGGAGTAGATTTATTGGTTACTAACGCTCTTTCTCCTTGTTATGGCCCAATCATCGTTAATGAAATATCTCAAGGCGGGTCAGGAAATAAAGAATATTTTGAACTATTAGTAGTTGCAAATGATCCATGTGCCACAATAGATATTCGTAATTTCATAATAGATGATAATAATGGTGATTTTAGTAACGGGGCAGCTTCAGGAGCAGGAATTGCAGCAGGACATATGCGATTTACTTCCTCCAATCAATGGTCGAATGTTCCAAGTGGAAGTTTAATTGTAATTTATAATTCTTCCGATATTAATACAGCCGTTCCAGCGGATGACCCTTCTGATTTAATTATCCCGGATAAAGTTTATATTCTTCCGTCTAACAGTACTTTATTGGAGGGGTGTGTTACGCGACCTACTTCAACAGATAACAGTTATTCTCCTTGTGTTTATGGAATAGGGAATTGGAATTATATTTCATTGGCAAACGGAGAGGATGCGGCTCAAGTTAGATATCCTAATGGTGTTTATAGTCATGGTTTTTCATGGGGAACCGCTACCCTACCTGCAGTTATGGACGGTGGACCTGACAATTTATTAATTGGAACAACAACAACTTTGGGTCAAAATATTGGTTTTGAAAATACCACCAACAACGATTATACATTAGCAGCCAATTATCAAAGAGGATCAGTTCCAACAGATGAAACCCCAGGAGCCGCAAATTCAGCGGTAAATGCGGCTTTTATTGCTACTTTAATTTGTACTGCTTTACCTGTTGAATTAATTGACTTTAATGTTATTAAACATGAAAAATTCAATTATATTTTTTGGACCACAGCCACTGAAACGAATACTAGTCATTTTGTATTAGAACGTTCAACTGATATGGAAAATTTCATACAAATTGCTCAAATTACTGCTTCAGGAAATTCAAATTCACCTCGAAATTATTCCTGTGCCGATGATCACCCAGAAACAGGATATAGTTATTATAGACTTAAAATTGTTGATCTAAATGGTGAAATTCAATATAGTAATGTAAGAATGGTGTTTCGTCAAAATGCAGTTGAAATGCCTACTTTGAATGGAAATATCTTCCATCTGAGCACCTGCGAAACGGGAACCCAAATCAAGGTTTTTGATGCCACAGGAAGATTAATAGAAGAAAAAATGACGACTGGCGAAAACTACTCTATCGAACACCTTCAAAATGGCTTTTACTTGATTCACATAACCTCTAACCGCACAGAATATATTTTCAAAACTAGCCTTCAAAAATAGGCGGCCGATATTTTTTTTTCTAAAACTGCTTTAATACAATTTTCTTTTTTTACTTTTAGGCTGTTTAGAAAAAACAACTAAATACACTACAAATGAGCGAAACAGCAAAACTTATTCTTGATGGTAAAGAATATGAACTACCGGTTGTAACAGGAACCGAAAACGAAAAAGCAATTGATATCAGTAAGCTTCGTGATATGACTGGTTATATCACCTTAGATACTGGTTACAAAAATACAGGAGCTACAAAAAGCGCAATTACTTTTTTAGATGGTGAAGAAGGAATTCTTCATTATCGTGGATATCCAATTGAACAATTAGCTGAGAAATCTAATTTCCTTGAAGTTTCACATCTTTTGATTTTTGGGGAGCTTCCAACGAAAATCGAAATGGAAGATTTTAGAAATAATATTACTAGACATACATTGGTTCATGAGGACATGAAACGTTTTTATGAAGCTTATCCATCCAAAGCTCATCCAATGGGAATTTTAGCTTCTATGATGTGTTCGCTTTCTACTTTTTATCCTGAATCGCAAAACCCAAATCGCCCTGATGATAAAAAGCTTTTGACCATTTATCGTGCAATGGGAAAGCTTCCAACTTTGGCAGCATGGGCTTATAAAAATTCGTTGGGTCATCAGGTTGTTTATCCTCAAAATAAATATAATTATACGGAGAATTTCCTGCATATGATGTTTGCGATGCCAACGTTTGAATATGAAGTTGATCCTGTTGTTGCCTCTGCTTTAGATAAATTATTGATACTTCATGCTGATCACGAACAAAATTGTTCAACATCAACCGTTCGTATTGTTGGTTCTTCTCAAGCTAATCTTTATTCTGCTATTTCAGCTGGAATTGCAGCTTTATGGGGGCCTCTTCACGGTGGTGCAAATCAAGAAGTGATAGAAATGTTAGAACAAATTAGAAAAGACGGTGGTGGAATTGATAAATGGGTAAATAAAGCAAAAGATAAAAATGATCCATTCCGTTTAATGGGATTTGGTCACCGTGTTTATAAGAATTTTGATCCTCGCGCAACTATTATTAAAAAAGCTTGTGATGATATTTTGAATAAACTAGGTATTCATGATCCTATTCTTGATTTGGCAAAACAGTTAGAGCAGGTTGCTTTAAATGACCCTTATTTCAAAGAAAGAAACTTGTATCCAAACGTGGATTTTTACTCTGGAATTATTTATCGTGCATTAGGAATCCCTGTAGATATGTTTACGGTGATGTTTGCTATTGGACGTCTTCCAGGATGGATTGCTCAATGGAAAGAAATGACTAAAAATAATGAACCCATTGGTCGCCCAAGGCAAATTTATGTTGGAGCTACAAAAAGAGACTATATTTCGATGGCTAAGCGAGGTTAGTAATTTAATGGTTAGAAGAACTTTCTCACGACCCTCGAGAGTAAAGGAACAAAAGGTTTGATTTTTCAAGCCTTTTGTTTTTTATCAAGGATGTATTAACAAAGCATTCTACAATGAAAAACTCACTTTTTCAACTTTAAATGTTAATAATCTTCCGATTAAACTTTCTGCTGTTTTAACAAACTGTTCTATATTTACCATTAAACCAAAAAACCAAATAAGATTATGGCATACGATTCAAAATGGTGGAGCATGAGATCAGGAGATCTGGTTGGCTCCAATTCCGTCACCCAAGACATTTCTGATTCAATTAAAAAATTCTTCAGCAAAAAAGACGGAAAAGCAGGAGATATATTTTTAGTAATAATGGCACTTATTGCCTTTGGATTTGGAATTGCAGGTTATACGATGATACTTTCTAAATTTATGGGTGATTTACCATCAGCTGTAAAAATTATTGTTGATTTAATTCCAATGGGAGTGGGTTGTTATTTATTTTATTTAGCCTTCTTTAATAAATTCGATTCTAAAGTATACATGGAAGCTTCAGCTGCTCTTTGTATTATTTTAACTGGAATGACTTTAGGTGCATTATCGTTAGAGTTGCCTAGTATTTTAGGTGGCACTAAATTCATGGTTTATTGGATGTTTATTAGCATTCCTGTAATTTACCTTGCAACTTCAACAGTTGGGGCATTAATTTATCTTGGCATATTATTAACTTGGTTAGGAGCAACACAAATTATTGGAATGCTTTCTAATCCATTAATGTTGTTGAGTGGCCCAGAAGCACTAGTTGGTGGAATGTTTGCAAAAACTGGACATGCCATTTTCTCTTGGTTCTTTTTATTATTAATTCTTCCACATTTTATGCGCTATACTGACCGTCCTTCTTACGATACTCGTAAATTGGTATTAGGTTGGATTGGTGGATACTTATTAATTCAAGTTGGAATGAATGCTTTCACTACATTCTCGATGTTAGCTGTTCCATTCTTATTAGTATGTTTCTACATGGCAGGTAAAGAATATTATGCTGATGGAAAATTCTGGTGGAATCGTCCTTTTCAAACCATTACCATTTTAGCTTTTGTTGGTTTAACTTGGGCAATGACTCTAGAAGATACACAAGGAATGATGTTAATGTTATCTGGATTAATGGAAGGCAGTAGCATTAACGGATGGTTTGCCTATATCATAAACCTATTAGTTGTATTAGGAGTTATTGCTTGGGCATCTTACTCGGTTCACAACGATTTTAAATCTGAGAAAAAAGCAAACATTATGTTAATGGCTTTCCCAGCTGTTTTTGTTTTAGCATTGTTGACTGCAAAATTTGGTGAAACAGGAGTAATTGGAGCTTGGTTATTTACGCTTTATGCTATTGCTTTAGGTGCTGATTATGTAATGAAAGGAATTAAATCTAAAGACTATCAAATTTTAGCTTTAGGTATTATTATCGCTTTACCTGTTTTAATTTACAAAATTATGGACTTATTAAAAGATGTTCTTGCAGGTGAAAACGGCCAAGTTATTGGTGGTTTAATATTATGTGGAATTTGCGCTGGATTACTTTATGTAGGAATGAATTTTTATAAATCTACTAGCACAAACGAAGATTAATAACTTTCTCACTCTGGAAAGGAGTAAATACTTTTAATAAATTAAAACCTGGCTGAAACGTCAGGTTTTTTTGT
>CAMBFX010000001.1 GCA_945865695.1 Chryseobacterium gleum | reverse complement strand
GATAAATATTCGCGAAATAAAATTCGCAATCAGATTATTCCATCGCTGCAAGAATTAAATCCTTCCATTATTGATACGATTGGAAAAAATATTTCCATTTTAAAAAATGTGCGGGATATTCATAATAATTTTATTCGTCAGCATCGTGATTCTTTATTGGTAAAAACCGATTATGGATTTGAAATCGAATTAGAGAAATTAATGTTAACGAATTATCCGCTGCATATTTTATTTGAAATACTTCAACCTTTTCATTTCAATTATGAAGTAGCCGAATCTATTTTACGTCATACCGAAGATGATTCGGGAAATAAATTTTTTTCGCATTCGCATCGCATCATTAATCACAGAGGAATTTTAGTCATCACCAAAATTCTTCCTTCTGAATTGCCTTATTATTCGATTGAAGATTATAAAAAAGAATTACTGGAGCCTGTTCATTTGCGTTTTTCAGAAATTCCAGCAAGTGATGAGATTCCGAAGTTGCCGAATATTGCTTGTTTTGATTTAGATAAAATTAAAACTCCCTTAGCATTGCGTAAATGGCATAAGGGTGATTCCTTTTTTCCATTCGGAATGAAAGGGAAGAAGAAATTAAGTGATTTCTTCATCGATTTAAAACTATCGTTGGTCGAAAAGGAAAACACGTGGCTTTTGACCTCCGAAGACCAGATAATTTGGGTAATTGGTAAGAGAATTGACGATAGATATAGAGTAACTTCACAAACACAGTCCGTCTTAAAAATTGAGTGGTTGGTATAGATTTGATAAAGTAGCGAGAACTTTCAATTAACCTTCAACGTATAACTCTACACTCAACTCCACCTTAAACCTTATTTCATGGAAGAATCTACTACCTCAACCGCGACCCTTATTCCGAAAGAACAAGTTGCCTCACTTCGTTTTCCTTCGGCAGAAGTTTTAAAAACAAAAGAAGAACGAGAAACATTATATGCTCGATTAAAACAAGCTACTATATTGGGAAATATAGATCATTCGAAAATCAGAGTGGTTTTTGAAGATGATCAAGGAAGAAAAATGATTGAAACTACTATTTGGGCTACTGGTGAAAAAAATATTGTTCTAAAGCACGGAATGACAATTCCTATTCACAGGATTGTTGAATTAAGCTTTTATTAAAATTAGATTCTTTTAGAAGGGTCTTCCTGAAGCTTCAGCCCACGCATTTAATGTAGTGGTAGAATTGGATTGAAATAAATTACCATCCACATAAATAGAAACACTCACTTCATCATGAGAAGGACTGGTATTTCTAGCTTTCACTGAAATCAACTGTTGCGATTTTGTGTTGAATGTAATGGTATGATTCATTTTAGTTAATCTTTCTGACTGTTCTGTAAGCGCGCCATCTACCATTGTAACATAGACTAGGTCGAAATTTCCTGAGGCCGCATAAATGGTATATTCAACTGTAATATCTTTAACCGCTGGTGTTGTTGTAGAATTTGTATTCGTTGTAACCGGTGGAATTTCTTTTTCACATGAACTTAAAAAAGTAATGGCTAAAACAAGAATAAGAGTGATATTTTTCATTGATAACTAGTTTATTAGTTTTTAATTCGGGTGCAAAGGTAGACGTTTTAACTAGAAACAAAAATATTTATCGATAGAAATTGAATATTCATATATGAAAAAGGCTTTTTAATATGAATATAACACTGATTAATCGATTTATGTGGGCTTTTTAGGAATTTAAGTTTGAATTTTGCCGACATCTAAATTCTAAAATCAATTCGACTGAATTTAATGATTTTAGATAGAGTTGCTTTTCGTTTAGTTAAAAATCGTTAAGGTTATAAAAAGGTAGAAATGCAAGAATGATTTATCTTTTCTGTTTGCGCTATATTTAAAAGCGATAATTTTGGCTCAATAAAAAAGCAGAAAGATATGAAGCGTGTAATGATGATTTTATTTTTACTGATTTCTGTTCAGAAAATTTCTGCACAAACTTCTTCGTCAATCACTACTTGGAAATACAGAGTGGTGGAAGTGGATGAAAAAAAGCAATTGCAGTTTCATGCTACTATTAAAGAAGGTTGGCATTTGTATTCACAATTTTTAGTAGGCGATGGTCCAGTGCCCACTACTTTCACTTTCCATGAGAGCAAAAACTATTCATTAATTGGAAAAGTAAATGAAGGAAAAGCAAAAATGATGTATGATCCAAATTTCGATATGCAAATTTCTTATTTCGAAGGAAAAACTATTTTCACTCAAGAAATAAAAAATAATACCAAAGAGAAACAAAAAGTTTCAGGCACCATTGAGTTTATGGTTTGCGATGATACGATGTGTTATCCTCCCGAAGTAATTGAATTTTCAGTTGATTTACCTTAAAAAAGAACACCCATGGTATTTTTTCATTCTTTATTCATAGCGGTTAATTTTTTTCTTGTTAACCCAAATTTTGCACCTGATCCACAAAAATTAGGACATACTTCTTGGAGTTATTCCATCAAGCAAAATGGTTGCGAAGCCGAATTATTGGCCACGGCAACTATTGATGATGACTGGTATATATATTCTCAATTTCAACCCAATGAAGACGGCCCGATAGCCACCAGTTTCAAATTCAAAACAAGTTCCGATTATGAATTGATTGGAAAAGTTTCGGAAGGAAAAGCGAAATCGAAATACATGGAAGGATTTGGTGGGAACTACAATATTTTTGAACATACCGTTACATTCAAGCAAAAAATTAAAATCAAAGGAAAAAAAGATTTTACGGTTACAGGTGATATGGAATTTATGCAATGTGATGAAACCATGTGTTTACCTCCCGAATATGTGGATTTAAGTTATAAAGTGAAAGGTTGTGCAAGTGGACAAGAAATCAAAGAAACAAATGAAGATGCAACCAAAGAATTAATTGAAGATACAAGTAGACAATTAACGGATTCTTTTCCAGGAGAAAAAGTTTCGCCCATTACTTGGATGGTTTATTCTAAAAAATATTCAGATACTGAATATGAAATGGTGATGGAAGCAACCATCGATAAAAATTGGAATTTATTTGTTTCCAATACCGAAGGCGATAAAATTTTAATTGATTTTGAATTTCCAAAAGGAATTAAGAAAGATGGAAAAATAAAATGGCCAGAATATAAAATAATAAAATTAGGAAATGGGAATGCATTTCAAGGATATCAAAATAAGCTTTCCATTAGTCAAAAATTAAAAGTTGATACAGACGACAGTACAGCTTTATCAGGAGTAAAAGTGTATTTAAATTATTTAGCGATTTCTGAAAGCGGATTGAAAGCAAGTACTTTAACTCCAGTTGTTCTTGAAGTAAATTTACATAAATCTGAAGAGGTAACCACTGTGGTGAATGAAACTTCTTATTTAGGAATTTTTATTCTGGCATTTTTAAGTGGATTCATTGCATTACTTACACCCTGTGTTTTTCCAATGATTCCAATGACCGTAAGTTTCTTTTTGAAGTCTAGTAAATCCAGAACGAAAGCAATTTCTAATGCAATGATTTATGGCGTTTCAATTATTGTTATTTACGTCACCATCGGATTAATTATCACTGGAGCGTTTGGCGCAAGTTCATTAAATGAATTAGCTACCAATGTTTGGTTCAACATTATTTTCTTTGCGATGCTCATTGTTTTCGGTATTTCTTTTTTAGGTGCATTTGAAATTACTTTACCTAGCTCTTGGGTAAATGCTGCTGATAAGAATGCTGATCGTGGAGGTTTAATTGGAATTTTCTTCATGGCGGCAACACTTGGATTAGTTTCATTCTCTTGTACAGGCCCAATTATCGGAACACAATTGGTAATTGCAGCAGAGCAAGGAGGCTTGGGTCCATTCTTCGCAATGTTCGGATTTTCATTGGCAATTGCCATTCCATTTACACTTTTTGCCATTTTTCCAGGTTGGTTAAACTCGATGCCTTCATCGGGTGGTTGGTTGAATACAGTAAAAGTTTCATTAGGATTTTTAGAAATTGCTTTAGCCTTGAAATTTTTATCCAAAGCAGATTTAGTTACTCAGTCTCATTGGTTGGAGCGTGAATTATTTATTGGAATATGGGTAGCCATCTTTTTATTATGGGGATTATATTTATTAGGTGTATTCAAAACTTCACACGATAGTGAAACAAAATATTTAGGTGTAGGTAGAATTTTTATGGCCACTTTGGTTTTGAGTTTTACATTTTATTTAATTCCAGGATTATGGGGAGCGCCATTAAAAATGATTGCAGGAATTGCACCACCCATGCATTATAGTGAAAGTCCTTATGGCGTAAATGGAAAAGCTCCAGATGTGAAATTACCTGAGCATGCATCTTTTGGTCCGCATGGTTTAATTACTTTTCACGATTATAATCATGGATTAGCTTATGCAAAAAAAATCGGGAAACCTGCTATGATAGATTTTACTGGTCATGGTTGTGAAAATTGTCGTAAAATGGAAGAATCGGTTTGGAGCGATGAAGAAGTAAAAGTACTATTAAAGGATTCAGTGGTGATTATTTCATTGCATGTGGATGAAAAAATTGCATTGCCTGAAGGAAGCAATCTTACTTCTAAAGATGGTAGAAAATTAAAATACACAGGACAAGTTTGGGCTGAATTGGAACAAACTCGCTATGGAGAAGTTTCTCAACCACTTTATGTTTTAATAGATCATCATGAAGAAATGTTGAATATCAAAGCCAGTTATCAAACACATGGTCAAGTAAATCTTTTTAAGCCTTGGCTCGAAGAAGGAATCAAAAAATTTGAAGCGAGAAAAGGATATAAGAAGGTGAAACCGGAGATGATGGTGAGGAGTAATTAGCTAATATGCCAATGTGCAAATGAGCAAATGAAATACAAGAATTGCTTATTTTTCTTCTTAATGGCTTAATGGTAAAAATTTCTTTGGGTTCAATTCGCTTTGATTTACAAGTTCTCAAGAAGCGCACTAACTTTTACTTCCAATGAATCAGCAATTTTTTTTAACGTTAAACTGGAAGCATTTTGACGACCGTTTTCTATTGCACTTAAATTCGGGATTTCCATATTTATTAGGGCGCATAAATCTGCCTGAGTCATTCCATTTGTTTTACGGATTCGACTAATATTACCTCCAATCTTTTTAAGAAACTCTTTGTCATTCACTCAACTAATTTCCCTAGAAATAAATCCTTGAATATTATGATATATCATAATATTGTCTATATTTGAAAGGATATTGGAAATTAAACAATCAATTATCCTAATTAAAGTATCACTTAATCATTATTAGAATTAACATTAAAAACTATTCTTATGAAACAGAAAAAAAACTTTATTCCTTCCTTACATCATTTGATGATTCTGCTTTTGTTTTTCATTAATTTGAATTCTTATGGGCAACTACAAACTTTAACAGTACCAAACCAATATCTGCAGTTTGGCATAAGTGGCACAACCATAAACTCTTTACCACAGCAAAACATTTTTCCTTCAGCTTATGGTTATACTGGAACCCCTGCCAATTTCGCTTCCAACTCGATGTATAATTCAGAAGGAGACTTACTTTTTTTTATTGTTGATTCAAAAGTTTATGATGGAAAAGGTTTTTTAATTGGAGAAATGGTTATTGATTATTTTTCTCCTTTTTTACCTAATTCTGAATGGGCGATTATTCCCGTGCCAGGAAATTGTTGTAAATTTTATATTGTCGGGGCCTATACTAAAACATTTGGAGGTAATTCTGTAGATTATCCGTCAGGTTTATATTATACCACACTCGATATGTGCGAAAGGAATCTTAAGTTTCCGAATGATGAAAATAGATTCGGGGCCTTAGAAACTGAATCCGATACTGATGAATATATCACACATCAAATTTTTACTTTTTCAGACGGTCATGATGTACCAACGGTAAATAATTTTTTAGCAGTTTCTGACCTTACAACAAATGGTGATAGAAAACTATTTTTTACTTTTACTAACTTTCTACATAGATTTTCTGTTGGGGCAAATAATATTACTTTAGAATATTCATTTCAATTAGGCCCTTTTATCAACAGTTGGTATTTCGGGTTTTCAAATTCAGAATGTGAATTAATAAAGAAAGTAAATGGAAATTATGTTGTGGCGGTTCCAAAAATTGCTAGTGATTTAGATTTAAATGGCGTAAAGGATACAGAAGGAATAAAATTAATTGAAATGGATGCGAATTTTAACATCCTGAATACTGGATTTTGTCATTTAGGAATTAATACAGAACCCAATTTTCATGGATTGGAATTTTCAAATGATGGAAATACACTTTATTATACTTGTTACGATACGCCATATGTTGGGTACTTCGATATCAATAACGTCACCACACCTATAAATACTACATTATCGCAAGTTTCAAATCCAAGTAATTATAGATCAAGTTTCATTGAGAGGGGGTTTAATGATAAAATGTATTATGTTTATGCAAATGGTTTAAGCACTCTTGATAATCCCAATTTACCTGGCTCATCCGTTTTCGTGCCTTTAGCTCATTTATTTAATAATAATTTACAAACCCAACATAATTTTAATGGCTCTATTCAGGAGAGATACTACGCACTCCCCGATCAAATTGATATTGATAATTTGAATAGTTTAATAACTGATATTACTTCTGAATGTTGTGAGAGATTCACGGGATATGAGTTGGAAGACTACAGCACTGTTTCAGATCCGACAGTTTCTACCATTGAAACTTGGAGCCCTGGCGTTGGAAATAATCCTTGGGATGATATCGATGGAACTGTTCATGTTCAAAGTGAATTGCGTATTAACAACGGATATAATATTACCATCAACGGAATGATTTTTAAATTTGCACCTAATGCAAGAATGATCATTGAAAAAAATGCAAGAGTTACTTCAAAAAATTCCACGTATACATCGCTCGATTGTGATGGATTAATGTGGCGAGGTGTCGAAGTTTGGGGAACCGCCTCCGTTGCTCACTCAACTATTAATAATATCAATTATGGTTACATCGGAATGTTTCAAAATTCTGAAATTAGTAACGCAATTGTTGGAATTACATCTTGTGAAAGAGATGTAAATTTTAATTCGCTTTTGACTCAAAGTGGAGGATATATCGTTGCAACAAACTCTAATTTCATCAATAATCAAATTGATATTAATTTGACTCCGCATGTTACAGGTGGATTTTTTCCAACTCAAAGTAACAAATCCATTTTCAGAGGATGTCATTTCACAACGACTGGAATATTAAAGGATCAAACAATGCCAGATTCACATGTAAAATTAGTTCAAGTTAGTGGAGTGAAATTTCATAATAATACTTTTGAAAATACAACACCGTTGCTTTATCCTGTTTCAAGCAATCGTGGAACTGGGATTTATAGTTTAGATAGTAAGTTTGACGTTACTTTCGGATGCAACTCTCCTCAATTACCAGGCAACCCATGTCCAGAAGTAAATCGGATTGGAAATACATTTTCACATTTGTATTATGGGATTAATGCAAGTAGTTTTTTACGTTTACGTAATTTTGTTTGTGAATACAGTCAATTCAACGAAGTGCATCGTGGAATTAGAATGGTTGGTATGAATTTTTGTAAAATAGATAAAAATGATTTTTATATTGGATCTGTGAATCCAGGTTTCAATTTATCTTCCTATGGTATTCATCAAACCAATTGTTCTGGTTATTTCCTTCAGAATAATCATTTTGAAGATGCAAACAATGGAACTTATGGAGTTGTAACTGTTAATAGTGGAGCGTTCAATAATCTTATTCGAAACAATACTTTTGAGGATGTTGATTATGGAGCGACTGCAATTAATAGAAATTTTGGGCTTATTTCAACACAAAATCCACAGTATGTTGGACTACAATATCTATGCAATGATTTTACTGGTTCAACCAATGTAGATGTTCAGGTTACAAAAACACCTTTAGCAGTAGATGGAGGAGTTAGAGCATTTCAAGGATTTTGTTCTCCAACTAATAATACCAACCCCGCAAACAATATTTTTTCATTAATAGTGCCAACGTTAAAACATTTTACTTTGTCATCAACAGTTCAACCATCCAATTATCATATACCACAAGATGCAAATGGTTTTAATGTTGACCCGAATAATGTTTCTGGCAGTCCGGTTGGATATTCCGAAACGTTTTGTCCAAATAATAGATATGACTCAAAATTATTAGTTTGTGCAGAAAACACATATTCATTATTTAGCAATGGTCAACTTCTTTCACAAATCAATCTTTCTAAATCGGAAATTGCTTCGTTAATTGAATTGATAGATGGAGGAAACACGAATAATTTACTTAATTCTATCGCTACGCAAAGTTCTGGGCAAATTAAAAACAGTTTAATGGCTCTTTCACCATATCTAAGCGATGAAGTTTTATTAGCTTATTTGGCCACCAATCCGCCATCAGGGCATATTAAACAAATCATTCTGGCTAATTCCCCAGTATCAAAAGAAGTTATGGCTTATATAAACGGAATGAACATACCAAATGGAATCCGTAATCAAATTAATACTGGTCAAAATGGTGCATCAGGTATGGATGTTCTAAAAGATGATGTTTCGGCTGTAGTTTGGGTAAAAGACATGGCATCTGATGAATTATTACGCAGGTATCTAAATGATACATTGGTTGACCGATTAGATAGCATGGATATTGTGTTGAAAGAAAACGAAAACGTTGAAAGCGATGCTATTCGTGTTTCTGTTAAGATTTATCAAGGAAAATATGTTGATGCTATAACCTTGATTGCCGATATTCGTTCAATTACCAATCAGTATAACGATTATTTGAAATTAATGGAATCATTGATTATAATTTACCAATGTCAGGATAAGGCATACCGATTGAATTGGGATACTCCTTTAAAACAAGATGTAGAAGCTATTGCAAATGCAGGAACCGAAAAAATTGAATGTAAAAATGCTGGGGCAATTCTGGAACTTTTGAAAGTATTCAGCCAACCAGAAGTATTTCAGAATGTCGATCCATCTGAGGTACGAGCATTTTTTAAGGAAGAAACAGTGGTGGATTATTTTCAATCTTTCAAATTGTATCCTAACCCAGCAGATCATTTTGTAAATGTACAAACTGATAAAGTTTATGAATTAATTGAAGTTACTGTTTTTGATATTACGGGTAAACAAATTCAATATCAAAAAGTAAATAATGTAGATTATGTTTTATTGGAAACCCCGAAATTGAATAGCGGAATTTATTTGGTCGAAGTAAAAATGGATGGAACAAAATCCGAAGTTCAAAAATTAATTATCGAATGATAAAAAGAACAATCACACTATTGATTGGAATGTTGTTTTGGGCAGAGTTCAGCTCTGCCCAAATGCAGCATTATTATAAAAGTAGAGATGAATATGTTGTGAATGACGCATCAATTTCATTTGGAAATACACCAACAAAAGATACTTCGTATATAGCATTTGGAGCGATGCGATTACCTTCTGTTTTCGAAACTTATGGAGCCTTAATTAAATATAATAAGTTATTTGTTGCAGTTGATACTTTCTATTTGAAAATTGACAGTAGCTACATAGAATTAAAAAATGTTTTTGAAGTACCTAAAGGATATTTGGCTATTGGTCATATTAGACGTTCAGGAGAAACCAATCGCTTTAATCCATTTTTAATTCGTTTGGATAAAAATTTAGATACGATTTGGACTAAGAAAATAATTTTTGGACAAGATACCTTGCCCTTTGTATCGCAAATTATTATGTGCCATGATTCAACACTTGCAATTGGCGGTTCGGTTACTAAAGATTCGGTTTTTGATGATTCAGATATTATGTTTTTACGTATAGATACATTGGGTAATATTTTAAATTATAAAAAATTAGGCTTTCTTAATAGTAGTGATGATTGTTGGTCAATTACTCAAACACTTGATAAAGGATTTGCATTAGGAGGATATACTATTTATGGTCATCCTCAGCCTTTTTATAGATATCACATTATTCTTAAACTCGATAGTTTAGGCAATCAGCAATGGCATAGAAAATGGGGAAGAAATGATGCAAGTAATGGTGGTTGTGCAGTATTAAATTTAATGGATTCTACTATATTAATTTCAACAAATCGTGCAACACAAGCAGGTATTGATCCAACTTTAAACAGAATAGCAAATCTTCAAAAAATTACTTATTCAAATACTTTGGTTTGGAATTACGATTATGGAGTCATTGACAATTATAATACAAAAAACATTTTTGTAGGAGTCCAGCAATCTGATTCAACTATACTTTGCATTCGCCATAATTCAGATATGGGTTATCCGATTTTTCAATTGATAAATAATAATGGTGAAACTATTTGGGAACGGGAGTATAAATTTATTAATGGAGGCCATATTTATTATCATGTCGGTGTTTCTAATGTTAAAGCTGATGATGGGTTTGTGTTGAGCGGCTTTTTACAACCTTGTTTCGGTTGTGGCGATACCGGTACTCAAGACATTTTCGTTATTAAAACAAACTGCCTTGGTTTTGCTGATCCGCCATTTGCGAATGCAACAACTGGCTCACTAGATAATTTTGAAGTGGTTTTAGAAAATAATTCAATGTATTTTGGCAATTGTTTTATCGATTGGGGTGATGGTAATTTTGATACACTTTATGAAAGCAGTGACACATTGATTTATCATAATTATTCTACTGATGGTATTTTTAATGCAACGATTATTGCAGAAGCTTGTGGAGATAAGGATACTTTGGACTTGAATATTGTTTCAAGTTTGGTGGGAGTTTCAGAATATGAGAAAAAAGCATTCAGTGTTTTTCCAAATCCCGCTAATGATGTTTTAAATATTATGATAGATAATTCCGTTTCGAATTATGAAATTATCCTCACAGACATATCCGGTAAAATTATTTTCAGAAAAGAAAATATAAAACAAATAGATGTTTCAGGTTTTGCTAACGGATTTTATTTTATAAGTATTCCTGAATTGGGGCATACAGAGAAGATACAGATTTTGAAATGATTTTATGAAACAAATTAACTTGACCTACCAATGTCAGGATAAAGTTTATCGCCTCGATTGGGATGAACAACTTAAACAAGATATGGTTTTGATTGCTGAATCGAGCCAACAAAAGAAAGAATGTAAAAATGCTGCAGCGTTATTGGAATTATTGAATATATTGAGCAGGCCAGAAACATTCAAATTTTTGCAAGCTGGTGACGTACGTTCTGTAATGAATTTTAATCCTACAACAGAAAATGAAAATCAGATTTTCAAATTGTATCCTAATCCGACCGAAAGTTTTGTAAATATTCAAACGGATAAAATTTATGAAAATTTAAAAATCACGGTTTACGATATTACAGGTAAACAAGCGCTTTACTATTCCACATCCGATTCAGATTATTATTTGATGGATATTACTAGTTTGGAAAGCGGAATTTATTTAGTAAAAGTTGAATTAAACGATGAAAAAAGTGAGATTCAAAAACTGGTGATTGAATGATAAAAAATATGTTCATCCTATTAATGTTGGTTTGGGCGGAATTTAGTTCCGCCCAGATTCAACATTATTATAAAGGAAGACATGAATATGAATTGAATGATGCTGTTTTAAATAACGGAATCACGGTTTTACGTGATAGCGGATATATTACATTTGGTTCTTTTGAATATCAAACAACCAACGAAAGATATGCGGCATTATTAAGATTCAATTCCATTATGCAGCCTATTGACACTTTATTTTTTGGATTTGACAGTGCACGGATAGAAATCAAAAATATATTTGAGCTTTCTAATGGTTTTCTGGCAATTGGTCATAAAAGAAAATTTAACGAGATTAACCGTTTCAATCCATATTTGGTGCGACTAAACAAAAACTTGGACACAGTTTGGACAAAGACTATTATTTTTGGTCAGGATACTTTACCTTTTGTATCGCAGGTTATAATGTGTCATGATTCAACTATTGCAATTGCAGGAAATGTAACCCGTGATTCGGTATTTGATGATCTTGATGTGATGTTTTTAAGAATTGACACTATTGGAAATGTTTTAAACTATAAAAAGCTTGGATATTTAAATGAGATGGATGAAGCATGGTCAATCACTCAAACGTTAGATAATGGTTTTGCTTTAGGCGGATATACAAAATTTGGGCATTCCCTAAATTACCGCTATCATGCCGTGTTTAAACTAGACAGTTTGGGTAATCAACAATGGCTTCGAAAGTGGGGAAGGAATGATGCGATGAACGATGGATGTACAGTCATTGACTTATTGGACTCATCAATTTTAATTTCAACCTCCCGATCTACACAATCAGGAGCTACACCTAATACAATTCCCAACTTGATTAAAGTTGATAATAACAATAATTTGAAATGGGAATTGGATTATGGTTCATCAGGGTCGTCAAATGGTATTTATGCTTATGTTCAAAAAAACGATTCGACCATTTTCTGTTTGAAACATGATTATAGCAATAAGAAGCCAAACCATTTATTAATAAAAAGCAATGGCACAATTATTTGGGAAAGAATAAATCAAGTTGCATTTGGAGATCATAATTATTCACAAACAAGTGGCTCAAATGTGACTTCTGATAATGGATTTGTAGTGAGTGGCTTTTTATTTCCCTGTTTTAGTTGTGGCGATACCGGAACACAAGACATTTTCGTGATAAAATCCAACTGCCTTGGTTTTGCAGATCCTCCATTTGCAAATGCAACAACGGGCTCATTAGATAATTTTGAAGTGGTATTGGAGAATAATTCCATGTATTTCGGCAATTGTTTTATCGATTGGGGCGATGGTAATTTCGATACGCTTTATGAAAGCAGTGATACTTTAATTTATCATACGTATGCTACTGATGGAAATTTTAATGCAACGATTATTGCAGAAGCTTGTGGAGATAAGGATACTTTGGACTTGAATATTGTTTCAAGTTTGGTGGGAGTTTCAGAATATGAGAAAAAAATATTTCGGGTTTATCCGAATCCTTCCAATGAAATTTTATTTATTCAAATTGATAATTCACTTTCAAATTATGAAATTATTCTCACGGATATTTCAGGAAAAGTAATTTTAAGAAAAGAAAATTGCACTTCCATTGATGTTTCAGATTTTTTAGATGGAATTTATTTTATAAGTATTCCAGACTTGAATCATACGGAGAAGATACAGATAATTAAATAGCTTTTGTAATTCAAACTTAGATTTTTTGAAACATGAAGTAATGAAGAATCATGACGAAAATGCAAATTATTTTGTAGAATCAATAAATCCGAAATCGAAAATCCGAAATCCGAAATTTTTCATCCCACCGTTTCCATCTTCTCCAAAATCTCTTTGAATCCATCTGGTAATTCGCTATCAAATTGCATCCATTGTTTGGTATGTGGATGTTCAAATCCCAATGATTTTGCATGTAATGCTTGTCCAGGTATCAATGAAAAACATTTTTCAATCAACGATTTATAATTGGCCGTATTCGTTCCTTTTAAAATCGCATCACCACCATAATCAATATCATTGAATAAAGTATGTCCGATATGTTTTAAATGAACGCGAATTTGATGCGTTCTTCCTGTTTCTAATTTACATTTAACCAACGTAACATATTTGTATCGTTTAATCACTTCATAGTGCGTTACAGCATGTTTTCCCAATGAACCGTCTTCATACACCATAAACATTTTTCTGTCGCGAATCGATCTTCCCACATGCCCAGTAATAGTTCCTTTTTCATTCATTACATTTCCCCACACTAATGCATTGTATGTTCTTTCGGTAGTTCTATCAAAAAATTGTCGCGCTAATAAAGTTAAAGCTTCTTCGGTTTTTGCAATCACCATTACACCTGAAGTATTTTTATCTAAGCGATGTACTAAACCTGGACGATGATTTTCATTTGATTTGTTTTTAGGAAGATTTGCGAAATGATAAACTAATCCATTCACCAATGTCCCAGTATAATTTCCATGACCAGGATGAACAACTAATCCAGCTTGTTTATTCACGACCATTAAATAATCATCTTCGTATAAAATCGTCAATGGAATATCTTCGGCAATTAATTCAAATTCACGAACAGGATAAGGCAAAACAATGGAAATTTCATCCAAGGGTTTTACTTTGTAATTGGATTTAACTGATTTAGTATTTACCAAAATACTTCCAGCTTTGGCAGCGGTTTGTATTCTGTTTCGCGAAGTATGCGCTAATCTATCGAATAAAAATTTGTCAATTCTTACTTGTGACTGTCCTTTGTCAACTAAGAGTTTGAAATGTTCATACAATTCATCTGCTTCATCTTGGTTGGCCGCACTTGATTCGGTTGAAATGTCTTCGTCTTCTTCGTGAAGCATATTATTTTTTGATCATGATTTTTTCTACCGAAATTTTTCCGGTGTGAATCGATTGTAATTGTAAAAGATAAATTCCTTCTGAAACTGAGCTTACGTCAATTGAAGAATTTACGTTTTGATTTAAAATTATTCTTCCTGCTAAATCTGTTAAAGTAATTTCATACCGATAGCTATCGGTATCGGTTTCATCACTTACAATAAATATTTTATCATTAGCAGGATTGGGATATAATTGAATATTTAATTCTTCGGTTTCTTCTTCAACACTTGCGTAAAGTTGATCACAAAGTGTGGAAAAAATCGGACGAATCATTAATGCGCCTTTGAAAGCGGTGTTGGCCCAATTTCCAGAAACGTTATAGTAAATTTTACTTTTTCTATTGGTATTAAAATCCATTCCAATATTTAATGGCCACGAATCTAATTGCTGCATTCCCACATAATAAGATCCTGAAGGCAATAAAATTTTCTCATCGAAAAAATATTCTCGAAGTCCGTTTATTTCATCCGTATACTTAATTTCACTAAAATTAGAATTTTGATAAATTACATTATTTGGTTTACCTCCACTTCCAGTTGCATCCCAAATCATTAATTGAAATGCATCGTTTTCTACATTATCCACATCCGGACGAAAATAAATATCTAATGCGCGAATGGAATCTGCTTGAAGCAAATCAAATTTATATGCGAGTTTTCCGCTTGCTCCTACTAAACCATAAGCCCATTCGGCAGTGCCATCATCATAAGAGTAATAATTTTCAAAATTTTGTTGTAGATGAACCGTATCATTTTGTCTCTCGAAATCGGGTGTTGCTTGATGACGAAAAGTAACATCAAACAGGGCACAAGTATCGTTTACGGTTGTATCATATACAAATGGTTGCAATCCAATATCCCATAGTGTGGTGTAATTTGTAAATGAAGAAACAGAAGGATTATTAGGATGATTGAAAGTATTTAATACCGATCCTTCATAAGAGATTTGTAAAATATTATTTCCAACTAAATGTCCAGCATCTGCATTATTTCTTTGAAAAGTAGTTAGTGTATCGGCCATATATTGACTCGGATTCCATTTAAAATGTGCCCAAGGAACAGATGAGTATTCATTCAATAAACTGGTAGGATCAAATTGAAAAGCCACATCATCACGAATAGTATCAGCTTGTGTTCTAAATTCATTTAAGAAAACATAATCAATATGCCAATGATCGATGGATCCTGAAAGAGTAGAGTAGTTTCCAAAACGAAATTTGAATCCATTTTGCAAATAATTACCGCTAGAAATTCTAATTATTTCTTGGTAGAAAAGTGAATCGCCATCAAACCCTGTAGTTTTCCAAACTTGTGTCCATTGCTGCGCAGAAGGCGACCAGAATTCTAAAAATAAAGTATCTTCGGGTTCAGGATTTTCCCCTCGTCCTGCTGCTTGATAATAAAAACTGAGGTAAATAGAATCTGCTTGTGTATAGGGATTAGAAAAAATATCAAATCCTAAATTGATAGGTTTAGAAGTCAAATAATCAGCAATTCCATATGAAGTTGGAGTAGAAAAATCATAAGGATAACCATTTTCATCTAAGCCATCGAAGGTAGCTACGCCAATTGTGGGTGGGTTAATTGGAAATCTAGAATTACGATATGCAAAATTATCTTGCCAAATTCCATTATCAGTAGCTGCTACAAAATGAATATAAACTGAATCTTGTATTAAGTCTGGAGTTAAATAAATAGTATCCTCAGGTGGAGCGAATAAAGTATCATAAATAAAATAATTCGGCCAAACCCAAATTTGACTATTAGCAATTGGAAATTCGCTCAAGTCATTTAATGTAATTTGAATAGAATCTAATCGTGTGTATATGGTAGTATCAGTCCCAACGGTATCATACGTTACTCGAAAAGTGGGGTCTGTCATAAAAGCAACATCATCCGCCAATACAACAGCATTTGCTGCATCATAAAAAAGATAAAATGTTTGACTAGTTACATTTGCATCCCCAACTTGGGCATCAAATTTTTTGAATTTATCAGAAGAGAAATCATCCTTAAAAGGAATACGAATAGTATCAATTTCATATACAAAAATTTCCAAAAACATTTTATCTTGCTTCGAAGCTTTTTTTAATTCCTGATTGTTTTTTAACGGAACAAGTTGTTCACCTTGCGCAGAAACGAAAAACGAAAAACGAAAAACAAAAAATAATAAAATGGCTATTCGCATAAAAATTTAATCGTTTTCTTCACGTTTTGCATCAATATTATTTTCCTCCTCGGCTTTTTTATCAGGATCGGTAGAGGCCCAAACGGTGATTTCTCCTCCTGCCGACATTTCGCCTCCACCATCTGGTGACTGACGATAAATGAAAGCCATCGCTGAGTCTTTTTTGTTTTCACAACCTTCACAACTTCCCACAAATAATCCTAAAGAGACATTTCCTAAACGTGAATTTGCTTGATCTATTGTTAAGCCTACTAAATTGGGTACAGGCTCTAAACCTCCTCCTGAACCTTGCCCAAGAACGAGCTCAATAGTTTCCCCTTTTCGTAATCGAGTGCCTTTGGTAATCGGTTTGCCTTTGTATCGTTGTTCCTTCACACAATCTTTACAGTCGGGATCAGGCTTGTATTTGTACTTTACTTTTAATCCGATAATCTTACAAATTCCCTCAGCATGACGTTTTGATTTACTTACCAATTGTGGCATCGAAAGCATTTTTGGACTTTTAGCTACCACCGTTACATAAATGGTTCTTCCTTCTTTCACATACAAACTGGTGGAATCAGTTGGCCCTGGTTTTTGCAAAACTACCGACCCTTTTGGTTGATCATCCTCGTAAATAGAATCCGATATTTCTAATTTGAGTCCTTTTTCAGCCAAAATTCCGTTAATGTCATCCATGTGTTTGCCATATAAATTCGGAACAGCAATATAGTTGTCTTCACCATGGTTAGTGGTAGAATCCAAATACCAAGAGGTTAACCAGAATATTAAGAAAACAGATAACAAAGACCCTCCGAAATGAAGAAGGAATTTACGTGTAATCAGAAATCTAAAAAAAGCTTTCAACGGTTTTTTGTTTTAAGGTGAACAAAGATAATAATTTAATTCACCTCGCCATTCAATGCAGGGTAAACGTACCGATTAATTTATTATTCGAAAAAAATGATTAAGAATCCATTGTTAATTCTTGTTGCAGGTTGATTAAAATTCAATGATTGGGATGATTACTTTTAAACCGATTTATACCAATTATGTTTATACAATGGGCTAAAGATTCGAAGTGGTTTTTTATCAAGACGATTCAAAAAATTCGTTGCATAGCCGTCAGCTACGGAACTATTTTTTGAAGAAGTATGGATGAAAAAGAACAAGAAACTTGGTCTATTTTATAGATATAATTGGTATGATTGAATTCAAGCAATAAATTCATGAAAATTAAAGTATGAGCATGAAAAAGAAAATAGCAGTGTTGGTGGGTGGCTTTTCACATGAAGCCGAAATTTCGTTTAAGAGTGGCGCAACAGTGATGAAAAACTTAGATGCAACCAAATACGATGCAGTAAAAATTAATATCATTGAAGCTATTTGGAAAGCCGAATACAAAGGCTCGGTTTTTCCAGTGGATAAGAATGATTTTTCATTCTTGGCTCCAGAAGGAAAATTTAAATTTGATGCTGTTTTCATAGCTATTCATGGAACCCCAGGTGAAGATGGAAAACTTCAAGGTTATTTCGACTTATTAAATATTCCTTACACCACCTCTGGTGTTTTAGCATCTTCCATTACGTTTCATAAATTTTATTGTAATAATTTACTTCGTGCCAAAGGAATTTTATGTGCTGATTCGGTTTTAATTACACCTCACGATGCTATTTATCCGGATGAAATTATTGCTAAGTTGGGGCTGCCTTGCTTTGCAAAACCTTGTGATGGCGGATCTAGTTTTGGAGTGACCAAAATTAAATCAAAAGAGGACGTGATACCAGCAGTAAAAAAAGCATTGGAGCACGGAACAGGTTGTTTGATTGAATCTTTTATAGAAGGAAAAGAAGTGACTTGTGGAATTTATCACCTTAATGGTAAAACAGTTACTTTGCCTCCAACTGAAATTGTTTCTAAAAATGAATTTTTTGATTTCGATGCCAAATACAAAGGTGAATCGGAAGAAATAACACCTGCGAGAATTTCCAATGAAATGACCGCTAAAATTCATTCCATTATCACCGAAGTTTATCATTATTTAGGATTGAATGGCGTTTCTCGAATTGATTTTATTATCAAAAATGAGGTTCCTTATTTGATTGAAGTAAACACGGTTCCAGGGTTATCAGATCAAAGTATTATCCCTCAACAAGCGCGTTGTCATGGAATAAGTTTAGAGACGCTATTTACCGAAATGTTGGAAGACGCAATTTCTAGAAAATGAATTTTGTAAAGCAAAAAAATGATTATCTTGCAGCTCAAATCAAAAGCATCGGACTCTTCAAAATTCCGATCACCGCTTTTAAGAAAATCATAAATTTTAATTTTTACAAATAACTATGAATACAAATCTTGAGTATAATTCTGTTAGAGAACATTTGGTGATGCCAGAATACGGGCGCAATGTTCAACGAATGATTGAATATTGCATGACGATTGCTGATCGTGAGCAAAGAAATAAAGTGGCTCAATCTATTATTTCTGTGATGGGACAATTAAATCCTCATTTGAGAGATGTGGAAGATTTCAAACATAAATTATGGACGCATCTTTTTTTAATTTCCGGATTTCAATTAGATGTTGATTCTCCTTATCCAAAACCTTCTCCCGAAGTTTTCTTAGAAAAACCTGCGCGTTTAACTTATCCAAGAAAGAATATTAAGTTTGGTCATTATGGCAAAACAGTGGAGCTTCTTATTGCCAAAGCAAAGGATTATGCCGAAGGGGAAGAGAAAAAAGCATTAGTGATGATGATTGCTAATTTGATGAAGAGATCATACCTCGCATGGAATCGTGATAGCGTAACCGATGAAGTTATTTTGGAACATTTAGAAATGCTTTCTGATGGTGCCATTAAATTACGGGATGTTACTTTATTTGGTCCAAATACCAATGAAAATGTTCCTCGTCAAAATACTTTCAAAAAGAAAAATTGGAAACAAGGTGGAAGCGGTGGAGGATTTAAGCATAAACACAATAATAACAACAATAAAAAAAGATACTAATTAGCTATGGGAACATTTGAAATTCGCGGTGGAACCAAACTCAAAGGAGAATTAATTCCACAAGGAGCAAAAAACGAAGCATTACAAATTATTTCTGCCGTTTTACTCACTCCCGAAAGAGTAACCGTAAAAAATGTTCCAGATATTGTTGATGTAAATAAACTCATTAGTCTTTTAAAAGAAATGGGAGTGAAAGTGGAGCAACCCGCGCAAGGAACTTTCATCTTTGAAGCAAAGGAAGTTAATCTCGAATATTTAAATTCAAATGATTTTAAAAATCGCGGTGGAGGATTGAGAGGATCCATTATGATTGTAGGGCCGCTTTTAGCAAGATTTGGTCGTGGATTTATTCCTAAACCAGGTGGAGATAAAATCGGAAGAAGAAGATTGGATACTCACTTTATCGGTTTTCAAAAGTTAGGCGCGAAATTTACTTATGACCCAAAAGAAGAATTTTATAGAGTAGAAGCTTCCAATTTACAAGGAACTTTTATGTTACTAGATGAAGCTTCGGTAACAGGAACTGCAAATATTGTTCTAGCTGCTGTACTGGCAAAAGGAAAGACGACCATTTACAATGCAGCATGCGAACCTTACTTGCAACAACTTTGTAAAATGTTAGTGCGAATGGGAGCAAAAATTTCTGGTATAGGCTCCAATTTATTGACGATTGAAGGCGTAACAGAATTACACGGAACAGAACATACCATGCTTCCTGATATGATTGAAATCGGAAGTTTTATTGGTCTTGCCGCAATGACAAAATCAGAAATTACCATTAAGAATGTTGCGTATAACGAATTAGGAATGATTCCCGAAGTTTTCCGCAGATTAGGAATTAAAATGGAATTGCGAGGAGATGATTTATACATTCCCTCTCAAGATTCATATGAAATTGAATCATTCATTGACGGTTCTATTCTTACCATTGCCGATTCACCTTGGCCAGGTTTCACTCCCGATTTACTTTCGATAGTTTTAGTGGTAGCCACACAAGCTAAAGGTTCTGTTCTCATTCACCAAAAAATGTTTGAGAGCCGTTTGTTCTTCGTAGATAAATTGATTGATATGGGCGCACAAATTATTTTATGTGATCCACATCGTGCAACTGTTATTGGTCTAAATAATCAATTTCCATTGCGTGGCGTAACAATGACTTCTCCCGATATTCGTGCAGGTGTTTCTTTATTGATTGCAGCCATGTCGGCCGAAGGAAAATCAACTATTCACAATATTGAACAAATAGATCGCGGTTATCAAAATATTGATACACGTTTAAATAAAATTGGTGCGGAGATTAAGAGATTGTGATATTATTTCAACTTATTTTCTAGAAGAAACTTTTGACCCCTCCGTCTCGAAGACGAGCCACCTCCACTTGGAAAGGAGAGGAATCCCACATAATTTACATTTTTCTTTTAAATAGGAGAATTCAAGTAATTAAAGTAGAATTTTGTTTTGTTGACGTCTTCTCTTCCCCTGTCCTAGGGGAAGCGCCCCGAATGGGGGAAGGGGTCTGTTTCTAAATCCAAATTTCAAATAAAGAAACCATCATTTCATCATTCTTCCCTTGCCTTTTTCATTCTCTTTCGTATATTGGCGTAGTTATGGAAGCCGCCATCATATCCCTTTTATCCATTGTGATTGTTATTATGGTGTTTTTGTTTTGGCGCCTTTCCAAAAAACAAGGTGATGCACTGAAAGAAAAACAATTATTGAATGAAGAAGTAGATAAAATTCGAAATTCACTTCTAGAACAAGAAAAGTTTTTAGCCTATACCAGTCATGAATTGCGCACACCGTTAAATGCAATTGCGGGTGGATCTGTTTTATTGGGAAAAACTACACTTGATGAACGTCAACAGAGATACATTAACACCATTCAATCTTCAGTAGATGCCACTTTATTTATTGTAAATGATATTTTGGATTTATCCAAGATTGATTCTAGCATGGTGGAAGTTCGTCCGGTTGAATTTATGATTACGGAAGTTTTGAACGGAATCAAACATATTCTCCGCTATCGTGCCGAGTCGAAAGGAATACAATTTGATGTGGAGTTTGTAGATGAAATTCCTGCTGTTATCAAAGGAGATTCCAAACATCTTAACCAAATTTTATTGAATCTTTCTACCAATGCTGTAAAATTTACAGATATCGGAAAAGTGACCATCAGAATTTCTAAAGTTTCCGAAACCGATACTAATTTGAATCTGAGATTCGATGTAGAAGACACTGGAAAAGGAATTCGTAAAAGTAATATTGCTACGATATTTAATCAATACGAACAAGAATCACGACATACCATCAAACACGAAGGTGGAACAGGTTTAGGTTTAGCCATCACAAAAAAATTGGTGGAATTGCAACACGGAACTATTTCTGTGGATAGTCAATATTTACAGGGAACTACATTTTCGGTTGAAATTACCTATGAAAAAGTGGCCAATTCAAAATTTGTCACGAAAGAACAAGACAAAGAACAATTCCAGAAACTGGATAAAGTAAAAATTCTCATTGTTGATGATAATGATATCAATCGAGAAATACTTCATGATTTATTCTTAGATGTTAATCCTACCATTGAAATGGTAATGGCTGAAAATGGGGAAGTAGCTATTGCGAAAATGCACAACAATTCTTTTGATATTATTTTATTGGATATTCAAATGCCAAAGAAAAATGGATACGAAACAGCAGAGCATATCCGTAAGAATATGAAATATCCCGTTTCTGAAACTCCCATCATTGCCATGACAGCCCATGCGCTCGAGAATGTAGCAGAAAGTTGTTTTAAGGCGGGAATGAACGATTATATTTCAAAACCTATCGATATGGCTAATCTCACCAATAAGATGAATAAATTATTGGAGAAAAAGAGAAGAACCACCGAGACGTTGAATAAATACAAAACTATCGATCTCGAACACCTCAAAGAATTAACAAAAGACAATAAAGATCGAATTTTAAAATACATTGGAATCTTCTTACAAAATTTACCGGATGAATTAGAGGTTTTGAAAAAACATGCGATTGCAAAAGATTATGCAGCCATTCGTGAATCATTACATAAATTGAAAGGAATTACGGCTTACATGGGAATAAAAAAACTAACGTCTTTGTTCAATTCTCCCGAATATTCTAATCTCGAAGAATTGAGTGATGAAAAGATGAAACATTTTTTTGTTGAAATAGAAGATACTTGTACAAAAGCAATCGAAGAATTAAAAGAAATACAAAAACAACTCTAGGATAATTAAAAATTAATAATTAAGAATTAAAAATGGAAAACCAAAAGATGTATAAATATTTCGCATTTGTTTCCTTTGCGAACTTAGCGTCTTTGCGTGCAATTAAATAAACAACTAAAAACTAGAAATTATGAAATGTATAATTGTGGATGATGACGAACTTTCAAGAAATATCATGGAAGATCTAGTATCAGGAACGGATTTACAATTGGTTAAATCATGTTCTTCGGCTATGGAAGCATTCAACGTTTTGAAAAGCGAAAATATCGATTTGATATTTCTGGATGTGGACATGCCAAAAATGAGCGGACTCGATTTGATGCGCGCTTTGGACGACCTTCCACAAGTGGTGTTGATTACTTCTCATTCTGAATTTGCTCTTGAATCTTGGGAATACGATGTCACAGATTTCATTGTGAAACCGATTTCACATGCGCGATTTCTAAAAGCATTGGATAAAGTAAAGCGCACCAACGATACCAAACCCGAAGCGATGGGCGATAATGCCAAAACGCTTTTCATCAAAACAGATTCTCGTTTGGTACAAGTTTTCAAAGAACATGTTTTATACATCGAAGCATTGGGGAATTACGTTACTGTTTTTACGGTTAACGGAAAATACATTGTTTTGAGTACAATGAAAGATCTCGAGTCAAAACTCACCTCGCCTGATTTTGCGCGTGTACACCGTTCCTATATCGTGCGTAAAGATAAGATCACTTCCATTGAAGATAATTTCATCAACGTAGGCGGAAAAGCGATTCCTATTGGGAAGAATTACAAGGATGAGTTGATGAAATCGTTGAATACTTTGTAAAAGGTTATTGGCTTATAATTTTTGGTTTTTCGTTAGGTCATCTTGAGTAGTTTCGATTCTTAGAGAAACGTATCGAAGGATGTTAAAGTATATTTGAACTATATTGATAATTAGGCATATTAATTTTATTTCTATCATCAGTAACCAATTTGGTTACTTTTTCGTATATTTGCAGGAATGAACATCCACAACAAAGGATCATTAAGAGATTTTTGGATCAAACATTCACAGTCAAAGCGTCCTTTGGAGTTTTGGTATGCCGATGTTTTGTCTAAAGATTGGAAGAGACCAGCTGATGTAAAAAAAGATTATGCATCTGCCAGTATCATTGGAAATAATAGAATTGTTTTCAATATCAAGGGTAATGATTTTAGATTGATTGTGGAGTTCAATTATCAAAAAGGTTGGGCGTTTGTGAAATTCATAGGAACGCATGCTGAATATGATAGAGTAGATGCAGAGAAAGTGAATATGTTTATGAAAAAGAACAAATGAGATTTAAATAAAGAGATATGCATTTCAAAAAATTAAAAACCAAAAAAGATTACCACGAAGCTCTAGAAAGATTCGAGGAAGTTTTTCAAGCTAAATCAGGCTCGAAAGAAAGTGATGAAGCCGATGTTTTATCCCTTTTGATAAAAGATTATGAGGATGAACATTTCGTTTTTGATACTCCTTCTCCTATTGAAGCAATCAAATACCGAATGGAGCAAAAAGGAATTACCAATAAAGATTTAGCAACCGTATTAGGATATAAAAGCCGTGTAACTGATATTTTCAACAACAATCGAAAGCTAAATCTCAATATGATTCGTAAACTACATGATTACTTGAATATTCCGGTGGAAGTTTTGATTAGGGAGTATTAAAGACAATTACAACTACACCCTCACCAAACCCTTCACCTCTAAAATTTTCTTCTCTGTTGCTTCTCCGGTATTTGTACATTCCGTAGTTTCTAAAATAGATTTATCCTTTTTAAAATCTTCTTTCAATGGGTGGTTGGCATAAACCACATACGATTCATTTATTTTAAATACATATTTACAATCATCTGCATTGGTAATTCCGCTTCTTATTCTGATTGTTTTTTTTCCTTGGAATTTATCGGTTTTTTTGAAAGTATACCCAATTTCATCTTGTTCAAAATTTAATTCCGAAGAATTTATATGAACGGTATCAATTTGAATTACTGTGACATTGAAAACTAAATCAGTTTTTTTAAATTTCTTTTTTACGGTGTTTTCATATTAGTGAATACAGCTGCAGGAGAAAGCTAAATTAATTGATAGAGCATAAAAGATTATTTGAAAATATTTTTTTATTTTAAATTAATTATCGTATTTCATTTTAGAAAAATAGATTTCATTCTATTAAAAAAGCGTAAACTCTCATTCACGCTTTTGTATTTTTCTTCTTTAAACTTTGAACATTAAACTTTGAACTTTTCCCTCAATCCGTCTTCAACAACCACTCATCCAAAATCCGATTAAACTCTTTCGCATGTTCCATCATTGGTGCATGCCCACATTTATCAATCCAAAATAATTCAGAATTTTTAATCAGTCGATGAAATTCTTCCGCCACTTCAGGTGGAGTGATATTATCATTTCGTCCCCAGATCAAACAAGTTTTCATTTGAAAAGCAGGTAAATCTTCGGCCATATTATGACGAATAGCCGATTTTGCCATTGCTAAAATGCGAATTAATTTAGTGCGATCAGAAGTAACTCCTAATATCTCATCTACCAAATCATCGGTGACCATATTCTGGTCGTAGAAAGTAAATTTTATTTTATCTTTCAAATATTCTCTATCGCCACGTCTCGGTGTACTTCCTCCAAATGCGTTTTCATACAAACCCGAACTTCCAGTTAAAATTAATCGCTCCACCATTTGTGGATTGTTCTTCGAAAAAACTAAACCCACATGTCCGCCCAATGAATTTCCCAATAAAGTGGCTTTCTCAATTTTCATTTCTTTCATGAATGCAAGAACGAATTTTGCCAATGAACCAACGCCTGTGGTAAGCACCGGCATCGTATAAATCGGTAAACTCGGAACTAATACTCTGTAGCGAACAGAAAATTGATTTAAAATTTCTTCAAAATTGCTCAACCCTCCAAATAAACCATGAAGTAAAATCAATGGTTTTCCATTGCCTTTTTCGAGGTAACTAAACTCTCCTTGTTGCTTTAATTCTGTCATGCACTTTGTCTTTTATGATTCCCAAAAATAGCGATTTCAAAGCAGAAATCCACTATTCGTCTGTAGGCTTTCAACAGGCTTTTGTGGACTGGCTTTCAAACTTTTCCCACCTTCTCCCACTTTCTAAAAGCCCTGATACTGTTGGATTATTTGAATATTAATGTAACTTTGCCAAGTACTTGACGTTAAAACTTATGAACATTGTGGGAGAGAGTGGTAAATTGTGGGAAATAATGAATATTTTTACGCCTTAATGTGATGGCAAACTTTATTGGAGAATTTGAATGCAGGCTTGACGAGAAAGGAAGATTTATGCTTCCTGCAGGAATCAAGAAACAGCTCGACCCGACTGATCACGAAACCTTTGTGGTTAATCGAGGGTTCGAGAAGCAACTCAATTTGTATCCAGTGAAGGAGTGGGAGAAACTGATGGCTAAGGTCACCAAAAGGGTGAATGGCTTTACCGAAAAGGGTCGTAGACTCTTAAGGCAGTTTAGAAATGGCGCAATTCCCGTTACCCTCGACTCCAGTGGCAGATTACTTCTGCCGCAAAACTTATCCGGCTTCGCTGGAATCTCCAAAGACCTCATGGTAGTTGGCGCATTCGATCGAATCGAACTTTGGGATAAGAAAAAGTACGAACAGGAAATGAAGGATGGAATGGCTGACTTCTCCACGCTTGCCGAAGAATTACTAGGCAATCTGGATGAGGACCATGTCGAGTAGTGCCTATCACACACCTGTTCTTTTACATGCTGCTGTCAACGGCCTGGAAATTCAACCCACCGGAAATTATGTAGACGTCACCTTTGGCGGAGGCGGTCATTCTCGTGAAATTCTAAAACAACTTACCACTGGTAAACTTTTTGGTTTTGATCAAGATCCCGATGCGAAAAACAATGTTCCCTCCAATGAGAATTTTGTTTTTGTTCCGCAAAACTTCTGCTACCTCAGTAATTATCTAAGATTTTACGGTGCGAATCAAGTAAACGGAATTCTCGCGGACTTGGGTGTTTCTTCTCATCAGTTCGATGATGCTTCTCGCGGATTTTCTATTCGCAATGACGCTTTTCTCGATATGAGAATGAATAAAAATCAAGAACTCTCAGCCATCGATGTGATTAATGATTACTCTGAAGAAAAATTAAAATACATTTTCAAAACCTACGGTGAACTTCAACACGGAACCAATGTGGCGAAAATGATTGTGAAGGCAAGAACAGTTGCGAGTATCAATACCACTCGCGATTTAGTAGATGCACTTTCGAAAATGATTCCGAAGAAAAACGAAAAACAATTTCTCGCACAAGTTTTCCAAGCGATTCGAATTGAAGTGAACGGTGAATTGGATGTACTCGAAGATTTCCTAAAACAATCTTTAGATTTTTTACAACCCGGCGGACGACTTGTGGTGATTTCTTATCACTCTCTGGAAGACCGTTTGGTGAAAAATTTTATGCGAACAGGAAAAATGGAAGGTGAAGTAGAAAAAGATTTTTATGGAAACCCGATCACACCTTTCGAATTGATTACAAAAAAACCAATGGTGCCCACAGCAGAAGAAATAGAACAAAATCCAAGAGCAAGAAGTGCAAAATTGAGAATAGCAGAAAAGAAATGAGTAACAAGTTTAAAGAGAAAAAAGAAGAGAAGGTTAAAACCAAGAAAGTGAGAAAACCCAATAAGGTAGCTCGCTCTTTTATGGATGTATTGAATGGAAATGTATTGACGAAAGATTATGTGATTCAAAATCTTCCTTTCATCGTTTTCATCACGGCTTTGATGTTGGTGTATATAGGAATGGGATACAATATTGATAAAAATACAAGATTGATAAACGCATTAGAAGAAGAGAATCTGGATTTACGTACAGAGGAAATAGCAGTAAAAACTGAATACAATGTGGTGAGTGGACAATCACAAGTGGCAGATTCAACGGCAAAAATTGGTTTAGTAGAAGCAAGAGATGAAGCGCCTAATATTATAGCTGTGCCAAATGAAACATTGAATAATTTATATTGAATTGGAAGATAAAAAAGACATAGCGTGGAGAGTTTATACAGTGTATTTCATTTTGGGAATCATTTGTCTATTGGTTTTAATTCGTGTAGTTAAGATTCAAATGACAGATATTAAAGAATGGGAAGAACAAGCAGCACAACTAAAAACAGAAATGAGAACCATTCCTTCGAAAAAAGGAAATGTATATTCTGATAATGGAAGTTTGTTGGCTACTTCTAATACCGTTTACGATATTCATATGGATTTAGGAGCAGATGGGTTAACTGATGAGTTATTTAATGAAAATATTGATTCACTTTCTCTTCGATTATCCAAAATGTTTCGCGGCAAAACAAAAGATGAATATAAAGAATGGTTAATTAATGAACGTAATAAAGGTGAAAAAGGGAATCGTTATTTATTAATCGCAAGAAAAGTTAGTTATAACCAATTAAAGGAATTAAAATCTTTCCCTCTTTATAGAAATGGTTCTAACGTTGGCGGAATGATTGTAGATCCAATCAGTAAACGTATCCGTCCGTTTGGAATTTTAGCAGCACGTACCATTGGATACGAACGTCAAGATCCCGATCATCCTCAATTCATCACTCGTGTTGGAATTGAAGGTGCATTTTCTTCTTTATTGAATGGCGTTGACGGAAAACAATTGATGCGCAAAACAGGAGGAAGATGGAAAGCAGTTTCGGATAAATATGATGTTACTCCCGAAGATGGAGCAGATGTGTTTTCTACTATTGATATACGCTTACAAAATGTCGCAGAAAATGCATTGCTCAATCAATTAAAAAAATACAATGCCACAAGTGGATGTGTAGTTTTAATGGAGGTAGAAACGGGTTATGTAAAAGCCATTGCCAATCTTTCTAGAGAAAGTGATAGTGCTTATTATGAATATTTCAATAATGCTTTAGGTGTTGCAACCGAACCAGGTTCTACAATGAAAACAGCTTCATTAATGGTAGCATTAGATCAAGGAATGGTTAAGATGTCCGACAGTGTAAAAACAGGCACTGGAAAACTTAAATATTATGATTTAACCATGACAGACTCTAAAGCACATGGAACAATTTCTGTTCATGATGCCTTAGTTTTTTCTTCTAATATAGGAGTATCGCGTCCACTTTTTAATGCTTACAAAAGTCAAGCTGAAAAATTTGTAGCAGGAATTAAAAAAATTGGATTGCATTTGCCGTTGGGTGTAGATCTTCAAGGTGAAGCAAAACCATTGGTGAAAGATCCAACAGGAGATGATTGGTCAGGAGTTTCATTGCCACAAATGTCTATAGGATATGAGGTAAAAATGACACCGTTGCAAATTCTTGCTTTTTATAATGCCATTGCCAATAATGGAAAAATGGTAAAACCTCTTTTCGTAAAAGAAATAAAACGTAAGGGAAATGTTCTTCAGAAATTCGAACCAGTTGTGTTGAATCATTCTATTTGTAAAGCTAGCACATTAAAATTAATTCAATCAGCACTCGAAGATGTAGTAGAATATGGAACTGCTTCAAATTTGAAAGCAGCCAATTTTAAGATTGCAGGAAAAACGGGTACAGCACAAATTTATACTGGAGGAACTTACCAAGGAAAAAAATACCTCGCATCATTCGTTGGTTATTTCCCTGCAGATAATCCTAAATATTCTTGTATCGTTTCTATTATGGAACCAGATGTACGCGAGGGTTATTATGGAAATGCGGTTTCAGGTTCTGTATTTAAAGAAATAGCCGATAAAATTTTTTCCTACAATTTACAGATTCATGAAAAAATAAATGAGAAAAAATTGATGGCAGAAAAATCGGTTCCTAATGTAAAAAATGGAAACGCTAATGAAATTCTACTTGTGCTTGGCGATTTAGGAGTGAGAAATGCCACTTTCAATTATGGATATGAATGGGCATCAAGTCAGAGTAAAGATGGAAAAGTTTTGCTTTCAGAAAAGAAAATTGTGGGTGGAAAAATACCTGATGTAAAAGGAATGGGATTAAAAGATGCACTTTATGTTTTAGAAAATAAAGGATTGAAAGTAGTGGTCCGAGGAAGTGGAAAAGTAATTAAGCAATCATTGAATGCAGGAAGTGAAATACAAAGCGGACAAAAAATAACCATCGAATTAAAAGGATGAAATTATTAAAAGACATATTATATGGTGTGCGCATCGTTGAAGTAGATGGTTCTACGAATATCGCTATAGAAAGTATCACTGCCGATTCTCGTGCAGTGCGCAATCTATCCTTATTCGTGGCTGTAAAGGGAACGCAAACAGATGGACATGCTTTTATAGATAAAGCCATTTTACAAGGAGGTGTTGCTATTATCTGCGAAGAAATGCCTACCGTTAAAAATCCCAAAGTTTCTTATATCGCAGTAAACGATTCTGCAGCTGCACTCGGAATAATCGCTTCTAATTTTTACGATAATCCTTCTGAAGAAATAAAATTAGTGGGAGTAACTGGCACCAATGGAAAAACTACCACTGTTACTTTATTATATCATCTTTTCAAAAAATTGGGTTTTAAAACAGCCTTATTTTCTACCGTTGTAAATAAAATTCATAACGATGAAATTCCTTCAACTCATACTACTCCTGATCCGGTAAAATTAAATTCGCTCTTGAGAGATGCGGTGGATAAAGGTTGTACCTACTGTTTTATGGAAGTAAGTTCTCATGCAGTTCATCAAAAAAGAATTTCGGGAATAAAATTCACTGGAGCTGTTTTTACCAATATTTCTCACGATCATTTAGATTATCATATAACGTTTGATGAATATCTCAAAGCGAAAAAAGGATTTTTTGATGCATTGGATTCAGATGCTTTTGCATTATTAAATAAAGACGATTACCACAGTGATGAAATGATTACTTCTACAAAAGCAAAAATTCATACCTACGGAATTAAAGCCATGTCGGATTTCAAATGTAAAGTGATAGAAAATCAATTTACAGGTTTGCAATTAAATATAGACGGAAAAGAAATTTGGACAAAACTCATTGGTGGATTCAATGCTTATAATATCATGGCAGCTTATGCAACGGCTATTTTATTAGGACAAGAAGATTTGAATGTGCTTACTGCAATAAGTAGTTTAGGTTCTGTAGAAGGAAGATTTCAATATATAAAATCAGCAACAGGAATTATTGCCATTGTAGATTATGCGCACACCCCTGATGCATTGAAGAATGTTTTATCAACTATTCAAGATATCAGAACGGGCAACGAGCAAGTGATTACAGTGGTGGGTTGCGGTGGAGATAGAGATAAAGCCAAGCGACCGTTGATGGCAGGAATTGCGTGCGAAAAAAGCGATAAAGTTATTCTTACTTCCGATAATCCAAGAAGTGAAGATCCTGAAAAAATAATTACTGAAATGCAAAAGGGAGTAGAAGGAAATACGATTCGTAAAGTAATGTCATTGGTAAATCGCAAAGAAGCAATTAAAGTAGCATGTATGATGGCTCGCCCCGGTGATATTATTTTGATTGCAGGAAAAGGTCATGAAAAATACCAAGAAATAAAAGGAGAGAAATTTCCTTTCGATGATATGGAAGAAATAGAACAATCATTAAAAAATAACGATAAATAATGTTGTATTATCTTTTTGACTATTTAGACAGTGTGAATTTTCCCGGAGCGGGAGTTTTCCAATATATTTCTTTCCGTGCAGCAATGGCGGTGATTGTTTCATTAATCATTTCTATGCTTTTTGGAAAAAGATTAATTGATTATTTACGGTATAAACAAGTAGGAGAAACGGTTCGTGATTTAGGATTAGACGGACAAATTCAAAAGCAAGGAACTCCTACAATGGGAGGACTCATTATTCTCGCGGCTATTTTAATTCCCACTTTATTATTCGCAAAGCTTCAAAATATTTATATCATCCTAATGATTATTTCTACCATTTGGTTAGGAGCAATTGGTTTTATTGATGATTACATAAAAGTATTTAAGAAAAATAAAAAAGGATTAGCAGGAAAATTCAAAGTGATTGGACAAATCGGGTTAGGAATTATTGTAGGCTCAGTTTTATATTTTCATGAAGATGTAAAAATTAAAGAGAAAGTTCCGATTAACCCAGAGATGAACTATGAAAAATTAGTCGAAACAGATGAGTCGGCAATTTGTGATGATGGAAAATATTATTGGGATGAAACTACTTCTTTAAAAACAACTATTCCATTTATAAAAAATAATGAATTCAATTATTCCTGGATTTTAGGAGAGGAAAATGCGAGTTGGGCATGGATTATTTTTATTCCAATTGTTATTTTAATTATTACTGCTGTTTCCAACGGAGCCAACATTACCGATGGTCTCGATGGTCTCGCCACTGGAACTTCAGCAATTATTGGGGTTGCCTTAGCCGTTTTTGCATACATCTCGGGTAATTTGGTTTTTGCCGATTATCTCAATGTGATGTATATCCCTGAATCGGGTGAGCTTGTTGTTTTCATCAGTGCGTTCATTGGTGCATGTATTGGTTTCTTATGGTATAATTCTTATCCCGCACAAGTTTTCATGGGTGATACAGGAAGTTTAGCATTAGGCGGAATCATTGCAGTTTTCTCTATTGCGATTCGTAAGGAATTATTAATTCCAATTTTTTGTGGAGTTTTTCTTATTGAGAATTTATCAGTGATTATGCAAGTGAGTTATTTTAAATACACGAAGAAAAAATTCGGAGAAGGAAGAAGAATTTTTCTCATGTCTCCCTTACATCATCATTATCAGAAAAAAGGAATGCATGAATCTAAAATCGTTGCGCGTTTTTGGATTGTTGCTGTGATGCTCGCCATTTTGTCTATTGTAACATTGAAATTGAGATAGAAATTGAAAGATAGAATTGTCATATTAGGTGCCGCAGAGAGCGGAGTAGGTGCAGCCATTTTAGCTTCACTGAAAGGATATGACGTGTTCGTGTCTGACGGTGGAAAGATTAAAGAGAAATTTAAAAATACTTTAATCGAAAAGAATATTCCATTCGAAGAGGGTGGGCATCACGAAGAGAATATCCTAAACGCAAAAGAAGTGATCAAGAGTCCAGGAATTCCATCAACAGTTGATCTAATAAAAAAATTAATCGATAAAAATATTCCCGTGATTTCTGATATTGAATTTGCCGGTCGTTTTACCAAGGCAAAAATGATTTGTATTACAGGAAGCAATGGAAAAACAACAACAACACTTTTAACTTATCATATTCTAAAAAATGCAGGATTCAATGTTGGATTAGGTGGCAACGTTGGAAAAAGTTTTGCATTGCAAGTAGCCGAAAATAATTTTGATCATTATGTTTTAGAATTAAGCAGTTTCCAATTAGATCACATGTATGATTTCAAAGCCGACATTGCTATTCTTGTCAATATTACTCCAGATCATTTAGATCGCTACGAATATAAATTAGAAAATTATGCGGCATCAAAATTTCGCATTACACAAAACCAAATTTCTTCAGACGCATTAATTTATTGCATCGATGATGAAGTGACCATGAAAGAAATCCTTAGTAGAAATATTTCTGCAACTAAATTTCCTTTTTCTATTAAAGAAGAAGTGAAAGAAGGTGCATTTATGAAAAACGAAACAATCAACATCACCATAAAAAACCAAACCCTAACCATGTCAATTCACAACTTAGCCCTCCAAGGTAAGCACAATGCTTACAATTCAATGGCGTCCGGCATCGCTGCCCGATTGCTCGACATTCGCAAAGAAGTTATCAGAGAAAGTCTTTCTGATTTCCAAAATGTAGAACATCGTCTCGAATTCGTTGCAAAAATTCACGACATTGAATTTATCAATGATTCAAAAGCTACCAATGTAAATTCTACATGGTATGCATTAGAAAGTATGGAAAAACCAATCGTATGGATTGTTGGCGGAGTAGATAAAGGAAATGATTATTCAACCCTTTTCGAAATGGTTAAACAAAAAGTTACGGCAATCATTTGCTTAGGAAAAGACAATGAAAAATTGAAAAAGACTTTTTCAGGAATGGTAGGAGAAATTGTCGAAGTTTCTAGTGCAACAGAAGCAGTAGCTCAAGCTTATCGCCTGGCGAAAAAAGATCAAGTAGTTTTATTATCTCCAGCCTGTGCAAGTTTTGATTTATTTGAAAATTTCGAGGACAGAGGAGCACAATTTAAAAAAGCAGTTAAAGCACTTTAATTTTGTTATGAGATCTAAAAGCGGAATAAAAACAGCAAGTAATCATTATTTAAATGCACGTACTGCAAGTTTGCAATTATTTGCTGGTATCGAACATCGAATGGAAACGGTTCGCAATTGGAACGGAGTAGAATTTATTAATGATTCAAAATCTACGGATATCGAATCAACTTATTATTCTCTCGAGTTAATCAATTCACCAATAACTTGGATAGTGGGTGCAACTAATTTGGAAACGGATTATTCGCATGTTTTAAAATTCGTAAAAGACAAAGTGGTTAATTTAATCGTATTCGGAAAATCAAATGATTCTTCGCTCTTCGATATGTATTCCTGCTTAGTTGATTGTTATATTAAAAAGGAATCGTTAAAGGAAGCGTTGGATTTTACAGTATCAAAAGCAAAATCAGGCACGGTAGTTTTGTTTTCTCCAGCTTGTAGCAGTTTTGACAGTTACAATGATTTTCAAGAACGTGGTGAGCATTATCGAAAATTAGTAAATGATTTAAAATAATTTATTTAAAAGTATAAATTGAAATCAGTTTTTACATATCTCAAAGGTGATAAGGTGATCTGGATGATTACACTGATTTTGGCATTATTGTCATTGATTTCGGTGTATAGTTTTACTCCTATTCTAACTTATCAACATAAAGGAACCGATACCGAATCCTTTTTATTAAAACACGTGTTTGCATTAGGAACAGGGTTTTTCTTAATGTTCTACGCGCATAATTTAAAATATACTTACTACTCTCGAATTTCTCAATTATTTATTTGGGTAGCAGTAGGACTTTTATTTTTAACTCTCGTGGCAGGTGTGAGTGTAAATTCAGCCGATCGTTGGTTAAAAATTCCGTTCATCAACTTGCAATTTCAAACTTCAGATTTTGCAAAAATTATTATGATCATGTTTATAGCAAGAATGCTAGTAATAAATCGAGAGAAACTGGATGATTTCAAAGAAGGAATGTTACCGATATTAATTCCCGTTGGATTAATTTGCGCATTGATTTTACCTGCGAATTTTTCTACCGCTGCTTTAACATTTTTATTAGTATTGATTATGTTTTTCATCGGACAAGTTCCTTGGAGACAAATAGGAATTATTGTTGGTTCGGCTGTAGTTGGATTTTTATTATTGATTGCGCTTGCAAAAATAAATCCTGATTTACTTCCGCGATTAGATACATGGATGAATCGTTTTTCTAATCACGCCAGTGAAGATCCAAAGGAGCAATGGCAGATTAATAATGCAGAAATGGCCATTTATAATGGTAAATTTTTTGGTACTGGACCAGGAAACGGACAACTGAAACACGCACTTTCACAAGCATACGCAGATTTCGTTTTTGCTTCTTTTGTGGAAGAATTCGGTTTGCCAGGAGCTGTATTGTTAGTGCTATTGTTTTTAATTTTCTTTTATCGAGCCATACGAATTGCTATTAAATGCGAGAAAAATTTTGGCTCCTTTCTCGTCATGGGTCTAGCCTTGAATTTATTATTACAAGCCATAGTAAATATGGCGGTTTGCACAAAATTACTTCCAGTAACAGGACAAAATATGCCTCTCATCAGTATGGGTGGAACATCAACTTGGTTTACTTGTTTATCAATAGGAATTATTTTATCGGTAAGTAGAAGTGTTTATCAAGATGAAGAAGTAACAACAGAAAATAATGAAGAAGGAAATAAAGTAAAGGAGGGTGAGTATGCCGTTGCGTAAAGTTATTATCAGTGGAGGCGGAACAGGTGGACATATTTTTCCGGCTATTGCCATTGCCAATGAATTGAAAAAACAAGATCCTAAAATTGAAATATTATTTGTTGGAGCAATTGGTAAAATGGAAATGGAGAAAGTTCCTGCTGCAGGTTATAAAATTGAAGGATTATGGATTAGTGGTTTGCAAAGAAAATTGACAATAAAAAATTTATCATTTCCATTTAAAGTGATTTCAAGTTTGTTGAGAGCAAGAAAAATATTAAGACAATTTAAGCCAGATGCGGTGATTGGTGTAGGCGGTTTTGCTAGTGGCCCTATGTTGCGAGCAGCTGCCGGAAAAGGAATTCCTACCATTATTCAAGAACAAAATTCTTATCCTGGCATTACCAATAAAATTCTCTCTAAGAAAGTGAGAAAAATTTGTGTCGCTTATGAAGGATTGGAAAAATGGTTTCCAAAGGAGAAAATTGTTCTCACAGGAAATCCAGTAAGAGAAGAAATAGTGAAATTAGAAGGTAAAAGAGAAAGAGGTATTGAGCATTTTGGAATGAATACTTCTGCATCTACTTTATTGATTATCGGAGGAAGTTTAGGCGCAAGAACAATCAACGAAGCGATAGAATTGAATTTACCATTATTGAAAGAAAATAATATTCAAGTAATTTGGCAAACCGGAAAAGGATTTTTTGAAAGAGCGAAACAATCTGCATCAACATTTAGCAATGTGAAAGTTTTTGATTTTATCGCTAGAATGGATTTGGCTTATGCAGTTGCCGATGTGGTGGTTTCACGAGCAGGAGCTATTTCAGTTTCGGAATTATGTTTGGTAAAAAAACCTTGCATTTTGATTCCATCTCCGAATGTGGCCGAAGATCATCAAACAAAAAATGCAATGGCATTGGTCAATCATCATGCGGCTATTTTGGTGAAGGATTTGGATGCTAAAGAAAAATTAGGTGAAACCATGAAAATGCTTTTTACTAATCAAGAGGAACAAAATAAGTTGAGAAATAATATCGCTTCATTAGGATTTAATAATTCTACTCAAGCAATAGTTGCCGTAATAAAAGAAACAGTAAAGTGATTGATTTGAAAAACATAGCAAACGTTTATTTCATTGGTGTCGGTGGTATTGGCATGAGTGGACTTGCACGTTATTTTAATCACCACGGTAAAAAAGTGGCGGGCTATGATTTGCATTCAACATCATTGACTTTGCAATTAGAAAAAGAAGGAATAAATATTCATTATTCAGACGATTTAAATTTAGTTCCAACTGAATTTAAAAAATTAGATTCTACTTTAGTTGTATTTACTCCAGCCATTCCTTCACATCATTCCGAATTGAATTGGTTTATAAACGAAGGATTCTATATTTTAAAACGTGCCGAGGTTTTAGGGATGATTACTAATCAAACTAAAGCGATTGCTGTTGCTGGAACGCATGGTAAAACGACTACATCAACCATGATTGCGCACTTGCTAACAGAAAGTGGAATAGGTTGCAATGCATTTTTAGGTGGAATAGCAGTAAATTATAATTCAAATGTTTTGTATTCAGATTCTCCATATACAGTGGTGGAGGCAGATGAATACGATCGTTCTTTCTTGCGACTATTTCCAGAGTACGCAGTAATAACTTCTATGGATGCCGATCATTTGGAAATTTATGGTAATAAAGAAGAAATGGTGAAAACCTATTTACAATTTGCAACACAGGTGAAAACTGAATTAGTGACAAAGAAGGAATTGAATGTGAAACATCATTCAACTCATATTGAATATTCGATTTTAGGCAAAGCAAATGTTTATGCCGAAAATATCAGAGTAGAAAATGGGGCTTATCATTATTCTATTATAACTGAAAATGGAAATATGGAGAATGTAACATTAGGTTTGCCGGGCAGACATAATATTGAAAATTCTTTAGCCGCGGTGGCAATTGCTCAGTCTCTTGGAATAGATAACGAAAAAATAAAAAAATCACTGGCTTCCTTCCGCGGAGTGAAAAGACGATTCGAAACCATCGTGAAGAACGATAAAGTAATTTTTATCGATGATTATGCGCATCACCCCGAAGAATTGAAAGCTTGTATTTCTAGTGCTAAGGAATTATACCCTGCTAAAAAATTAACAGGAATTTTTCAGCCACATCTTTTTTCTCGAACAAAAGATTTTGCAACAGCCTTTGCCCATAGTTTAGATTTATTAGATGAAATTATTCTTTTGGAAATTTATCCTGCTCGTGAATTACCAATGGAAGGTGTAACTTCTGAATTGTTATTGGGGAAAATGAAAAAAGCGAATAAAAGAATTTTGTCGAAAGAAAACTGTTTGAAATATATAAATGAAAATCGTCCTGAAGTTTTATTAACGATGGGTGCAGGTGATATTGATAAAATGATTTTGCCAATTGCCGATTTAATTAAATGAAAAAGAGAATTAACATATTGCTTTGGGTAGGTTTCTTCATCGGAACTATTGTGATGTTGTCGTTTTCGCAATCAAAACAAAATACTAAAATTTGTTCGAAATTGATAATAAATGTAGATACAGAAACAGGAATGCATTTTATTAATGAAGATGATATTATTTCTGCATTACGTGTAGACGGCTTAAATCCAGTTGGAGCTACGATGAGTGAAGTGAATCTCGAGGAAATTGAAACAACACTTAGAAAAATTCCAGAAATAAAATTGGCAGAAGTTTATAAATCTATGAACGGTGAAGTAGGTATTAAAATATATCAACGAATTCCTATGGCAAGGGTATTTAATCAGTCAGGCAGAAATTTCTATTTGGATGAAGAAGGTTTTCAAATGCCAGTATCCGAAAAATATTCTCCGCGTGTTTTAGTTTTCACAGGCAATATAAATGATCCCGCAACCAATTTAAGTGCACGTGAGTTGGACTTATCTCCCGAACTAGATAAAATGTATATGGCAGATGAAATTTTTAGATTAGCGAAATTTATTAAAGACGATGAGTTTTGGTCAGCGCAAATACAACAAGTGCATGTAAATTCTTCGGCAGAATTCGAATTAATTCCAACAGTTGGCGATCATCGAGTGATGTTCGGAAATCTCGATAATATGGAAGGAAAATTTAATAAACTTCTCGTATTTTATAAAGAAGGTCTTAATAACACCGACTGGGAAAAATACGACACTATAAACGTAAAATTCAAACATCAGATAATTTGCACAAAAAAATAAACCCTATGGAATCAAACGAATCAGAAATCATCGTAGGCTTGGATATTGGTACCACCAAGATCGCCTGCTTAGTTGGAAGAAAAAATGAACATGGCAAGATTGAAATTCTTGGTGTGGGAAAAGCAGAATCACTTGGCGTAACTCGTGGAGTGGTTTCAAACATTAAACGAACCGTAGAATCTATTCGCGCAGCTGTTGACGAAGCAGAACGCAAATCAGGAGTAGAAATACGAATTGTAAATGTAGGTATTGCTGGACAGCACATCAAAAGTCTTCAACACCGTGGAATCAGAACACGAAATTCCATAGAAGAAGAAATGACGCAAATTGATATCGATATGCTCATTGAAGATATGTATAAATTGGTGATGCTTCCAGGTGAAGAAATCATTCATGTTCTTCCGCAAGAATATATTGTAGATTATGAACAAGGAATAAAAAATCCGATTGGTATGTCGGGAATTCGTCTCGAAGCGAATTTCCATATTATCACTGGACAAATTGCTGCTGCAAAAAATATTCATAAATGCGTGGCTCAAGCGGGTCTCGAAGTAGATCAACTTACTCTAGAACCGTTGGCTTCGGCTGATGCTGTTCTGAGTGAGGAAGAAAAAGAAGCTGGAGTAGTTTTAGTAGATATTGGTGGTGGTACAACCGATATCGCTATTTTTCAAGACGGAATTATTCGTCATACTGCGGTTATTCCATTCGGTGGAAATATTATTACCGATGATATTAAGGAGGGTTGCACTATCATTGGTAAACAAGCCGAATTATTGAAAGTGAAATTTGGTTCTGCATTGGCAAGTGAAAGTCAAGAAAACGAAATCGTTTGTATTCCAGGTTTACGAGGAAGAGAACCGAAAGAAATTTCTATTCGTAATTTAGCCAGTATCATTCAAGCGAGAATGGAAGAAATCATCGAACACGTTTATTACGAAATAAAAAATTCTGGCTATGAGAAAAAACTCATTGGTGGAATTGTAATCACGGGTGGTGGTTCTCAATTAAAACATATTTCTCAATTATTCGAATACATCACTGGAATGGATGCTCGTGTTGGATACCCTAATGAACATCTTTCTAAAGGTGCTGATGAATGTGCTAGTCCATTGTATGCAACAGGTGTTGGACTCGTGATCAAAGGATTTGAGAAATATGAAAAACAAATGCGAAGTGAAAATCACAAATCAGCAAAAACTCACTCTAAAAAAAGCAGAGGATCTTTCTTCGAGAAAATTCTCGGAGGCACCAAAAGTTTCTTTGAAGACGAAGATATAAAATAGCCAAGTCCTTCAGGGCGTGGAAATCCGCGATGCATCGCGGATCAAAAAGAGATAATAACATACATGATGCATCGTGTATAAAAAAAACAAACACACAACCAACCAAAAAATAAATGAACATGGAAACCAACTTCATCAAATTCGATCTCCCAAAGGAGCAAACATCTATCATCAAGGTGATCGGTGTAGGTGGCGGAGGCAGTAATGCCGTTAACCACATGTACAGACAAGGAATCACAGGCGTAGATTTCATTGTATGTAATACCGACAAACAAGCATTGGATATTTCTCCAGTGCCATTGAAAGTTCAATTAGGAACTTCGCTTACGCAAGGTCTCGGAGCAGGCTCTATTCCAGAAATGGGAAGAAATTCTGCTATCGAAAGTATCGATGCGATTCGCGATATGCTTGGTGCAAATACCAAAATGGTTTTTATCACTGCAGGAATGGGTGGAGGAACTGGAACTGGTGCTGCTCCAATCATAGCTCAAACATGTAAAGAAATGGGAATCCTCACCGTAGGAATCGTTACTATTCCATTTATGTTTGAAGGAAAAAGAAAACGTGCACAAGCTGAAGAAGGTTTGGAAGAATTAAAGAGAAATGTAGATTGCTTATTAATAATCACCAATGATAAATTGAGAGAGATTTACGGAAATTTAGGGATAGGTGAAGCTTTTGGTAAAGCCGATAATGTTTTAACAAGTGCAGCAAAAAGTATTGCTGAATTAATTTCATTAACGAAGCATATGAACGTTGACTTCAATGACGTGAACACTGCGATGAAAAGTAGTGGTGTTGCGTTGATGGGTTCTGGAACTGCTGAAGGAGATAACCGTGCATTAAAAGCTATAGAGCATGCATTAAATTCACCCTTATTGAATGATAATGATATTCGCGGAGCAAGATTTGTTTTACTAGATATCACCTCTGGAAAAACTGAATTGTCAATGGATGAGTTTGGAGAAATCACCGACTTGATTCAAGAGGCAACAGGAAATACGGCCGACGTAAAAATTGGTTATGGTATCGATGAAGCATTGGGAGAAAAAGTACATATCACTATCATTGCAACTGGATTCAAATCTGGAAGTGTAAATTCTTCATTGACCACTTCAGAGCCAGAAAAAAAATATGTAACTCTTGTTGAAGAGAAGCCTGTGGCAAATCAAATCTCATCTCCAACCGAAAATATTTTGGCGAAAACTGAAGAGCCATATTTGAAGAAGGAAGAAACAACTTGGAAAACGGAAGCGCCTGTTTTGAAATCAGAAATAAAAACACAAGCAACCATTGAATTCGAAATCAAAACGGCTTCTGAAGAACCGTTCATGAAAACAGCTGAACCGGTTGCCGAAGTGAAATCAGAATGGAAAGAAACTATTTCTTCTACACCGTTGGTTGAACAAACAGTAACACCAAGTATTGAAAGTGTTTCAAAAGTTGAAACTCCAATTAATTCTACGCCTGTTACTCCAACTCCAATAGCTGAAGTTCCGAAAGTAGAGACTGTGAAAACAGAAGAGAAAAAGAAATATTACTGGTTGGATGATTCATTAGAAGAAGAGAAAAAATCGAATTCAACTATTGAAAACTCAACTTCTGAATCTGATTCAGAAGAAAATATTTCTCATCTTTCAACGGAGGAACAACAAAAAAGATCATCCGATCGTTTCTCTAAAATTAAAGAGTTGAGCAATAAATTGAAAACTCCATCGGGTTTAGCTGATTTAGAAAATGAACCAGCTTACAAGAGAAGAAATGTAAGTTTGTTGAACACACCGCATTCATCTGAATCTACTGTATCAAAATATACAGTAAGCGAAGAAACCGATGAAAACGGAAACAAAACAACGGGTTTGAAATCAAATAATTCATTCTTACACGATAACGTTGATTAAATTTGTTAGAAGGTTTAAGGTTCAATGTTCAAAGTTGGGCATAATCATAAACCTTTAACTTTAAACTTTAAACATTTATGAGTCTAACAGAAAAAATAAATGCTGATATTAAATCAGCCATGCTTGCAAAAGAAAAAGGAAAGCTGGAAGCGTTACGCGCTATCAAAGCAGCTTTGCTTTTAGAATCTACCAAGGGAACTGGAGAAGTTACTGCGGATGCCGAAGCGAAAATTTTGCAAAAAATGTATAAGCAACGTATTGAAGCGGCAGACATCTACAAGCAACAAGGAAGAAAAGATCTCGAAGATCCAGAAGTATTCCAAGCGAATATTATCAAAGCTTATTTGCCCGAGCAGATGAGTGAAGATCAAATTCGCGCTATTATCAGAGAAGTGATTGCACAAGTAGGTGCAACTTCAGCTGCTGATATGGGAAAAGTAATGGGTCCTTCTATGGCGAAACTAAATGGTAAAGCCGATGGAAAAGTGATTCAAGGAATCGTGAAAGAGTTATTAGGATAAAAATCAAAATCGGTTTGTGGTTGAACCGTTTCATTTTATTTGGTTGTGTATAACCCTCCGGAGCTTAAGCGAAGGAGGGTTTTTTGTTTTTAGAATAATCTTCTACGTTATTGAAAATTAACGGGTTTTTGTTTGATATGGAATTTCACATTTTTTAACTCCCATTTCATAACATAAATTAAGTTGTTCCTCGTTCAAATAGCATAACTTTGAAAATATGAAACAATTATTTCTTCTCTTAGCTACTGGAATTACATTACTCTGCTGCTCAACACAAGCATCCAACGAAGAACAAAAAACTAAAAACGAAAAACAATCCATGTCCACTCCAACCACTAACCCTTACTACTCCCGCACCGACACGAATAAATTGAATGTAACGAACGAACAATGGAAAGCGGTACTTCCAGATAGTATTTATTATATCGCGCGCGAAAAAGGCACAGAATACGCTTTCTCGGGAAAATATTGGAACTATACTGGCCTCGGAATTTATTATTGTGCTGCTTGCGGAAATAAATTATTCAAATCAGATGCAAAATTTGGTTCTTCCTGTGGATGGCCAAGTTTTTTTGAAACCATCAGAAAAGATGCAGTGATTTATAACGATGATAGTACACATGGAATGCAACGCATCGAAGTGGTTTGCGGACGTTGTGAAGGACATCTCGGTCATATTTTCGATGACGGACCCAAACCTACAGGAAAACGCTATTGCATGAATTCTCTTATGCTCGATTTTGAACCAGAGAAATGATTAGCGGATTATTTAATTTTAAACTTTGTAAATAAGGAGAATTTTAGTTTCTTAGTGAATGCAATTCTCCCCTTATCCTAGGGGAGGTGTCGAGTCTTCGAGACGGAAGGGTTTTAATTCGCTAATTGATTCATTCGCTAATCAGTTTTTAATCTTCAAGTTTAAACCCCACCCCATGCACATTCGTGATTTTAATCTTTTCATCATCCTTCAAATATTTTCTCAATCTCGTAATAAAAACATCCAAACTTCTTCCGTTAAAATAAGTGTCGTCACCCCAAACCATATTTAAAACTAATTCGCGGGGCAACACATTTCCTTTATGCTGACATAATAATTTCAATACTTCCGCTTCTTTTTTCGTCAATTTTTGTGCGGCATCGTTTCTTTTCAAAATAAAATTTTCACTTACAAATTCATAACTCCCAATAGGATAATTCGTATCTGCTTTTTTCTCTTCGGATTTATTACTACGTTTTAATATGGCTTCTATTCTCAATAAAAATTCTTCCGTACTGAATGGTTTGGTAATATAATCATCACCACCTGCTTTAAATCCTTTGATTTTGTCTTGCGTCATCGATTTCGCTGTCAAAAAAACAATGGGCACTTTTTTATTCGTCTTGCGAATATCTTCTGCCAATGTAAATCCATCTTTATGGGGCAACATCACATCCAAAATACATAGGTCATATTCTGCCTCATTGAATTGCTTCAATCCCATTTTCCCATCCGAACATAAATGAACTTTATATCCATTCATCTTCAAATTATCCTGGATCACGAATCCCAGATTCATATCATCTTCCACTAATAATATCGTTCCTTTTGTTATCATAAATTCTACTACTGTTATTTTTTTATACTACTTCAATTCTACCCTTATCCTAGGGGAGATGCCGAGTCTTCGAGATAGAGGGAGCTTACTCCAATTCTCTTCATTCTCCCCTTTCCAAGGGGAGATGTCCGCAGGACAGAGGGGTCAAAATGGCAAGTATACTATAAAAGTAGTTCCACTTTCGCTCTCATTCTCCATTCTCGCTCTACTTTCCACTCTCACTCTTCCCCCATGCTCTTCCAGCATGTATTTCACATAATACAATCCCAAACCAAATCCTTTTACATTATGCACATTACCTGTAGGAACGCGATAAAATTTATCAAAAATTTGTTTTTGTGCCTCTGCTGAAATTCCAATTCCATTATCTTTTATTGAAATACAAATTCCATTTTTCTCATTGGAGGTTTTGATAATTATTTCTGGCGCTTGCTCAGAGTATTTTCTAGCATTATCCAAAAGATTATTAATAATATTTGAAATATGAACTTTATCTCCTTCCACGTTAAAATCTTTTGCATTCAATTCCAATTCAATTTTTCCACCCACTGATTGAATGGCCGGTTTGAAATTTTCTGCAGCTTGTGAAATTAATTCGTGGATATCAAGTATTGTTTTCTTCAAAACAATTTTCTCTTTATCTAAGGTGGCTAATTGTAAAACTCGCTCCACCTGATTTTCTAATCTTTTATTTTCATTATAAATAATTCTTGCATATTGATTCACTCTTTCCGGATCATCAGTTATATTAGGCTTCAATAAAACTTCACTTGAAATTGAAATTGTTGAAATAGGAGTTTTCAATTCATGTGTCATGTTATTGATGAAATCATTTTTCACATCAGATAATCTTTTTTGTTTCAAAATCACCCAAACAGCGTAACCAAAAAAAACGAAAACGATAACAATGATGATAACGGTGTAAAACCAAATCTGGGAAGATTCGATTTGTATCGGATGTACCAGCTCCTTGAATTTGGGCTTGTTCGGGAAGAAGACGCTGAAATAATGTCCATCTCGTTCCCATTGCACATCACTCAGATTTTTTTCATTGTCATTTACCTTGGTTGAATCGAAAGAAACAAATCCTTCGAATACGACTGAATTATCAAAACAATCATAAATCGCATACTGGAAATCTTCCTTGATATTACTTAAATCAAATTCATTTTTTAATAATCGTTCTAAAAGGGCAGGGTGGAGCGTGTCATTAATTCTTACAACAAAGAAATTCGTATCTAATTGCTTCACGTTATTATAAATCTGTGAAGGATCATTATAAATATTCAATATCTTCTCTGTGATATGAGAAAGAGCAATGGTAACTCGATCGTTGAAAATTTTCTGCTGTTCTTCGAATTTTTTTTTATCCAACGTTAATTGATCATATTGAATTTTCAAATAATCTTTTTGGATGTTTAAATTCGCATTAATCACATAAATCTGAGCAATAATAATTCCAACTACAGAAAGCGTAGCAAGTAAAATCAACGATCGCAGTAGTTTTGTTTTCACAGAATATTTCTGATATAAAATTAATAAAGGAACAAGTTAATGATTTTACTTTAACAGATACTTAACAAAAATTAGTTTTAATCTTTCAAAAACTTTGAACTTTAAACTTTGAACAAGAAAAAACCCCAACGTTTCCGTCAGGGTTCACTATAATATTAGTTTTTCTTACATCATTCCACCCATACCGCCCATTCCTGGCATTCCACCCATTCCTGGCATAGCTGGTGCATCTTCTTCATTTTCTGAAATAACACAATCAGTGGTCAATAGCATACTTGCAATCGAAGCCGCATTTTCTAAGGCAACACGAGTTACTTTGGTGGGATCAATAACTCCAGCTTTAATTAAATGTTCATACTCTTCAGTACGTGCATTGAATCCGAAATCATCTTTTCCCTCTTTCACTTTATTTACAATCACCGATCCTTCTAAACCTGCATTTCCTACAATCACTCTCAAAGGTTCTTCAATGGCGCGTTTAACGATAGCAATTCCTGTATTCTCATCATCGTTAATTCCTTTCAATTTGTCTAATGAAGAAATGGTACGGATATAAGCAACACCACCACCAGCAACAATTCCTTCTTGCACAGCAGCACGTGTAGCAGCTAGAGCATCATCCACACGGTCTTTTTTCTCTTTCATTTCAACTTCGGTGGCTGCACCTACATGAAGCACCGCTACACCGCCTGAAAGTTTTGCCAAGCGCTCAACTAATTTTTCTTTATCATAATCAGAAGTGGTTTGTTCGATTTGAGCTTTGATTTGTGCTTTTCTCGCTTCAATATCTTTTTTATCTCCAGCACCATCAACGATAGTTGTATTGTCTTTATCAATCGTTATTTTTTCGGCTCTTCCTAAATGAGATAATTCTGCATTCTCCAATTTGTAACCTTGCTCTTCAGAAATAACAGTTGCACCGGTTAAAGAAGCAATATCTTCTAACATTGCTTTTCTTCTATCACCAAAACCTGGAGCCTTCACCGCAGCAATTTTTAAATTTGCGCGTAAACGGTTTACAACTAATGTTTGAATTGCTTCTCCTTCGATATCTTCAGCAATAATTAAAAGTGGTTGACCTGTTTGTAATGATTGTTCTAAAATGGGTAGAATCTCTTTCAAATTAGAAATCTTTTTATCAGTTATAAGGATAAATGGATTTTCCATGACTACTTCCATTTTTTCTGCATCAGTAATAAAATAAGGAGATAAATATCCTCTGTCGAATTGCATTCCTTCCACAGTTCTTACTTCCGTTTCTGTTCCTTTCGCTTCTTCAACAGTAATCACTCCTTCGTTTCCAACTTTCGCCATCGCCTCAGCAATCAATTTTCCAATTGTTGCATCATTGTTGGCAGAAATAGTAGCAACTTGCTCAATCATTTTATTATCGTTACCAACCTCTTTCGAAATCTTTTTCAAATGTTCGACAACAGCAATAACTGCTTTATCAATTCCTCTTTTCAAATCCATCGGATTTGCTCCTGCAGCAACATTTTTTAATCCGCCAGTAACTATAGCTTGTGCTAATACAGTTGCAGTAGTGGTTCCGTCTCCTGCTAAATCTGCAGTTTTAGAAGCAACCTCTTTCAACATCTGCGCACCTAAATTTTCAACCTTATCCGAAAGTTCAATTTCTTTTGCAACGGTAACACCATCTTTTGTTACCTGTGGTGCTCCGAATTTTTTATCAATCACTACATTTCTTCCCTTAGGACCTAAAGTAACTTTCACTGCGTCTGCCAAAGCATCTACACCTTTTTTTAATTTTTCTCTTGCTTCTCCACTGAAGGAAATATTTTTACTTGCCATTTTATTTATTTTTAATATTGAATTTTAAATTTTGAATTTTTGTATTTCATTGGCTTATTGGCTAACTTTCTCACAACTGTAACGAGTAATTCGCTCATTGACTAATTAAATAATAGCGTAAATATCACTCTCTTTCATAATCAAATAATCTTTTCCGTCAATAGAAACTTCCGTTCCAGAATATTTTCCGTAAAGAATCTTATCTCCTTTTTTTACCGTCATTGGTTCATCTTTTTTTCCGGTTCCAACTGCAATGATAGTTCCTCTTTGAGGTTTTTCCTTTGCTGTATCTGGAATGATGATTCCTGAAGCTGTTTTTGTTTCTGCGGCATCAGCCTCAACTAAAACTCTGTCTGCGATGGGTGTAACATTAGTTGCCATATTTTGTTTTTTTGTTTTTTTATATTGTTGCTTGAGTCTATATTGTGCAAGCATATTTGTATCGAAAGAAAATAAAAAATGTCCTTGCTGAGCAAAGACATTTTATAAATTTTATTTTCAAAATTATTTACCTACAGGAGGAACACCTGTACCAGTAGATTCGATACCTTCTGTTTGAATACTAGTTTCAGGATTTTCTTCATTGTAGGTTACATCGTTTTTAGCTGAACCATTAGAGCCTCCTAAAATGTAAGCAGATGCTAAGCATAAAACGAATAAAACTACCGCCAAAATCCATGTAATTCTTTCCACTCCTTCGGTCATTTGTTTTACACCTGCAATTTGATTCACCGAACCAAAACCTGAAGAAACTCCACCACCTTTTGGATTTTGAATAACTACTATTCCTATGATGAGAATACTTACTAAAATGATTAAAATTGATACAACCGCTGCCATATTATTTTTGTTTTTTCTGTTTTTCTATCGCCTTTCGAAGTTCCGTTTTTTCAACAAGGGATGCAAAGTAACTGTTTTTTTTGGGAAATTTCAAACTTAATTTTTGATAGACCTTTATGGCTTTATCGAAATAGCCTTGTTTTTCATAGATTTTTGCAAGTGTCTCAGATACAAAGTCTTCTTGGTCAACAATACTCAACGCAGCAATATTAGTAGGTGAGTAAAACTCTGCTTTTGATGGGGGAATTCTAGGGTCGCTACGAATGAATTTATCAATTAAGTCATCTAAATTCTTTACTTGTCCAGTTGGAATAACCGATGGATGTTCTTTTTCTTCGATTTCCGTTGATGTTGAAGGAGTAATTTTTGCCTCCTTTTTCACCGTATCATTTAAATGTAACCAACTGTAAAAATCTTTCGGCTGATCATCATTTGTAGAAAATAACTTCACTTCTTCTCGATGTTCAGTTATATTCGGATTTTCTTCAACTATATCATTCCAAACTTCATTTTGAATGCTTTTATTTATTGCTTCGTATAAAATTTCCTGTTCTAATCCTGAAATCTTTTTTGATTCACTAATCGATTTCTTTTCTTCTTCAATATTTATTTTTTCTGGAACTATTGACTTTTCAGATTTTATAGTAAACTTCATTTCTTCCAATGGAACTGTTTTCGAAACATTCGAAGTTGTATCCATTTCAGTATCACTTTCCTTTTTCTCTTCTTGAAGATAAATGGGCGTTTTGGGAACAAAATAAGTTTCGAATTTTACTTTCTCTTTTATTTCTTCTGTTAATGAAACCGTTTTTTTCTCTTCCACCATTTCTTTCGGTTCCGGAGCTTGAAGAATTGGTTGTTCCTCTATAATTTCATTTTGTTTCCTAGGTTCTTCTACAGGAACTTTTATTTCAGGAATGATTTCTGTAACTTCATTCTTAAATGGTAAAACTGAAATTTTATCTGAAGTTTTTTCTACCTCTTCAATTTGCTTCAGAAGGGATTGTCGCATAATCAATTCATACAAATTCTTGCGATCAGAAACTGTAATAGCTGTTAATTTTAATTGGTCCATATACCCCAAACTTTGCACATTGTGCATTCCTTTGGTTTTTAAAATATGAAATGTTTGGCAATAAGGATATCGTGAAATCAAGCGATCTAATGATGCTATTTCATTTTCATCAATCAAATGTGGTTGATGCAATAATTTGGTTAATTCTCCTCTTGTCATTACCAATTACTTAATGATTTGTCAAAAATATCTTGTACCAACTGATCATTGATTTGCTGTATTAAATTTTCTTCAATAGAAGATAATTGTTGTGTGCTTTCAAAATCTGCGAAACGTGTAAATGAATTTTCAAAATTTTTCTTTTCGTTTTTTGTATTAGTATATTTTACTTGAACGGTGATGGTTAATCTATTTACAGAAGCTGTTTCTGATCCTGTGATAGCAACTGGGCGCACTTCATATCCAGTAATACTTCCTTCATATTGTAAATCTCCCTTGTTCACTACTAATTGTAACCGAGTTTGATTCATCATAATGTCTTTTAATGATTCGGTAAATAATTGCCCGGTATTTGGATGAGCTAAAGCGGCATTATTCATAAAAAAGGCAACAGAAACTGATTGAACATTGGGTTCAATATCTGCACCTGTCATTGAATAATTCATCTTGCATCCAAAAGATGAAAGAAAAATAAATCCTACTATGTAAAGAAATAATTTCATTCTTATTCTAATCGATATTCCTTAATTTTTCGATATAATGTTCTTTCAGAAATGCCTAATTCCTGAGCTGCATATTTTCTTTTGTTTCGATGTTTTTTCAATGCTTTGCGAATCATTTCTACTTCTTTATCTTCCAGTGATAAGGTCTCTTCAACCTCCACATGTTCTGGCATTTCCTCTTCATGATAAACACTTGGATTGTAAACTGGATTAAAGGATGATGCCACGTTATTCGGTTGCATTTCTCCTTTAGAAATTACACTCGGAACGTGCGTAGTTTCCTTTTGAGTGAACAATCTTTGTGCAGCCGCTAGATTCTCTGTCTTTAAATTATTTTCACCACCTTGCATGATTTGATAAATGATAGTTTTTAAATCATTTATTTCATTACGCATTTCAAATAAAACTTTATAAAGAATTTCTCTCTCGTTAAAATCATTTCCATCTTTTTGACCTATAAAAACGGGGGATGTATTCCCTGTTTCTTGAGGAATATACTGAATTAAATGCGAGGCAGTAATATCTCTTTCACTTTCAATCACCGAAATTTGTTCGGTAATATTTTTTAATTGTCGAATATTTCCTGGCCAAGAATAAGTCATCAATAAATGAACGGCATCTTCAGTTAATTTGATAGCAGGCATTCTATACTTATCTGCAAAATCAGCAGCAAATTTTCTAAATAATAAATGAATGTCGTCTTGACGTAATCGCAATGAAGGAATCGATATAGGAACTGTGTTAAGTCGATAATATAAATCTTCTCTGAATTTCCCTCTACGAATCGCCTCAGGTATATTTACATTGGTGGCAGCGATAATTCTTACATCTGTTTTTATAATTTTAGATGAGCCTACTTTAATAAATTCACCTGATTCTAGAACACGCAATAATCTTGCTTGCGTCGCAATAGGTAATTCAGCAACTTCATCCAAAAATATTGTTCCGCCATTGGCAACCTCAAAATATCCTTTTCTACTTTCGTGTGCACCTGTAAATGATCCTTTTTCATGACCAAATAATTCCGAATCTATGGTTCCTTCAGGAATCGCACCACAATTGACTGCAATATAACTTCCATGTTTTCTCGAACTCAAATTATGAATAATCTGAGGCATAATTTCTTTTCCTGTTCCACTTTCTCCTGTAACTAAAACGGTTAAATCTGTAGAAGCAACTTGAGCAGCAATTTCAATCGCACGGTTCAACGAAGGAGAGTTTCCAATTATCCCAAATCGCAATTTTAATTGCTGAATATTTATTTTCTCATTCATGACACTACTTTTCCTCTTAATGTTGCAGGTGAACAGTCTTCAATTAATACATGCACATAATCACCTTTCTTATGTTCGCCACGTGGAAAAACTACTACTGCATTTTGAGAATTTCTTCCAAAAAGATTTAATTCTGACTTTTTTGAAACACCCTCAACTAACACTTTACATATGTTACCAACCATCTTTTTATTGTTTTCATGTGAATGTTCTTGTTGTAGTTTAATAATTTGATCTAATCTTGCCGCTTTTTTCTCCTCTGGAATATCATCTTTATATTTTCGTTCTGCCAATGTTTTAGGTCTTTCAGAATATTTGAACATATAGGCAAAATCAAATACCACTTCATTCATCAAACTAACTGTATCGGCAAATTGATCATCTGTTTCTGTACAAAATCCAGTAATAATATCAGTGGAAACTCCACATCCTGGAATAATTCTTCTGATGGCAGCAATTCTATCTAAATACCATTCTCTCGTATAGCCACGATTCATTTTTTCTAAAATATCACTATTTCCCGACTGAACAGGTAAGTGAACATAATCACAAATATTTTCATACTTCGCCATGATTTCTAAAACATCATCTGTCATATCTTTTGGATGTGAAGTAGAAAATCTTACTCTTAATTCAGGAGTAACAAGGGCCACTTTTTCCAATAATTGAGCAAAATTGCAAGTTGTTTTTTCAGGATCTAGAATCTCGCCACTTCCGTTCATATTCCATTTATACGAATCAACATTTTGGCCTAATAAAGTAACTTCTCTATATCCATTATCAAATAAATATTTTGCTTCATGAATAATAGTTTCTGGATCTCTACTTCGTTCTCTTCCTCTTGTAAATGGAACTACACAAAACGAACACATATTATCACATCCACGTGTAATTGAAATAAAAGCCGAAACTCCATTCGTATCTAAACGAATCGGATTTATATCTGCATAGGTTTCTTCTCTTGATAATAATACATTCACCGCTCTTCCTCCATTCTCAACCGCTTCAATCAAATTAGGTAAATCACGATAAGCGTCAGGTCCAACCACCAAATCCACTAATTTTTCTTGTTCTAATAATTGTGATTTTAAACGTTCAGCCATGCAACCCAATAAACCAACAATTAATCCTGGTTTTTTTCGCTTCAAAACATGAAATTGACGCAACTTATTTCGAACCCTGAGTTCTGCGTTATCCCGGATCGCACACGTATTTAAAAGGATTAAATCAGCGTTTTCAAAATCTCTAGTGGTACTATATCCTTCATTCGAAAGTATCGATGCAACTATCTCACTATCAGAAAAATTCATCTGACATCCATAGCTTTCTAGATAAAGCTTTTTGGTTTTAATTTGACCATTATTTGTCTCCAAAACCAAGGCCTCACCTTGTCTTTTTTCGTCTATCTCCTTGATAATGTTGCTGTTTTCCATATTATTTCCGTCATATGACAACAAAGATACCAAAAATAAGTGGATGACAAAATGACACTAAAATCTATTTTATTGTTGATTTATAGTAATTTAACGTAGTGTTAAAAATTCATTAGTGTAAAAAATTTCGTTTCAAACAGTTAAATAATTTTCTTTGCAGCCTTGTTGCTGAAAAATCTTACCCCCTAAAATCAGCATTATGATCTTTAATATGGCTAAAAATCTGGTAATCGTTGAGTCACCTGCAAAGGCAAAAACCATCGAAGGTTTTCTTGGTAAAAATTTTACTGTTAAATCTAGTTATGGTCACGTGAGAGATCTGGCAAAAAGTGGAATTTCTATTGATATAGATAATGGTTTTAAACCAACTTATGAAGTCTCTGAGGATAAGAAAAAAGTAGTTGCAGAGCTGAAAAAGCTTTGTAAGGATGCCGAGATGGTTTGGTTAGCAACGGATGAGGACCGTGAGGGGGAAGCTATTTCCTGGCACCTTAAAGAAACGCTTGAACTTTCAGATAAAAGAACAAAAAGAATTACCTTTAATGAGATTACTAAAACAGCTATCTTAAAAGCAATTGATAATCCTCGCACCATTGATAAAAATTTAGTAGATGCGCAACAAGCTAGACGTGTTTTAGACCGTTTAGTGGGATTCGAGTTGTCCCCATTGTTATGGAAAAAAATCCGACCATCTCTCTCTGCAGGACGTGTGCAATCTGTAGCAGTTAGAATTATCGTTGAACGTGAACGCGATATCAGAAATTTTAAAAGCGAAACATATTATAGATTCGTGGCTGAATTTGTGGTAAACAAAAAGGATATTGTTAAAGCCGAATTAAATAAAAGATTTGACAATAAAAAGGATGCATTAGCATTTCTAGATAAATGTAAAGCTGCTAATTTTATCATAGATGAATTAGTAACTAAACCTGCAAAAAAATCTCCAGCCGCGCCATTCACAACTTCTACCTTACAGCAAGAGGCTTCTCGTAAAATTGGATTTTCTGTGGCAAGAACAATGAGCGTAGCTCAAAAATTATACGAAGCAGGACATATCACTTATATGAGAACTGACTCGGTAAATTTATCTGATTCAGCAATGGTTGCTGCTAAAGATGAAATTGTTTCGTTTTATGGAGCAAAATATGCAAATCCAAAAAAATATGTGACAAAATCCAAAGGTGCGCAAGAGGCACATGAGGCCATTCGTCCAACTTACATGAATCGTCATGAGGCAGGAAGTGATCCTTCTGAACAAAAATTATATGATTTGATTTGGAAAAGAACAATCGCCTCTCAAATGGCTGATGCTCTTTTAGAAAAAACAACAGCGACTATAGGTATTTCTACTCGTAAAGAAGAATTTGTTGCTCAAGGTGAAGTATTGAAATTTGACGGATTCTTGAAAGTTTATCTCGAAGGTTCTGATGATGAAAATAATGATGATGAAAAAGAAGGAATGCTTCCTCCAATGAAAAAAGGAGAAAAACTTCTTGCTAATTTAATTACAGGTACCCAAAGATTTACTCATCATCCTGCTAGATATACCGAAGCAAGTTTGGTTAAGAAATTAGAAGAACTAGGTATTGGTAGACCTTCTACATATGCGCCAACAATTTCAACTGTGCAAAAAAGAGGTTACGTACTCAAAGAAGAACGGGAAGGAATAAAACGTGATTATGATGTTCTGGAGTTGAAGAATGCAAAAATCACTGAGAAAATTGCAACAGAAAATACAGGTGCCGAAAAAAATAAATTATTCCCTACAGATATTGGTGAAGTGGTTAATGATTTCTTGGTTCAATATTTCGAAGATATTTTGGATTTCGGTTTTACAGCTTCTGTAGAAAAAGAATTTGACGATATCGCGCAAGGAATGATAAAATGGAATGAAATGATTCGTAAATTTTACAAACCATTCCACAAAGATATTGAGAAAACACAAGAAACAAGTGAACGTGCCACTGGAGAAAGAGCGCTCGGAAAAGATCCAGTATCGAAACGAAAAGTAATTGTACGTATTGGTAGATTCGGTCCAATGGTTCAAATTGGTGAGCAGGATGATAAAGAAAAACCTCGTTATGCCTCTTTAAGAAAAGAACAAAGTATTTCTACTATCACCTTAGAGGAAGCAATGGAATTATTTAAATTGCCACGTGATTTAGGAGAAATTGATGGCAAAAAAGTAGTTGCAAATGCCGGCCGTTTCGGCCCCTATGTTGCGCATGATGGAACATTCGCTTCTCTCAAAAAAGATTTAGGTGATGATCCAATGACTGTTACTTTGGAACGTGCAACAGAATTACTAATTGCAAAGAAACAAGCGGATAAGGATAAAATAATTAAAGCTTTCCCTGAAAATAAAAATGTGGTTGTACTCAAAGGCCGTTGGGGTGCCTTTATTAAAGCTGGAAAATTAAATGTTCGTATTCCAAAAGATGCTGATGCAGCTAAACTTTCTTATGACGAAGTAATGCAATTGGTAAAAAGTCAATCGAAAGATAAAGGTGAGACAGTGAAAAAAGGAGCAGCTAAAAAAGGCACTGTCAAGAAAACAACTACAAAAAAAACAGTTAGTATAGCAAAAACTAAAACCGTTGTTAAAAAAGCAGCAGCTAAAAAACCTGTGGCAAAGGCAGTAACTAAAAAAGTGACTAAAAAGAAAATGAAATAATGGATATTTCCATTTTTTTTGAACCTTATAAATCTTTTATCCGAAGTGAGGACCCCCTCAATCAGGTAATTGGGAATTCTGTATTTTTTATAGATAAAGGCGAGGAACTGGATTTTAAAAACACAGAAATTGCCATCATTGGCATTATGGATGATTCTGCTGCTATCAATAATTCAGGTTGTTCAAATGCCCCAGATGAAATCAGAAAATATTTATATTCATTAGCTAAAGGCTCTCATAAATATAAAATTGCAGATTTAGGAAATATTAAAAAAGGAGCAACAAAAGAAGATACTTATTTTGCTGTCTCTTCTGCCATTTCCGAATTGATTAAAAATAAAATAGTCGTTCTTATACTCGGAGGCGGACAAGATTTCACTTATGCGAATTATCGTGCCTACGAAAAAGTTGAAACAACTATAAATATTGCAACCATTGATCCTCGATTTGATTTAGGAGAAGTAGATGCAGATTTACATTCACAATCTTATTTAAGCAAAATAATTTTACATCAACCTAATTTCCTTTTCAATTACGCTAACATCGGTTTTCAATCTCACCATGCAGATATAAAATCCATCGAATTGATGGATAAATTATTTTTTGATACCTTGCGATTAGGCCAATTAAGGGAGGATATCTCATGGGCAGAACCCTTAATTCGTAATGCAGATATAGTAAGTTTTGATATTTCCGCCATTCGAGCATCCGATGCTCACGGAAATAAAAACGCAACCCCAAATGGATTATTTGGAGAAGAAGCATGTCAACTTGCTCGTTATTCAGGAATGAGTGATAAGGTTTCTTCATTCGGAATTTATGAAGTGAATCCTGAAATGGATAAAAGAGGACATACTTCACATTTAGCCGGTCAAATGGCTTGGTATTTTATTGATGGTTTTTACAATCGAAAAAAGGACACTCCATCTGCAACCAAGAAAGAACATACTATGTATCGTGTAAATATTACCGAGCCTGGACATGAAATTGTTTTCTTTAAAAGCAATAAAACTGATCGATGGTGGATGGATGTTCCATACCCTCCCGATAAAAGATTGAAATTTGAACGTCATCACTTAGTACCTTGTAGCTACAAAGACTACCAACAAGCTATGAAGAATGAAATGCCTGACCTTTGGTGGAAGACTTTTCAAAAGCTTAGTTAGTTGATTAACAGATAACTTGTTCTCCAATGAACTTTTTAAAATTCGGAAAATCGTTAAAATCTCAACCAAAAATTTTTCCAATTTAGTTTTTGATTAACTTAGCCAAGATTTGGGATAGTGTCCCAAGGATATTTTTGTAAAAAAATTAACCATTTTTGAGTCGATTTATGAGAAAAATTATACTCTCAATTTCATCCCTGTTCATTGGCGTTTCCGCCTTTTCACAACAGGATTTTCAGTTCACTCAATATATGTATGATCGCTTGTCTTTCAATCCTGGATTTGCTGGAATTGATGGCAAAATTTGTGCAACGGCATTTTTCCGTCAGCAATGGTCAGGTTTTGATGGCTCACCACAAACTATGTTGTTGAATGTTCATGGCCCTGTAAAAGCATTACGTGGTGGTCTTGGTTTATCTGTTTTTAAAGATAAATTAGGTCAATTTAATGATACATATGCGAGAGGATCCTACTCTTTTCATTTAGGTTTACCTACAGGAGGAACTCTTGGTATTGGTATTGCTGGTGGAATGGTAAGTAAAAGTTTAGCATTTAACTGGTTGCCACCAGATGGAGTTGGCTCAATTACAACTGATAATGCAATTCCTGATAATGCAGTTTCTCAAACTACTTATGATTTAAGTTTAGGATTATATTATGCTGGGCCTAATTATTATGTTGGTTTATCTTCTACGCATTTAACCGAGTCAGATCTTTCTGATTTAGGTTACTTGAATAAACGTCACTATTATGTTGTTGCTGGTTATAATTGGACTCTGCCTGGTTCAGGAGATTGGATGCTTAAACCTACTTTACTGATGAAATCTGATGCAGCTTCAACCCAAGTTGATATTTCAATTCGTGGTATGTGGAAGAATATGGTTTGGTTTGGATTAGGTTATCGTCTTCAAGACGCAATTTCTCCAATATTAGGTTATCAGCAAGTTGTTGGAAAAGGAATGATTAAAATTGGTTATTCTTATGATTTAACCACTTCTGAAATAAAGGATTATAGTGCTGGTTCACATGAAATCATGTTGAATTATTGCTTTAGCCTTGATCCAGTTCCAAAAATTTCGAAAAAGAAAACGGTAAGATTCTTATAAATTTTAAAATTGTAACCCAATCAAAAATTCTGCGTTAAAATCAAATCACAGGTTTATGAACATGCAAGAGTTCATAATGAAGTGTAGTATTATAAAAGGAGGTAGCATGAAAAAGTTGTTGTTTATTGGATTGACATCATTTGTCCTAATGGGTTGTCCCGAAGGGTCAGATTATGAGTTGGTTGGTGCAAGAGGTAGGAGGCCTTTTTACCACAATACGCCTTATGGTATGATGTACATTCCTTCTGGTGGCTATAACATGGGCGCCAGCGATCAGGATGTTCCTTGGGCGCATTATAACAGAACCAAAACGGTTTCTGTTCAGGCGTTTTTTATGGATAACACCGAAATTACAAATAATGAATATCGTCAGTTTGTTTATTATGTTCGTGACTCTACAGCAAGAAGGCTTTTAGCCCAAAATGAACCAGCAGAGTGGACATATCCAACTTATGATGATAATGGTGAAGAGCGTCCAGATCCAGATTGGAATATCGATTGGGGTATAAAATTCCGCTATTATGACCCAGATTTGATGCCAACACTTTCTCAAATGTATTTTCCAGATCATGAGAAGTTTTATTGGCAACGTCAGTTTGATCCGCGTAAACTAATTTTTAGTTACATGTGGTTCGACTGGTTAGCTGCTGCAGATAAAGGTCGATTGGTTATTCGTGAAGATGGATTTAATGACCCCAATTTTGATCACCGAAATTTATATCCTGAGGATACTTTAAAAAATGGTGACCCTGTGGGTCGAGACTTAAATTTAAGTAATGAAAACAATCGTAAAGGACAAAATCATGCGATTCGTTCTCATACCGATAGATCAAGATTTATCATTAGAGATAAAATTCATGTTTACCCAGATACACTTTGTTGGATTCATGATTTTACCTATTCTTTTAATGATCCAATGACTAGAAATTATTTTTGGCACGAAGCCTACGATGAATATCCTGTTGTAGGTGTAACTTGGCAACAAGCAAGAGCATTCTGTGTGTGGAGAACTATGTTGATGAATACCTATTTAGCTTCAAACGGAGAGCCAATAGTTGAAGAATTTCGTTTACCATCAGAAGCCGAATGGGAATATGCCGCTCGTGGTGGTTTAGATGGAAGTCCATACCCATGGGGTGGTCCATACATCAGAAATATTCATGGTTGTATACTTGGTAACTTTAAGCCAATGCGTGGTCGATATATGGAAGATGGTGGTTTCCATGCAGTGAAAGTAAACTCGTATCATCCGAATGATTATGGATTATATTGCATGGCTGGAAACGTTGCAGAATGGTGCGAAACAGCTTACGATGAATCTGTATATGAATTCTCGCATGATTTAAATCCTGAATATAGATACAATGCACTGGATACAGATATGCCAGCACAAAAACGTAAAGTGATTCGTGGTGGATCATGGAAGGATATTAGCTATTATCTGCAAACAGGAACTCGTTGTTATGAATATCAGGATACAGCTAAAAGTTATATCGGATACCGTTGTGTAATGACCTACATGGGGCGTGGAGGTCCAGATCAAGATGGTGACGGAGGAACGTATTTCCGTTAGTAAAAAAGTTTTCGAACAAACAAACCAAATAAAATAAAACCAATTAAAGCAAGAAATCTATGAAACCAGGAAGCAAGAAATGGAAACTTTTTATGGCCAAACTTTACGGTTTTGGTGCAGCAGTAGTAATTATCGGAGCGATGTTTAAGATTATGCACTGGCCAGGAGCTGGACCAATGCTTGTAATTGGACTTTCAACAGAGGCGGTAATCTTTATTTTCTCGGCATTCGAACCGATACATGAAGATCCGAAGTGGGAATTAGTTTATCCAGAATTAGCATTAGCTCATGCAGATGATTTTGATCCACATGCTATCGATAGCAAAAGTCATGACAATGAATCAGTAACTGAATCTTTAGACAAAATGTTAGAAGATGCTAAAATCGAACCTGAAATGCTAAAAAGTTTAGGTGAAGGTTTAAAGAATCTTTCTGATGCAAGTAATAAAATCGGTGATGTATCAAATGCATCATTTGCAACTAACGAATATGTAGATGCAATGAAATCTGCTTCATCAAAAGTGAATGGTTTAACGGATGCTTATTCAAAAGCTTCTGCTACTATGTTAGGTATCGCTGATGCGCAATCAGGTGGTGCTTCATTAGGAGAAAGTATGGTTAAGGTTTCTGATAACTTATCGTCACTAAATAATATTTATGAGTTACAGTTAAAAGGTGCTTCTCAACATTTGGAAGCTTCTTCTAAACTTTATGGTGGAATTAATGAATTGATGGATAATCTCCACTCTTCACTTGATGATACTAAGAAGTACAAGGAAAGCATGTCTGAATTGTCACGCAACCTTTCTGCTCTTAATACTATTTATGGCAACATGCTTGCTGCTATGAATGTAAACGTGGGGAACCGCGGTTAATACAAGAGTGAATTTATTCATTATCGTTTAAACTTAAAAAAACATAATTCACTATGGCAGGTGGTAAAGAAACACCCAGACAGAAGATGATCGGTATGATGTACCTTGTACTCACCGCTCTTCTTGCTCTTAACGTTTCCAAAGAGATTATCAACGCTTTCGCAAAGCTTGATGTTAAACTTATGGAAAGTAATATTATTATCCTAAATAACCGTGATGCATTAATGGGTCAATTTGACGCTATGATGGCAGTGCCGGCAAATAAGAAACAAGTAAAACCTTGGCAGGAAAAAGCTGAAAAGGTGATGAAAATGGCTTATGAGATGGATAAATTTTTAAATCTTGATTGTAAGAATGTATTGATTAAAGATGTTGAAAAAAAGGATTATGTATCTGTGGACGAAAAAACCAAAAGATTCATAACCATTAGCCCAATGGAAATCGAACAAAAAGACAATTATGATGCAGCTACTCGCTTATTTGGTGGTGAACCAGGAACTCCTGGGCACGCTAAAGGAGCCGAGATTCGTGAAAAGATCATGAAGTATAGGGATGATCTCGTAGAGTTTGTTACTGTATATAATGATGGGAAGAAAAGTTATAAATTTAATGCTAAAAACGTTAAATCAACAGATCCTGAAGGAATGATCAAAGAATTAAGAGCAGAGCTTCAAAAAAATGTTTTCATTGAAGACAGAGATAAAGTTGAAGCTATTTACAAAATGCTAACCATCCCTGAAAAATTGAAAGATTTTGAAGAGGAAGTTGATTGGCAATTAGGAATGTTTGACCACGCTCCAGTGGTGGCTGCATCTGCATTGTTCACCGCTTTATCATGTGATATTCGAAATGCTGAGGTTAAGGCAATCGAAATATTATTGGCTAAAGTAAACGTGCCAGCTTTTAAATTTAATAAAATCGAACCTCTAGCATTTGCTAAATCAAATTACATGAACATGGGTGATTCTTTAAGCCTAAGTGTAATGATTGCTGCTTATGACTCTACAGAAATCCCTACAATTAAGTATGGTATTGATGCTGATACTACAAATGAGGCAAACTGGAAAGAGATTAAAGGTAAAATCAAATTGGAAGGCAAAGGCTCAGGAGAGCATTTTGTTAGAGGAGTAATTGGTATAAAAGAAAAAGGTGAAACTAAATGGAAGCCTTGGAAATTTATGTATGAAGTAGGTGAGCCAACAGCTGCCATCGGAAACATAGAAATGAATGTACTTTACATGAATTACGATAATAAGTTAAAAGCAACTGCTTCTGGTTTCCCGCCTGATAAAGTGAGTTTAACTTCTGGAAGTGTTAGTGTAAGTAAGAAGGCAGACTATTATTCAGTTACTCCAACCAATATTTCATTGATAGGTAAAGAAATTGAATTAAGTGTGAGTGGAAAAACAGGTACAGGATCTAAATCACTTGGAGCTTTCAAATTCAAAGTAAGAAGACTTCCTACCCCTAATGTATATTTTAACCAAACGCCTAATACTGCCTCTTCAATCAAGAAAACAGAATTATTATCAGGAGGTTTATCTGCTGGTTATGATGCAAGTATTCCACTTAATATCAAATTCGGTGTTAATGGATTCGAAATGGTGGTATCTTATAAGGGAACTGAAAAGAAGTTTAGCAGTAGTTCAAGCAAGTTAACCCCAGAGCAGCTTACAATTGTAAAAGCAATGAGTGTTGGGCAAACAATTACGTTTAAGAACATCAGAATTAGTGGTCCAGCAGGAAATATGCCGGGTCCACCTGTATCTTTTACGCTTCAATAACGTTTATATAGTATAGATAAATAAAAAGTATATGAGGAAGTTAATTTTAGTTTTCATTTTGATTCTGGTAGTTGTTATACCGGGGTCTTCAGTCAAAGCGCAAGGTGTAATAAACGGTGCTTATATCAAGGAACACATTCCTACTAAGCAAATGATTAAATACACTTACTTGAGAGAAGCTGATGTGTTGTGGGAGAAGCGTGTTTGGCGAAGAATAGATCTTCGTGAAAAAATGAATTTCCCTCTCTACTATCCAATTGAGCCTATTAGTGACGACCGTATGTGTCTTTGGGATTTGTTGGTATATAATATCTATAACAACAAAGATTTAATTACGGTTTATGAAGCGACAAGCTTTACTAGAGGTTTAAAACAATTACCGGATGATGGAGATCAATTCAAGTACCCAATTGATAACACAAATGCAGCTAAGTATAAGGATTTATTAGATGAAAGTTTGAAGATGATTACAAAGCCGGATTCTATTATAAAACCTGACCCTACTGACGTTAACACTTGGTATCCTGCAGTTGATTCAGCAGGTCTTGTTTTGAAAATGCAAGATAGAGCAACGTGGGTAATCGATTCAATAGCCGCTAAGGATATCGTTGCATGGGATTTGAAGGAAGACTGGTTCTTTGATAAACAACGTTCAGTAATGGATGTGAGAATTATTGGAATTGCCCCAGTTGTGTATTATCTTAATGCAAATACCAAACAGGTAGAAGGAACTAAAAATTTATTCTGGTTATACTTCCCGCAAATTCGACCGATTATTCAAAACTATTTTGTGTACAATAGAAAGAACGATGCACAACGTATGTCATTTGATGACTTATTTTGGAAACGCACCTTCTCAAGTTATATCACTAAAGAATCGTCTATTTCTGATCGTCAAATCAATGATTATACTTCTGGTATTGATGCCTTGTTAGAATCTGAGAAAATCAAAAAGGAAATGATGGAACTTGAGCATGATGTTTGGGAATTCTAGAATTGAATTTTATAATTAGAAAGCCTCGTAGAAATACGGGGCTTTTTTTATAATTAGAAAATCTTGTTATTCTTATTTATGAAATCTGATTTTTATCTAAATCAAAATTTGTATTAGTAATATATGACATGATTTTTTCTCAATTATTATTGCCAACTTTGCAAAATGTTTTCAGTAAATAAATTGACGCTTAGATTTGGCGAAAGAGCTTTGTTTGATGAGATTTCATTCATGGCAGGTAAAAATGATCGTATCGGATTAGTTGGTAAGAACGGTGCAGGAAAATCAACCTTATTAAAAGTAATTTCTGGTTTGCAGAACGCAGATACTGGACAAGTTGCTGTTGCCCGAGGAACTGTTATTGGGTATTTACCACAAGAAATGGAACATCACGTTGAAGAAACGGTGAAAAATGAAACGATGTCGTCATTGAAAGAACTCGTAAAAATCAAAGAACGAATCGAACAAATCAATAATGAATTAGAAACGGCTACTGGTTTTTCGGATGATCAATACATGGAATTAGCCGAGGAGTTGGCCTCTCTTTCTGAAAGAGAAAATATTATGGGCGGATCTCAAGTAGAAGAAAGAGTGGAGAAAATATTATTTGGACTAGGTTTTGTTCGAAGTGATTTTGATCGTTTGTTAGGAGAATTTAGTGGCGGTTGGCAGATGCGAGTAGAATTAGCAAAAATATTATTGCAACAACCAGAAGTACTTTTATTAGATGAGCCAACGAATCACCTCGATATTGAATCTATTCAATGGTTGGAAGATTTTTTGAAAGTGCATAATAATACTATTGTTTTAATTTCTCATGATAGAAGATTTCTAGATAATATTACTAATCGCACTATTGAAATTAGTGGTGGACAGATTTATGATTATAGAGCGAATTATACAAAGTATGTAACCATTAGAAGTGAAGAAATTGAGAGACAAAAAGAGGCGCAAAAGAATCAGGAAAAATATATTGAGCAAACCGAAAAATTGATTGATAAGTTCAGAGCAAAAGCGAGTAAGGCATCGATGGCGCAATCTCTAATGAAAAAATTAGATAAGATTGAACGAATAGAGGTGGATGAATTTAACACCAGTAACGTAAGAATTAAATTTCCACCTGCTCCTCATTCAGGAAAGGTGATTGCAGAAGGTCATGATTTGACCAAGCAATATGAAGCAAGAATTATCATTGATAAAATCGATTTTTATATAGGTAAGGAAGAGAAAATTGCGATTGTTGGTAAGAATGGTGCAGGTAAATCTACCTTATCCAAAATTATTGCTGGTGTAGAAAGTTTTGAGGGTGAATTTAAATTAGGACATAATGTAAACATCGGCTATTTCCCACAGGAAGCAGCCGACATGCTGGATAAAGAGTTAACCGTTTTTGAAACCATCGACCATGTAGCTGTGGGTGATGTTAGAAAACAAGTGAGAGCGATTTTAGGATCTTTTTTATTTGGCGGAGATGAGATAGATAAAAAAGTAAAAGTTTTATCTGGGGGAGAGAGAACAAGGTTAGCATTGTGTAAATTATTATTGGTGCCTTGTAATCTTTTGATTTTAGATGAGCCTACCAATCACTTGGATTTAGCTTCTAAAGATGTTTTAAAGAAAGCTTTGATATCTTATGACGGCACCATGATTCTTGTTTCGCATGATCGTGATTTTATCAATGGAATTTCTAATCGAATTTTTGAAATTAGAGACCATCATTTATCCATTCATCATTTTGACATTGATGAATATTTAAAAATGAGAAAAGCACAAGATAAAGAGCATGGAAAATTAGTTGCTGAAAAACCAGTAGTTAAAAAGGAAGAAAAGAAAGTAGTAGTAGAACCAGTAAGTGTAAATGCCAAAAAGAAAAACGAGAATAAAATTCGAATGATTGAAGATAAAATTAGTTCATTAGAAAAGGAAATAGCTGATCTAGAAGAAAAAATTGCGGTATTAGATTATTCGGATAAGATTAAAACAGAAGAAACTTTAGGAAAGTATAATACTAAGAAATCTGATTTAGAAAAATTGTTTGCTGAATGGGAGATATTGCAAGCTGAATAGTTTTTTAGGTTTTGATAAACACATGATTCATCTAGAAAAAATTTCTAAGCTTGATAATTCCGAAATAAAGAGAGTGATTCAAACTGTCTTTCTAGAGCATGGAATCAATCGTCCCGGAACCGCTTATTTTGACCCTTGTTTAAATGACATGTTTTCTTTTTATACAGGAGAAAGGATGATTTATTTGGTTGCAAGGGATGGTGAGAAGGTAATTGGAGGAGCTGGAATTTATCCCACAGATGGGTTGACAAATGATACTTGTGAATTAGTAAAGATGTATTTATTGAAAGAGTATCGAGGTTTTGGAATAGGAAGGAAATTGATTGAGAAATGCATAGGATCAGCTAATGCATTGGGATATAAAAATATTTATTTAGAGACCACACCTGAATTAAATTCAGCCATAAAAATGTATGAAAAATTTGGTTTTTTACCAATAGAAAACAGAATGGGAAATTCTGGTCATCATTCGTGCGGAATTTTTATGTTCAAGAAATTGGATTAATTTTTTCTTCATTTGAATCTTCTACTAAATAAATTCCTTCAGGTTCTAATCGAATTAATCTTTGTTTATATAGCGCACCAATTGCTTTTTTAAACGTTTTTTTACTCATGTGTAAACGGTCTTTTATTTCTTGAGGATCGCTATCGTCATTCATATCTAAAAAACCATCATTCTTTTCGAGATAATTCATGATGAAAAATTCACCTTCATTGATTTCATGATGTCCCGGCTTGCGAAGTGTCACATCAATTCTTTCGTCTTCACGAATGTTTTTGATATATCCAGTTAATCGCTCGCCTACATTTAATTCTCTTAATACATCACTTTGAAAAATCAATCCGTAATTTTTTTCATTGATGATTACTTTCACTCCTAAATCTGATCTTTCCCAAACAATAAGTGATACTTCATCTTTTGCCTTTACCGAAATATTTTCATTATTAATGAAGCGATGAATTTTTGAAGAACCGAGCATTCTTTCTGTTAATTCATCTTTGAAAACTCTAACCAGATAACTTCTTCCTTCTAACATTTTAACTCCTTGTTCGGCAAATGGAACAAATAAATCTTTATTAATTCCCCAATCGAGAAAAGCACCTTTTTCGGTTACTGATAACACACGCATCAATGCAAATTCATTGACTAAAGCATGAGGTTTTTTTAGTGTTGCTATGAAGGGATGATCAGCATCTGAATAAACAAAAACATTGAATTCGGTTCCTATTTCAGGAGTTTCCTTTAATTCATTTCTGAATATAATAGCTTCATTGTCGTAATCACTTGTTAAATAAGTTCCGTCTTTTTCAACTCGAGTAACGCGCATTAATTGAAATTGTCCTAGTTTGATCATAAATTTTTTATTGTGGCTCCACTAGGAATCGAACCTAGATTTAAAGCTTCGGAAACTTTCGTTCTATCCATTGAACTATGGGGCCAGTAATTTAAAGAGCGGGAATGAGAATGAGAACGAAGTAAAACAAAGTTATAATTTATCTATTTTATTCTTAATTAAATCAAAATGCGTTTTTCGCTTCGCAAAAGATCCAGATATCGCTCATAGTCTAAAAACACAAAGCTTTGCTGCGCAAATCTGTTTTGTTTTTCTCATTCGCATAATGGATTTTTCGCTTCGCAAAAGATCCAGATATCGCTCATAGTCTAAAAACACAAAGCTTTGCTGCGCAAATCTGTTTTGTTTTTCTCATTCGGGCTTACAAAAGTGAACTTTTGACGCCCTCATTCGAAAAACAAAAACCCACGCTGCGCATGGGTTTTGTGTTTTCTTAGGTAGCGGGGACTGGATTCGAACCAATGACCTTCGGGTTATGAGCCCGACGAGCTACCTCTGCTCTACCCCGCACTATTTTGGTCTGCAAAAGTATAAAAACTTTCTCAATCTCAAAGTCAATTCCTTATTTGTTTGTAATAAGCGCCTTTATATTTCGTATTTTTGCACCCGAATTCATACTAAGAACATGGCTTTTCGCTCGGGATTTGTAAATATTATTGGTCAACCTAACGTAGGTAAGTCTACTCTAATGAACAAGTTGGTAGGAGAGAAGGTGTCTATTATTACTTCGAAAGCACAAACCACTCGTCATCGAATAATGGGTATAGTGAATGGTGAAGATTTTCAAATAGTTTATTCTGATACTCCAGGAGTAATTGATAAACCTGCTTATAAGCTTCAAGAAAGTATGATGGGATTTGTAAAATCTGCTTTTTCTGATGCTGATATTTTTTTGTTTGTAGTGGATATTCAAGATCCGAAAAGAGATATTTCATTGATTGAAAAATTAAATAAGATGGAAATTCCTGTCATTTTAATTTTAAATAAAATTGATGTTTCAGTTCAAGATAAGGTAATGAAATATGCGGATGAATGGAGAGTATTATTACCAAAAGCTACTGTAATTCCTGTATCAGCTTTGCATGGTTTTAATATTAGTGAGGTTTTTGAATTAATCATGAAATATCTTCCTGAAGGCTCAGCTTATTTTCCTACGGATGAAATTAGTGATAAACCGATGCGTTTTTTCTGCGCTGAAATTATTCGTGAAAAAATATTAACTCATTACGAAAAAGAAATTCCTTATTCCTGTGAAGTAATTATAGAATCGTTTAAGGAAGAAGAAAGAATTACAAGAATAATGGCTGTGATTTATGTGATTCGCGAAACTCAAAAGGGAATTATTATTGGCCATAAAGGAGAAATGTTGAAACGTGTTGCCACCGCTGCACGAAAAGACATGGAACATATGTTGGGAAAAAAAGTTTTTCTTGAAGTATTTGTTAAAGTAGAAAAAGATTGGCGCGATAGTGATCGCCATTTAAAAAGATTCGGATATAATCAATCATAGATCATGGTAAACATTGTTGCAATAGTAGGAAGACCCAACGTTGGTAAGTCAACGTTATTTAATCGAATTACGGAGTCGAGAGATGCGATTGTAGATCCGAGTGAAGGGGTTACTCGTGACCGCCATTATGGAAAAGGAGTTTGGAATGGTGTTGAATTTACCATTATCGATACAGGAGGATACATTACTGGCTCGGAAGATATTTTTGAAGGAGAAATTAGAAAGCAAGTTCAATTAGCGTTGGATGAAGCAAGCGTAATTTTATTCATGGTAGATGCGATGACGGGCTTGACAGAAATGGATAGTGATGTTGCAAAAATTCTTCGTAAAAATAATAAGCATGTTATTGTTGTTGCGAATAAAGTGGATACTGGAGATAAAGCCGCCTACGCAGCTGAATTTTATGAAATGGGATTGGGTGAAGTCTATTGTTTGTCTTCAGCAAATGGATCGGGAACGGGTGAGATTTTGGATGAGGTAGCAAAGCATTTAGATAAAGAAGAAAAAATACTTTTAGAAAATATTCCTAAGATTGCTATTGTTGGAAAGCCGAATGTGGGTAAATCTTCATTGCTAAATTCATTTTTAGGAACAGAGAGAAATATTGTTACTCCTATTTCGGGAACTACGCGTGATAGTATTCACACTAGATTTAAAGCGTATGGTTTTGACTTTTATTTGATCGATACCGCAGGAATAAGAAAGAAAGCAAAAGTTCAAGAGGATTTGGAATTTTATTCGGTGTTGCGTTCCATTCGCACCATAGAAGAAAGCGATGTTTGTCTTTTTATGTTGGATGCAACAGAAGGAATTCAAAAGCAAGATTTGAATATTTTCTATATGATTGAGCAAAATAAAAAGGGTGTAGTTGTATTGGTAAATAAATGGGATTTGGTTGAAAAGGATACTAATTCTGCTAAAGAATATGAAGAATTAATCAGAAAGAATTTGGAACCGTTTAATGATGTTCCGATTTTATTTGTTTCAACTATCACTAAGCAAAGAGTTCATAAAGCATTGGAAGAAGCCATGCGTATTTATAATAACAGAACGAAAAAAATATCGACTTCTGAATTGAATGAAACTTTATTGCCGATTATTGAAGAAACACCACCACCATCTTGGAAAGGAAAATACATCAAGATAAAATACATCACGATGTTGCCCATGCATTATCCTTGTTTTGCATTCTTTTGTAATTTGCCTCAATATATTCGAGATGATTACCGAAGATTTTT